>NZ_JBSFGB010000008.1:0-373331 GCF_053596375.1 Streptomyces sp. NPDC001709 | reverse complement strand
CGACAACAACACGATTGTACAGCCGGACAACACGCATGTCACCGACGCCCCGTCGCGCCCCTGGCGGCCCGGCTCGCCGGACTGCCGGAGGCCGAGCGCACCCAGACCCTGATCGACCTGGTCCGCGCGCACGTCGCGGCCGTCCTGGGCCATTCCTCGGCGGCGGAGGTCGAGCCCGACCGGGCCTTCAAGGACCTCGGCTTCGACTCCCTGACCGCCGTCGAACTCCGCAACAAGGTCAACACGGCGACCGGCCTCGCGCTGCCGTCCACGCTGGTCTTCGACCACCCCAACGCCACGGCGCTCGCCCGCTTCCTGCAGAGCGAGCTGCTCGGATCGCAGGCCGCCGCGCCGCAGGAGCAGCACGCGGCCGCCGCCGACGACGAGCCCATCGCCATCGTGGCGATGAGCTGTCACCTGCCCGGCGGCGTCGACTCGCCCGAAGCCCTGTGGGACCTGGTCACGTCCGGCGGCGACGCCATCTCCGCGTTCCCGTCGGACCGCGGCTGGGACGTCGACGCCCTCTACGACCCCGACCCCGATCGCCCCGGCAAGACGTACGCGCGCGACGGCGGATTCCTCTACGGCGCCACCGACTTCGACGCCGGCTTCTTCGGGATCTCGCCGCGCGAGGCCCTGGCGATGGACCCGCAGCAGCGCCTGTTGCTGGAGACCTCGTGGGAGGCCTTCGAGCGGGCGGGGATCGCCCCCGCGCAGCTGCGCGGCAGCCGGACCGGCGTCTTCGTCGGCATGGCCTACCAGGGCTACGGAGCCGATGCGCGCCGCACTCCGGAAGGCGTCGAAGGACACCGTCTCGTCGGCGGCGCGTCCAGCGTCGTCTCCGGCCGGGTGGCCTACACCTTCGGCCTCGAAGGCCCCGCCGTCACGATCGACACGGCCTGCTCGTCGTCCCTGGTGGCCCTGCACCTGGCCATGCAGTCGCTGCGCACCGGCGAGTGCACGATGGCCCTGGCCGGCGGCGTCACCGTCATGGCCGGCCCGAACGTCTTCGTGGAGTTCAGCCGGCAGCGCGGCCTGTCGCCCGACGGCCGTTGCAGGGCGTTCGGCGCGGACGCGGACGGCACCGGCTGGTCCGAGGGCGTCGGCGTGGTGCTCGTGGAGCGCCTCTCCGACGCCGTGCGCAACGGCCACGAGGTCCTCGCGGTCGTGCGGGGCAGTGCGGTCAACCAGGACGGCGCGTCCAACGGCCTGACCGCGCCGAACGGTCCGGCGCAGCAGCGGGTCATCCGGCAGGCGCTGGCCTCCGCCGGGCTCGCTCCCGGCGACGTGGACGCCGTCGAGGCCCACGGCACCGGTACGACGCTCGGTGACCCGATCGAGGCGCAGGCGCTGCTCGCCACGTACGGCCAGGAGCGGCCCGAGGAGCGGCCGCTGTGGCTGGGCTCGCTGAAGTCCAACATCGGCCACACGCAGGCCGCGGCAGGCGTGGCCGGTGTGATCAAGATGGTGATGGCGATGCGCCACGGCGTCCTGCCGCGCACCCTGCACGCGGACGAGCCGACGCCGCACGTGGACTGGTCGGCCGGTGACGTCCGGCTCCTGACCGAGGACATCGACTGGCCCGAGTCGGACCGCCCGCGCCGCGCCGCGATCTCGTCCTTCGGGGTCAGCGGCACCAACGCCCACACCATCATCGAGCAGGCGCCCGCCACGGCGGAGCTGCCCCCCACACCCGACTCCGGCGCACTCGTGCCGTGGGTACTGTCGGGCAAGGGCGAGCCGGCGCTGCGCGCCCAGGCGGCCCGGCTGGCCGGCCACCTCGATAGGACGGAGAGCTGGACGGCTTGCGACATCGGCCTCTCCCTCGCCTCCCGCGAGACGTTCGAGGACCGCGCGGTGCTCCTGGCACAGGGCCCGGACGAGCTCCGGCAAGCCCTCACCGCTCTCGCCACCGGCGAACCGGCGGCGAACGTGACGCTGGGACGCGCCCGCTCCCAGGGCAAGGTCGGGTTCCTGTTCTCGGGTCAGGGCTCGCAACGCCTGGGCATGGGGCGTGAGTTGTACGAGGGGTTCCCCGTCTTCGCCGATGCGTACGACGAGGTGTGCGCGCGTCTGGACGCACCGGTCGATGTCGACGCCGAGACGCTGGACCGGACCGGGTGCGCTCAGCCGGCGCTGTTCGCGGTCGAGGTGGCGCTGTTCCGCCTCCTGGAATCGTGGGGTGTGCGGCCGGACTTCGTGGCGGGTCACTCGGTCGGTGAGATCGCGGCCGCGCATGTGGCGGGCGTGTTGTCGCTGGACGACGCCGTGAAGCTGGTGTCCGCGCGTGCGGCGCTGATGCAGGCCTTGCCCGCGGGCGGCGCGATGGTGGCGGTTCAGGCGGGCGAGGACGAGGTGCTGCCGCACCTGACCGACGGCGTCGGTATCGCGGCGGTCAACGGTCCGCGGTCCGTCGTGGTCTCCGGAACCGAGGACGTCGTACGGGAGATCGCCGAGGTCTTCACCCGACAGGGCCGCAAGACCTCCCGCCTGAAGGTCAGTCACGCGTTCCACTCGCCGCTGATGGACCCGATGCTGGAGGAGTTCGCCGAGGCGATCCGTGGTCTGGTTTTCAACGAGCCGCGGATTCCGGTGGTTTCGAACCTCACCGGCCGGCTGGCCGAGCCGTACACCCCCGAGTACTGGGTCCGGCACGTCCGTGAAGCAGTGCGTTTCGCCGACGGCATCGAGACCCTCGGCGACCTGGGTGTGACCACGTTCGTGGAGATCGGCCCCGGTGGCGTCCTCAGCGCCCTGGCGCAGGCCTGCGCGGACGACACGGTCGCCGTGCCCCTCCTGCGCGGTGGCCGCCCCGAGCAGCAGGCCGTCGTCACCGCGCTCGCCGAACTGCATGTGCACGGCGTCTCCCCGGACTGGCAGGCGCTCTTCCCCGGCGCCCACCGTGTCACCCTGCCCACCTACGCCTTCCAGCGTGAGCGCTTCTGGCTGGAAGGGGACGGGCACCTGGCCGCCGACGGCACCCCGGACGAAGCGGCGGACTCCGGCTTCTGGGACAGCGTCGAGCGCGAGGACGCGGAGTCCCTCGCCGCGTCCCTCGGCGTCAGCGCGGACGCCTCGCTGAGCGCGATCCTGCCCCGGCTGTCCGCGTGGCGCCGTCAGCGCCGCGAGCAGTCCGTGGTCGACGGCTGGCGCTACCGCGTCACGTGGCAGCCGCTCGGCGCGCTCCCGCAGCCCGGCGCGTCCGGGACCTGGCTGCTCGTCGTGGCACGGGAGACCGAGTGGACGGCCTCGGTCCACACCGCGCTCGGCGAGCGCGGCCTGGAACTGGTGACGCTCGCCACCGGGCCCGGCACCGACCGCGCGACGCTGGCCCGCGAACTGGCCGGCATCGGCCCGGTGGCCGGCGTGCTGTCCCTGCTCGCCGAGGACGAGAGCGCCTCGCCCGGTCACCCCGGCCTGTCGCACGGCCTCGCCGCGACCCTCTGCCTGGTGCAGGCGCTCGGCGACGCGGGTGTCGACGCCCCGCTGTGGTGCGCCACGCGCGGCGCGGTGGCCACCGGCCGCTCCGACCGGGTGGACCGCCCGCTGCAGTCGCAGGTGTGGGGCTTCGGCCGGTCGGCGGCGCTGGAATACCCGAAGCGCTGGGGCGGACTGCTCGACCTGCCTGATCGGCTGGACGCCCGTACCGCGACCCGCGTGGCTGCCGTCCTCGGTCAGGCGGCCGAGGACCAGGTGGCGGTCCGCGCCTCGGGCGTCTTCGGGCGCCGGCTCGTCCGGGCCGCCCGCGCGACGGGCCCCGCCCAGGGGTGGTCGCCGCGCGGCACGGTGCTGATCACCGGTGGTACGGGTGCGCTGGGCGGGCACGTGGCCCGCTGGCTCGCCGGTGCGGGTGCGGAGCACCTGGTGCTCACCAGCCGCCGCGGCCCCGCGGCGCCCGGAGCCGCCGAACTCGTCACGGAACTGCGGGAACTCGGCGCGACCGCGACCGTCGTCGCCTGCGACGCGGCCGACCGGGACGCCCTGCGGGCGCTGCTGGCCGAGCACCCCGTCAACGCCGTCGTCCACGCCGCGGGCATCGGCGACCACGTCATGATCGAGGACTCCGACCCGGCCGCGTTCGCCGGCACGGTGGCGGCCAAGGCCGCGGGTGCCACGCACCTGGACGAACTGCTGGCCGGTCAGGAACTCGACGCGTTCGTCATGTTCTCCTCGGGCGCCGGCATCTGGGGCGGCGCCGGCCAGGGCGCCTACGCGGCGGCCAACGCCTACCTGGACGCCCTCGCCGCATACCGGCGCGCACACGGGCGCACCGCGCTCGCCGTCTCCTGGGGCGGCTGGGCCGAGGGCGGCATGGCCGGCGTCGGCGACGGGGAGGAGATGCTGCGCCGCCGCGGCCTGCCGCCCATGCGGCCCGCCCTCGCGATCTCCGCGCTCCAGCAGGCGCTGGCCGACGACGAGACCGCCCTCACCGTCGCCGACTTCGACTGGGAGCGGTTCATCGGCCCGTTCACCGTCACCCGCCCCAGCGCCCTGCTCTCCGACGTGCCCGAGGCGCGCCGCGCCCTGGAGGCCCCGGCCTCCGGCGGCGCCGAAGCCGGCAACGCGCTCGCCGCGAAGCTGACCGGGCTGCCGGCGGGCGAACAGGACCGCACGCTGGTGGACCTCGTCCGCATGCACGCGGCCACCGTGCTCGGCCACGACGGCGCCGCGGCGGTGGAGCCCGGCCGGGCGTTCAACGACCTCGGCTTCGACTCGCTCACCGCCGTCGAACTGCGCAACAGGCTCACGGCCGACACCGGCCTGAAGCTGCCCACCACGCTGGTCTTCGACTACCCGAACGCCACGGCCCTGGCCCGGTTCCTGCGCGTCGAACTGCTCGGTCCGCAGGACGCCGCACGGCAGGAGCAGCGCACGGCCGCCGCCGGCGACGAGCCCATCGCGATCGTGGCCATGAGCTGTCGCCTCCCCGGCGGCGTCGGCTCGCCCGAGGACCTGTGGCAGCTCGTGACGTCCGGCGGTGACGCGATCTCCGGCTTCCCCGAGGACCGCGGCTGGGACATCGAGGACCTCTACGACCCCGACCCGGGCACCCCGGGCAAGACGTACGCGCGCGACGGCGGTTTCCTCTACGACGCGGGCGACTTCGACGCCGCACTGTTCGGGATCTCGCCGCGCGAGGCGCTCGCGATGGACCCCCAGCAGCGCCTGCTGCTGGAGGCCTCGTGGGAGGTGTTCGAGCGGGCCGGGATCGACCCGGCCGCCCTGAAAGGCAGCCGCACCGGCGTGTTCGTCGGCATGTCCTACCAGGGCTACGGCGCGGGCCTGCCGCAGGTCCCGGAAGGCGTCGAGGGCCACCTGCTCACCGGCGGCGCCGCGAGCGTCGTCTCCGGGCGCGTGGCCTACTCGTTCGGCCTGGAGGGTCCGGCCGTCACCGTCGACACGGCGTGCTCGTCGTCGCTGGTCGCCCTGCACCTGGCCATCCAGTCACTGCGCAACGGCGAGAGCACCATGGCCGTCGCGGGCGGTGTGAACGTCATGGCCGTACCGGCCGCGTTCGTGGAGTTCAGCCGGCAGCGCGGGCTGTCCGCCGACGGCCGCTGCAAGGCGTTCGGCGCCGGCGCGGACGGCACCGGCTGGGCGGAGGGCGTGGGCGTGGTGCTCGTGGAGCGCCTGTCCGACGCCGTGCGGGCCGGCCACGAGGTCCTCGCGGTCGTGCGGGGCAGTGCGGTCAACCAGGACGGCGCGTCCAACGGCCTGACCGCGCCGAACGGTCCGGCGCAGCAGCGGGTGATCCGGCAGGCCCTGGCCTCCGCCGGGCTGACCGAGGCCGATGTCGACGCGGTGGAGGCGCACGGCACGGGCACCGCCCTGGGTGACCCGATCGAGGCGCAGGCGCTGCTCGCCACGTACGGCCAGGAGCGGCCTCAGGACCGGCCGCTGTGGCTGGGCTCGCTGAAGTCCAACATCGGTCACGCCCAGGCGGCGTCCGGTGTGGCCGGTGTGATCAAGATGGTGATGGCGATGCGCCACGGCGTCCTGCCGCGCACCCTGCACGCGGACGAGCCGACGCCGCACGTGGACTGGTCGGCCGGTGACGTCCGGCTGCTGACGGAGGCCGTCGACTGGCCGGAGACGGGCCGGCCGCGCCGGGCCGCCGTGTCGTCCTTCGGTGTCAGCGGCACCAACGCCCACACCATCATCGAGCAGGCACCGGTGGCCGAACCGGCCGTCGTCGCACCGGTCGACGTCGCCCCGGCGACCGTGCCGTGGGTGCTGTCCGGCAAGTCCGAGGCCGCGCTGCGCGCCCAGGCCGAGCGCCTGCTGTCCCTCACCGCCGACGGCACCGAACCGTCCCTCACCGACGTCGGCTTCTCCCTGGCCACCACCCGGGCCGCCCTGGAGCACCGCGCCGCCGTGGTCGGTGCCGACCACGGCCGGATCGCCGAGGGCCTGCGCGCCCTGGCCTCGGGGACGCCCGCTCCCGGCGTCGTACTCGGCCGCGCCGACGCAGGCCAGGTGGGCTTCCTGTTCTCCGGGCAGGGCTCGCAGCGCACCGGCATGGGACGGGAACTCTACGAGGCGTTCCCGGTCTTCGCGGAGGCGTACGACGAGGCGTGCGCCCACCTCGACCGGCACCTCGACCGGCCGCTGCGGGACGTGGCGTTCGGCGAGAACGGTCACGAGGACGGCGAGGAGCTGAACCGCACCGCCTTCACCCAGCCCGCGCTGTTCGCGCACGAGGTCGCCGTCCACCGCCTGCTGGAGTCGTGGGGCGTGCGGCCGGACTACCTGGCCGGGCACTCCGTGGGCGAGATCGCGGCCGCGCACGTGGCCGGGGCCCTGTCGCTGGAGGACGCGGCCGCACTGGTGACGGCTCGTGCCGCGCTGATGCAGGCCCTGCCCGCCGGCGGGGCGATGATCGCCGTCCAGGCCACCGAGGACGAGGTCCTGCCGCACCTCACCGACGACGCCGACATCGCGGCGATCAACGGCCCGCGGTCCGTCGTGGTCTCCGGAGCCGAGGACGCCGTAGCGGCCGTCGCGGACGTCTTCGCCCGACAGGGCCGCAAGACCTCCCGGTTGACGGTCGGTCACGCGTTCCACTCGCCGCTGATGGACCCCGTGCTGGAGGACTTCGCCCGCGTCGTCGGCGGTCTGCGCTTCGAGGCGCCCCGGATCCCGGTCGTCTCGAACCTCACCGGTGAGCTCATCGACGCGTACACGGCGGACTACTGGGTCCGCCACGTCCGCGAGGCCGTACGCTTCGCCGACAGCATCCGGACCCTGGGCGAGCTGGGCGTGACCGCGTTCGTGGAGACCGGCCCCGGAGCGGTCCTGAGCGCCCTGGTCCAGGGCTGCCTGGACGACGCGGTCACCGTTGCCTCCACACGCTCCGGCAGCTCCGAAGCCGAGGCGATCACCGGCGCCGTCGCGCAACTCCACATCCACGGCGTCCCCGTCGACTGGCAGGCGTTCTTCGCCGGTCGCGGCGCCCGGCGTACCGACCTGCCGACCTACGCCTTCCAGCACCAGCGGTACTGGCTCCAGGCCACCGCGCCCACGGCCGCCGCCGTCGCGGGGACCGGCGCCGTGGAGGCCGGGTTCTGGGAGACGGTGGAGCGCGAGGACGCCGAGTCCCTCGCCGCCACCCTCGACCTGCCCGCCGAGCAGCTGGACATGGTGCTGCCCCGGCTGTCCGCATGGCGTCGGCAGCAGCGCCGGGAGTCCGCCGTGGAAGGCTGGTCCTACCGCACGGGCTGGAAGCCGCTCAGTGGCTTCCAGGCGCACCAACTGCCGGGCGACTGGCTGTTCCTGGCCACCGAGGAGCCCGAGGCCGTCGAGTGGACCGCCGCAGTCGCCGACGGGCTCGCCGCCCGCGGGGCCCGGCTGGTCCGGGTGGCGGTCGACCCGGCCGCCGACCGCGGCGCACTTCTGCGGCAACTCGGCGACGCCGTCCGAAGGACCCCGGTCGACGGTGTCATCTCCCTGCTCGGCACCGACGAGCGGCCCCACCCCCAACACCCGGCCCTCTCCGTCGGCACCGCGCTGTCCCTCGCGCTCGTCCAGGCCCTGGGCGACGCGGGCATCGACGCCCCGCTGTGGGCGCTGACCAGGTCCGCCATGTCCACCGGCCGGGCGGACGCGGTGCCGAGCGCCGCCCAGAACGCCGTCTGGGGCCTCGGCCGGGTCGCCGCGCTGGAGCACGCGCAGCGCTGGGGCGGTCTGATCGACCTCCCGGGCACGGTCGACGACCGGGTCGCCGGCCGCCTCGCGGCGGTCCTCGGCCAGTCGGCCGAGGACCAGGTCGCGATCCGCGCCCGCGGCGTGTTCGGCCGCAGGCTCTCCCACACCGCCACCCGCCGGAACACCCGGGCCGGGCAACGGTGGTCGCCGCGCGGCACGGTGCTGATCACCGGTGGTACGGGCGCGCTGGGCGGGCACGTCGCCCGCTGGCTCGCCGGTGCCGGAGCCGAACACCTGCTCCTCACCAGCCGCCGCGGCCTCGACGCCCCGGGTGCGGCGGATCTCGCCGCAGAGCTGACGACGACGGGTGTCCGTGTCACCGTCGCCGCGTGCGACGTCGCCGACCGTGCGGCGCTCGCCGCGCTGCTCGCCGAGCACCCGGTGAACGCCGTCGTCCACACGGCGGGCGTGGACCACCTGGAGCCGCTGGACGCCATGACGCCGGACGCCTTCGCCGACGTGCTGTCCGCCAAGGCAGCCGGCGCCCTGCACCTCGACGCGCTCCTCGCCGACAGGGACCTCGACGCCTTCGTCCTCTTCTCGTCCATCGCCGGCGTGTGGGGCAGCGGTTACCAGGCCGCCTACGCGGCGGCCAACGCCCTCCTCGACGGGCTCGCCGAACGCCGCCGGGCCCAGGGCCTGCCGGCGACCGCCGTGGCCTGGGGCCCATGGGCCGGCGGCGGCATGGCCGAGGGCGACGGCGCGGACGAACGACTGCGCCGCCGCGGCCTGATCCCGATGCCCGCCGCGCTCGCCGTGGCCGGCCTCCGACAGGCCCTGGACTCCGGCGAGGCGACCACCATGGTGGCCGACGTCGACTGGGAGCGGTTCCTGCCCCCGTTCACCGTGGGCCGCCCGAGCGCCCTGCTCGGCGACCTCCCGGAGGCCGAGCGGATCCTCACCGCGGGCAGCACCGCCGGCGAGCCCGGCACGGCCGCCGCCTCGCCCCTGGCCGACCGCCTCACCGGGCTGCCCGGGACCGAGCAGCACGCGCTGCTGCTCGACCTCGTCCGCAGCCACGCGGCGGCCGTCCTCGGCCACAGCGGCACCGGCGAGGTCGAGGCCGACCGGGCCTTCAAGGACCTGGGCTTCGACTCCCTGACCGCCGTCGAACTGCGCAACAGGCTCAACGCAGAGACCGGCCTCGTCCTGCCCACCACGCTGGTCTTCGACCACCCCAACGCCCAGGCACTCGCCCGGCAGCTGCGCACCGAGCTCACCGGCCGCACCGCTGCGGCAGCACCGGAGACGGCGACCGCACCCGCCGAGGACGACGACCCCATCGCGATCGTCGGGATGGCGTGCCGGTATCCGGGCGGGGTGCGTTCGCCGGAGGACCTGTGGCAGCTGGTGGCCGCCGGTGGCGACGCCGTCGGCGACTTCCCGGCGGACCGCGGCTGGGACGTGGACGGCATCTACGATCCGGACCCGGAGGCGACGGGGAAGACGTACGCGCGGCACGGTGGATTCCTGTACGAGGCGGGGGAGTTCGATCCGGGGTTCTTCGGGATCAGTCCGCGTGAGGCCGTGGCGATGGATCCGCAGCAGCGCCTGCTGCTGGAGACGACGTGGGAGACGTTCGAGCGGGCCGGTATCGACGCGGAGTCGGTGCGTGGCAGCCGTACCGGAGTCTTCGTCGGCTCCGGCTACCAGGACTACGCCGCCCAGGCCTTCCACGCGATCGACGACTCCGAGGGCTTCTTCGGCACGGGCAACTCCGCGAGCATCATGTCCGGCCGCATCGCCTACACCCTCGGCTTGGAAGGACCGGCCGTCACCGTCGACACGGCGTGCTCGTCGTCGCTCGTCGCCCTGCACTGGGCGGTCCAGGCCCTCCGCAACGGCGAGTGCTCCATGGCGCTGGCCGGCGGCGTGATGGTCATGTCCACCCCGCGGGCCTTCGTGGAGTTCAGCCGCCAACGCGGGCTGGCCCCGGACGGCCGGTGCAAGGCGTTCGGCGCCGGCGCGGACGGCACCGGCTGGGCGGAGGGTGTCGGCATGCTCCTGGTGGAGCGGCTGTCCGACGCCCGCCGCAACGGGCACCGGGTGCTGGCCGTGGTGCGGGGCAGTGCCGTGAACCAGGACGGGGCGTCCAACGGCCTGACCGCGCCCAACGGCCCCGCGCAGCAGCGGGTCATCCGCCAGGCGCTCACCTCCGCGGGCTTGACCACCGCCGACATCGACGCGGTGGAGGCGCACGGGACGGGGACGAAGCTGGGTGACCCGATCGAGGCGCAGGCACTCCTCGCCACCTACGGGCGGGAGCGGCCGGAGGGCCGGCCGTTGTGGCTGGGTTCGCTGAAGTCCAACATCGGTCACGCGCAGGCCGCCGCGGGTGTGGGCGGCATCATCAAGATGGTCATGGCCATGCGCCACGGCGTTCTCCCGCGGACCTTGCACGTGGACGAGCCGACGCCGCACGTCGACTGGTCGGCCGGTGACGTCCGCCTGCTGACCGAGGCCGTGCAGTGGCCGGAGACCGAACACCCCCGCCGGGCTGCCGTGTCGTCCTTCGGTGTCAGCGGCACCAACGCCCACACGATCATCGAGCAGGCGCCGCCCCAGGACGAGGAGCCCGCCGAAGCTCCCGCCGGCGGCCCCCTGCCGTGGGTGCTCTCCGCCAAGAGCGGCGCTGCGCTGCGCGACCAGGCACGACGATTGCTGGCCTTCGTCCAGGACGACACGTCAGCGGCCGATGTCGGCTATTCACTGGCCACCACCCGCAGCGCCCTGCGCCACAGGGCGGCCGTCATCGGCGAGAGCTGTGACGACTTCCGCCGCCAACTGGGCTGCCTGGCCGCCGGAACGCCGTCCCCCGGAGTCGTCCAGGGCCGGCCGGGAGGCAAGGTCGGCTTCCTGTTCTCGGGTCAGGGTTCGCAACGCCTGGGCATGGGGCGTGAGTTGTGCGAGGGGTTCCCCGTCTTCGCCGATGCGTACGACGAGGTGTGCGCGCGTCTGGACGCACCGGTCGATGTCGACGCCGAGACGCTGGACCGGACCGGGTGCGCTCAGCCGGCGCTGTTCGCGGTCGAGGTGGCGCTGTTCCGCCTCCTGGAATCGTGGGGTGTGCGGCCGGACTTCGTGGCGGGTCACTCGGTCGGTGAGATCGCGGCCGCGCATGTGGCCGGGGTGCTGTCGCTGGAGGACGCGGCGAAGCTGGTGTCCGCGCGTGCCGCGCTGATGCAGGCGCTGCCCGCCGGCGGGGCGATGGTCGCCGTCCAGGCGACCGAGGAAGAGATCCTTCCCCACCTGACCGACGGCGTCGGTATCGCGGCGGTCAACGGGCCTCGGTCCGTCGTGGTCTCCGGCGCCGAGGATGCCGTACTGGAGATCGCCGAGGTCTTCACCCGACAGGGCCGAAAGTCCTCCCGGTTGAAGGTCAGTCACGCGTTCCACTCGCCGCTGATGGACCCGATGCTGGAGGAGTTCGCCGAGGCGGTCCGTGGTCTGGTCTTCAACGAGCCGCGGATTCCCGTCGTTTCGAACCTCACCGGTCGGCTGGCCGAGTCGTACACCCCCGAGTACTGGGTCCGGCACGTCCGCGAGGCGGTCCGCTTCGCTGACGGCCTGCACACCCTGCACGAGCTGGGTGTGACCACGTTCGTGGAGATCGGTCCCGGCGGCGTCCTGAGCGGCATGGCGCAGGGCTGCGTGGACGAGGCCGTCACCCTGCCCGTCCTGCGTGCCGACCGCCCCGAGCGGCAGGCACTCGTGACAGCCGTGGCCCAACTGCACACGCACGGCGTGCCCGTGGACTGGGCCGTGTTCTTCGCCGGTGCGCACAAGACCGACCTGCCGACCTACGCCTTCCAGCACGAGCGGTACTGGATCGACGCCCCCGAAACCGCGGCTGCCGCGGCGCTGGACCCGGTGGACGCGGAGTTCTGGGAGACCGTGGAGCGCGAGGACCTGCAGGCCTTCGCCGAGACCCTGGACATCGGGGCAGACGACGCGTTCAGCGACGTACTGCCGAGGCTGTCGTCGTGGCGGCGGCAGCGCAAGGAGCAGTCCACCGTGGACGGCTGGCGCTACGGCGTCACCTGGAAAGCGATACCCGAACCCGCCCCGGAGGGCCCTGCCCGGAACGGTATGTGGCTGGTTCCGGTCAGCGCTGCGCAACTCGGCGACGACTGGGTCACCGGCTGCCTCCGCGGGCTGACCGAACGGGGCCTGGCCCCGCTGCCGGTCCCGGTCGAGCCGGCCACCGGCCGTGAGGACCTGACCGCGCAGCTCACCCGAGCGGCCGGTGACGAGCCCGTGGCGGGTGTCCTGTCCCTGCTTGCCGTCGATGGCGAGGCCGCCCCGGCGGCCGCCGCACTGACCTCCGGCGTCGCGCTGTCCGTCCTGCTCGTCCAGGCCCTGGGCGACGCGGGCATCGGCGCCCCGCTGTGGTGCGCGACCCGGAACGCGGTGGGCGTGGGCCCCGCCGACGAGGTGGCGGACCCGTACCAGTCCCAGGTCTGGGGGCTGGGCCGGGTGGCGGCGCTGGAGCACGCCCAGCGCTGGGGCGGTCTCGTCGACCTTCCCGGCACGGTCGACGACCGGGTCGCGGGCCGCCTCGCCGCGGTGCTCGGTCAGTCGGCCGAGGACCAGGTCGCGATCCGCGACCGAGGGGTGTTCGCGCGGCGCCTGTCGCGGCTGCCCGCCCGGAGCGATGGTTCGTGGTCGCCGCGCGGCACCGTCCTGATCACCGGTGGCACCGGTGCGCTGGGCGGGCACGTGGCCCGCTGGCTCGCCGGTGCCGGTGCGGACCACCTGGTGCTCACCAGCCGGCGCGGTCTCGACGCACCCGGCGCCGCCGGTCTCAAGGCCGAGTTGGAGGAGGCGGGCGTGCGCGTGACCGTCGCCGCCTGTGACGTGGCGGACCGCGAGGCGCTGGCCGCGCTGCTCGTCGAGCACCCGGTGAACGCCGTCGTCCATACGGCCGGCACCGCCGAGGCGGGCATGCTCGCCGAGACGAGCCTCGGCGACTTCGCGGCGACGGTCGCCGCGAAGGCCCTCGGGGCCGTGCACCTCCACGAACTGCTCGGCGATCAGGAGCTGGACGCCTTCGTCCTCTTCTCCTCCGTCTCCGGCGTGTGGGGAGGCGGCGGGCAGGCCGCTTACTCGGCCGCGAACGCCTTCCTCGACGGCCTGGCGCAGCATCGGCGGGCCCGGGGCCTCGCCGCGACCGCGATCGCCTGGGGCCCGTGGGGCGAGGGCGGCATGGTCGCCGACGCCGGGGACGAGGAGCGGCTGCGGCAGCGCGGCCTGACCGTCCTGCGGCCGGACCGGGCGATCTCCGCGCTGCACGGTGCGCTGAGCGGCGGGGAGGGCATGGTGACCGTGGCGGACGTGGACTGGGAGCGGTTCGTCGTCCCGTTCACCGTCAGCAGGCCGAGCGCGCTGCTGAGCGACCTGCCCGAGGTCAGGGACGCCCTCGCAGAGGGGCCCGCCGGGCGGGCCGGGGAGCCTTCCGCGCTGAAGGAGAAGCTGGCCGCGTTGTCCGAAGGGGAACAGCAACGCCTGCTCGTGGACACGGTGTGCGCGCACGCGGCGGCCGTACTCGGCCACAGCGGCTCCGCGGCGGTGGAACCGGACCTGGCGTTCCGGGACCTTGGCTTCGACTCGCTGACCGCGGTGGAGCTGCGCAACCGGCTCACCGCCGACACCGGGCTGACCCTGCCGGCGACGCTGGTCTTCGACCACCCGACGCCCGAGGCGATCGCCCGTCACCTGCGCAGTGAACTCGTCGGCGAGACGGGCCCGGACGAGGTGTCGGTCTTCAGCGAGCTCGACCGGCTGGAGACGGTGATCTCGACGGCCGCCTCCGCCGAGGAGACGGTCCGGTCAGGGGTGCGCAGGCGGCTGCAGGAACTCCTGTCCCTGGTGAACTCCGCCGGCGGGCAGGGCGCGGAATCCGCCGATGCGCAGCGGCAGCTGCAGGACGCGACGGTCGACGACATCTTCGATCTGATCGATCAAGATCTAGAAAATTCCTAGTTCTTGGCGCTCTACCTTTAACGACAGCCGAGGACGGATGAGGCGGATGAGCAGCAACGAAGACAGGCTCCTCGAATATCTCAAGCGCGTCACCGGAGACCTTCGTCAGGTCCGGGAGCGCCTTCGCGAGGTCGAGGAGAAGGACCAGGAACCCATTGCGATCGTCGGGATGGCGTGCCGGTATCCGGGCGGGGTGCGTTCGCCGGAGGACCTGTGGCAGCTGGTGGCCGCCGGTGGTGACGCGGTCGGTGAGTTCCCGGCGGACCGGGGCTGGGACGTGGAGGGCATCTACGACCCGGACCCGGAGGCGACGGGGAAGACGTACGCGCGGCACGGTGGATTCCTGTACGAGGCGGGGGAGTTCGATCCGGGGTTCTTCGGGATCAGTCCGCGTGAGGCCGTGGCGATGGATCCGCAGCAGCGGTTGCTGCTGGAGACGACGTGGGAGACGTTCGAGCGGGCCGGTATCGACGCGGAGTCGGTGCGTGGCAGCCGTACCGGAGTCTTCGTCGGCTCCGGGTACCAGGACTACGTCAACCTCCTCGTCGGGGTGGGCGGCGAGTCCGACGGCCATCTCGGGACCGGCAACTCCGCAAGCGTGATGTCCGGCCGCATCGCCTACACCTTCGGCCTGGAGGGACCGGCGGTCACCGTTGACACGGCGTGTTCGTCGTCGCTGGTGGCGCTGCACTGGGCGATCCAGGCGCTGCGCGGCGGCGAGTGCTCGATGGCGCTGGCCGGCGGCGTGCAGGTGATGACCACGCCCACCGCGTTCGTGGAGTTCAGCCGTCAGCGCGGGCTGGCCCCGGACGGCCGGTGCAAGCCGTTCGCCGCCGGCGCGGACGGCACCGGCTGGGCGGAGGGTGTCGGCATGCTCCTGGTGGAGCGGCTGTCCGACGCCCGCCGCAACGGGCACCGAGTGCTGGCCGTGGTGCGGGGCAGCGCCGTCAACCAGGACGGGGCGTCCAACGGCCTGACCGCGCCGAACGGTCCGGCGCAGCAGCGGGTCATCCGCCAGGCCCTGGCGTCGGCCGGCCTGTCTCCCGCCCAGATCGACGTCGTGGAGGCGCACGGGACGGGGACGAAGCTGGGTGACCCGATCGAGGCGCAGGCACTGCTCGCCACCTACGGGCGGGAGCGGCCGGAGGGCCGGCCGTTGTGGCTGGGTTCGCTGAAGTCCAACATCGGTCACGCGCAGGCCGCCGCGGGTGTGGGCGGCATCATCAAGATGGTCATGGCCATGCGCCACGGAGTGCTCCCGCGGACCTTGCACGTGGACGAGCCGACGCCGCACGTGGACTGGTCGGCCGGTGGCGTTCGCCTGCTGACCGAGGCCGTGCAGTGGCCGGAGACGGATCACCCCCGCCGTGCCGCCGTGTCGTCCTTCGGTGTCAGCGGCACCAACGCCCACACCATCATCGAGCAGGCGCCGGCCCAGGACGAGGAGCCCGCCGAAGCTCCCCCCGGCGGCCCCCTGCCGTGGGTGCTCTCCGCCAAGAGTGACGCGGCGCTGCGGGCCCAGGCGGCCCGGCTGCTGTCCTTCGTACGGGGCGAGGTCCGGCCGCAGGACGTCGGGTTGTCGTTGGCCACGACCCGCGCGGCCATGCGTCACCGGGCCGCGATCGTGGGGGAGGACCGTGCGGAACTCCTGCTGGGACTGGAGGACTTGGCGGCCGGGGCCCCTTCGCCCCGTGTGCTGCTGGGGCGCCCGGCCGGCGGAAAGACCGGCTTCCTGTTCTCGGGTCAGGGTTCGCAGCGGATCGGCATGGGGCGCGAGCTGTACGCGGCGTTCCCCGTCTTCGCCACGGCCTACGACGAGGTGTGCGCGCACCTGGGTGCCCCCGTCAACGTCGATGCCGAAACGCTCCACCGGACCGGGTGCACCCAGCCGGCGCTCTTCGCGGTCGAGGTGGCCCTCTTCCGGCTCCTCGAATCTTTAGGCGTCCGGCCCGACTTCGTCGTGGGCCACTCCGTGGGCGAGATCGCCGCCGCGCACGTGGCCGGTGCGCTGTCCCTCGACGACGCGGCGAAGCTGGTGTCCGCCCGCGCCGCGCTGATGCAGGCCCTGCCCGCGGGCGGCGCGATGGTTGCCGTGCAGGCCGCCGAAGAGGAAGTCCTGCCCCACCTCACCGACGGGGTGAGCATCGCCGCGGTCAACGGCCCCTCGTCCGTGGTGGTTTCCGGTGACGAGGCGGAGGCCCTGGCGATTGCGGCGGCCTTCGCCGAGCAGGGCCGCAAGACGTCCCGGTTGAAGGTCAGCCACGCGTTCCACTCGCCGCTGATGGACCCGATGCTGGAGGAGTTCGCCGAGGTCGTCCGTGGCCTGGCCTTCGAGAAGCCGACGTTACCCGTCGTCTCCAACCTCACGGGTCAGCTCGTCGAGGCCTACACCCCCGAGTACTGGGTCTGGCACGTCCGCGAGGCCGTCCGCTTCGCCGACGGCGTGAGCACCCTGCACGGCCTGGGCGTGAAGACCTTCGTCGAGATCGGCCCGGGCGGTGTCCTCAGCGGCATGGCGCAGGGCTGCCTGGACGGCGCCGTCACGGTGCCGATGCTGCGGGCCGACCGCCCCGAGCGGCAGGCGCTCGTCACGGCTCTCGCGCACCTGCACACCCACGGCGTGGCGGTGGACTGGAGCGTGTTCTTCGCCGGTGCGCACAAGACCGACCTGCCGACGTACGCGTTCGAGCACGAGCGGTACTGGATCGACGCCCCTGAAACCGCGGCTGCCGCGGCGCTGGACCCGGTGGACGCGGAGTTCTGGGAGACCGTGGAGCGCGAGGACCTGCAGGCCTTCGCCGAGACCCTGGACATCCAGGCAGACGACGCGTTCAGCGACGTACTGCCGAGGCTGTCGTCGTGGCGGCGGCAGCACAAGGAGCAGTCCGCTCTCGACGACCGGCGCTACCGCGAGTGGTGGAAGCGCCTGGGCGAGGTCGCTCCGGCCGGCATTGGCGGCACCTGGCTGCTGGCCGTGCCGGAGGAGGAGAACGAGCAGACCGCCGCGGTCCGCACCGCGCTCACCGCTCGCGGCGCCACTCTGAAGACGCTAGTCGTCGGCGCGTCGAGCGACCGCGCCGCTCTGGCCGGGGAACTGGCCGGGACCGGGCCCGTCGACGGCGTGCTGTCCCTGCTCGTCACCGGCGACCCCGTGCTGCCCACCCTGCTGCTCGTCCAGGCCCTGGGCGACGCGGGCGTCGACGCCCCGCTGTGGTGCCTCACCTCGGGCGCGGTGGCCGTGAGCGGCTCCGACGCCGTACGAGACGCCCGGCACGCCCAGGTCTGGGGCCTGGGCCGCACCGTCGCCCTGGAGCTGCCCCGGCGCTGGGGCGGCCTGATCGACCTGCCGGAGTCCCTCGACGACCAGGCCGCCGCACGCCTGGCCGGCGTGCTCGGACAGGCGCTGACGGGCCGGTGGGAAGAGGACCAGCTCGCCGTCCGCGCCTCCGGCGTCTTCGCCCGGCGGCTCACCCACGCACCGGCACGGGCGGCCACCCGCCGCTGGCAGCCCCGTGGGACCGTCCTCGTCACCGGTGGTACGGGCGCGCTGGGCGGCCACGTCGCCCGCTGGCTGGCGCGCGGCGGCGCCGAGCACCTCGTCCTCACCAGCCGCCGGGGCGCGGACGCCCCGGGCGCCGCGGCCCTGCGGGACGAACTGGAGGCCCTCGGCGCCCGCGTCACGCTCGCCGCCTGCGACATGGCCGACCGCGACGCCGTGGCGGCCCTGCTCGCCGAGCACGCCTTCACCGCCGTCGTGCACGCCGCCGGAGTCGCCGACGCCGGCATGGTGGACGCCACCACCCCGGACGCCTTCGCCGCCGCGCTCGCCGCCAAGGCCGGCGGCGCGGCGCACTTGGACGAGCTGCTGGGCGACCGGGAGCTGGACGCCTTCGTCCTCTTCTCCTCCATCTCCGGCGTCTGGGGCAGCGGCGGCCAGGCCGCCTACGCCGCCGGCAACGCCTTCCTCGACGCCCTCGCCCGGCAGCGCCGCGACCGCGGCCTCACCGCGACCGCCGTCTCCTGGGGCCCCTGGGCCGACGGAGGCATGGTCGAGGACGGCGACGACGAGGAGCGGCTGCGCCGCCGCGGCCTCCGGGCGATGACCCCCGCATCGGCGATCACCGCCCTGCAGCGCGCGCTCGACCGCGACGAGACCGTGCTGACCGTGGCCGACGTGGACTGGTCGCGCTTCATCGTGCCGTTCACCCTCGGCCGGCCCAGCCCGCTGCTCGGCGACCTCCCCGAGGTGCGCGCGACGCTCGCGCAGGACGCCGCCGAGACGGGCCACGGCTCCGGGGCGCTCGCCGAGAGCCTGGCCGGGCTGTCGCACGAAGACCGCGCACACGCCCTCGTGGACCTCGTGCGCACGCACGCCGCCGCCGTCCTCGGCCACCGGGGAGCGGGCGCCGTCGAGGCCGACCGGCCCTTCAGGGACCTCGGCTTCGACTCCCTGACCGCGGTGGAACTCCGCAACCGGATCAACGAGGCCACCGGCCTCGCCCTGCCCACCACGCTGGTCTTCGACCACCCCACGGCCGCCGACCTTGCCACCCACCTGCTCGCCGAACTCACCGGCGGCCAGGACGCGAAGGCCACGCCCGTGGCAGCCGCCGCGGTGCTGGACGAGCCGATCGCCATCATCGGGATGGCCTGCCGCTACCCGGGCGGCGTGCGCTCGCCCGAGGACCTGTGGGAGCTGGTCGCCTCCGGCCGCGACGCGATCTCCCGCTTCCCCGGCAACCGCGGCTGGGACGTCGAGGCGCTCTACCACCCGGACCCCGACCACACCGGCACCACGTACACCACCCAGGGCGGATTCCTGCACGACGCGGACGAGTTCGACCCCGCGGTCTTCGGTATCAGCCCGCGCGAGGCCGTCGCCATGGACCCGCAGCAGCGCCTGCTGCTGGAGACCACCTGGGAGGCCTTCGAGCGCGCCGGCATCGCCCCCGACGCGATGCGCTCCACCAGCACGGGCGTCTTCATCGGCTCCGGCTACCAGGACTACACCGGCCGCCCACTGAAGGTGCCCGACGGGGTCGAGGGCTACCTCCCCAGTGGCAACGCGGCCAGCGTGATCTCCGGCCGGCTCTCCTACACCTTCGGCCTGCAAGGCCCCTCCGTCACCGTCGACACCGCGTGCTCGTCCTCGCTGACCGCCCTCCACCTCGCCGTGCAGGCGCTGCGGGGCGGCGAGTGCTCCATGGCACTGGCCGGCGGCGTGATGGTGATGGCCGGACCGTCCGCGTTCACGATGTCGAGCCGGCAGCGCGCGCTGGCCGCCGACGGCCGCTGCAAGGCGTTCTCCTCGTCCGCCGACGGCACCGGCTTCGCCGAGGGCGTGGGCCTGGTCCTGGTGGAGCGGCTGTCCGACGCCCGCCGCAACGGGCACGAGGTCCTGGCCGTCGTGCGGGGCAGCGCCGTCAACCAGGACGGCGCCTCCAACGGCCTGACCGCGCCCAGCGGCAAGGCTCAGCAGCAGGTCATCCGGCAGGCGCTGGCCAACGCCCGGCTCGCCCCGGACGACGTGGACGCCGTGGAGGCCCACGGCACCGGAACCCGGCTCGGCGACCCGATCGAGGCGCAGGCGCTGCTGGCCACGTACGGCAAGGAGCGTTCCGGAGGCCGGCCGCTGTGGCTGGGCTCGCTGAAGTCCAACATCGGCCACGCGCAGGCTGCGGCGGGCGTCGGCGGCGTCATCAAGATGGTGATGGCCATCCGCAACGGCGTCCTGCCGAAGACGCTGCACATCGACGAGCCGACCCCGGACGTCGACTGGGCCGGCGGGAACGTACGCCTGCTGACCGAGCAGACCGCCTGGCCCGACCGGGACAGGCCCCGGCGCGCGGCCGTCTCCTCGTTCGGGATGAGCGGCACCAACGTGCACACCATCATCGAGCAGGCCCCGCAGACCGCGCCCGCCGCCGAGGGCGAGCAGACCCCCGTAGCGCAGGACGCGACCGCCGCCCGGCCCGTGGACGTGGTCCCGTGGGCGCTGTCCGCGAAGACCGTCCGGTCCCTGCGTGAGCAGGCCCGCCGGCTGCTGAACCACCTCGACCGCACCGAAGGGCTCTGTCCGTCCGACGTCGGCCGCGCCCTCCTCACCACGCGGACGCAGCTGGAGCAGCGGGCCGTGGTCGTCGGCCACGACCGGCACGAGCTGCGGGCCGGGCTCGCGGCGCTCGCCGACGGCGAACCCGCGGACACCGTGGTCCAGGGCACCGCCGCGGCCTTCGGCAAGGTCGCCTTCGTCTTCCCCGGCCATGGCTCGCAGTGGACGGAGATGGCCCGGGACCTTCTGGAGACCTCCCCGGTCTTCGCCGAGCAGGCGAAGGCCTGCGCCGAGGCGTTCGCCCCCTACCTCGACTGGCCGTTGCTCGACGTCCTGCGCGCCGAGCCCGACGCGCCGGACGTGGCCGAGGTGGAGATCGCCCAGCCCGCGCTGTTCACGGTGATGGTGTCGCTGGCCGCCCTGTGGCGCTCCTACGGTGTGAAGCCCGCCGCCGTCGTCGGCCACTCGCAGGGCGAGGTCGCCGCCGCGTACGTCGCCGGGGCACTCACGCTGGACGACGCGGCCCGGATCGTGGCCCTGCGCAGCCGCGCGCTGACCAAGCTCATCGGCAAGGGCGCGATGCTGGCGGTCGCCATGCCCGCCGACCGGGCCCGCGCGAGGCTGGAGAAGTACGGTGACCGGTTGTCGGTCGCCGCCGTGAACGGACCCGCCGCCCTGACCGTCTCGGGAGAGCCCGGCGCGGTCGACGAACTCCTGGCGGAACTCGAAGCCGAGGGCGTGCGCGTGCGCAAGGTCCGCGGCGCCACCGGCGCCGGGCACTCCGCCCAGGTCGAGAGCCTGCGCGCCGAACTCCTGGAGCTGCTGGCCCCGGTCGCGCCGCGCGCGGCCGACGTCCCCTTCTACTCCACGGTGACCGGCAGCGTGCTGGACACCACCGCCCTGGACGCCGAGTACTGGTACCGCAACGCCCGCCGCACCGTGGAGTTCGAGCGGACCGTACGGACGCTGCTGGACGACGGGCACGGGGTGTTCGTGGAGTGCAGCCCGCACCCGCTGCTGGCCGGCGCCGTGCAGGAGATCGCGGAGGAGGCCGGTGCCGACGCCGTGACCGGCGCCTCGCTGCGCCGGGACCAGGGCGGCATGGACCGCTTCCTGCGCTCCGTGTCCGAACTGCACGTGAGCGGCGTGCACGTGGACTGGACGGTCCCCTTCGCCGGGCGGCCGGTACGGAGCGTGGACCTGCCCACGTACGCGTTCCAGCGGCAGCGGTACTGGCTGGAGAGCGCCGAGCCGGTGCCCGCGGGCGCCGATCCGGTCGAGGCCGGGTTCTGGGAGCTGGTGGAGAACACGGACCTGTCCGGGCTCGCCGGTGAACTCGGGGCGGACGACGCCGCGCTCATCGGCCCGGCGCTGCCGGTGCTGTCCGCGTGGCGTCGGCGCAGCCGCGAGAAGTCCACGGTGGACGGCTGGCGCTACCGCGTCTCCTTCCGGCGGCTGACCGACCACCCGGCCCCCGGCCTGGACGGTCTCTGGCTCGCGGTCCTCCCCGCCGGACTCGCGGACGAGCAGTGGGCGCCCTGCGTCGTCGGCGTGCTCGGCGCCCACGGCGCCAAGGTGCGGGTCGTCGAACTCCCCGCCGACTGCGACCGCGCGCAAGCCGCGAACCGGCTCGCCGAGGAACTCGGCGGCGAACAGCCCGCCGGTGTCCTGTCGATGCTCGGCCTCGCCCCCGGCTGCCACCCGGCCCACCCGACGCTGTCCGCGAGCCTCGCCACGACCGTCACCCTGTTGCAGGCGCTGGGCGACATCGACGTCCAGGCACCGCTGTGGTGCGCGACCCGCGGAGCGGTGTCCACCGGAGTCACCGACCCGCTGTTCGACGCCGGCCAGGCACAGCTGTGGGGCCTGGGCATCGTCGCCGCACTGGAGCTGCCCCGGCGCTGGGGAGGTCTCGTCGACCTGCCCGAGAAGCTGGACGCGCACGCGCTGCGCCGCCTGGCCGGAGCGCTGGCCCAGCACGACGAGGATCAACTGGCCGTACGTGCCGACGGCGTGTACGGCCGGCGGCTGGTCCGGGCGCGGCCCGCCGACGTGGAGCCCGCGACACCGTGGCAGCCCCGCGGCACCGTCCTGGTCACCGGCGGCACCGGCGGCGTGGGCCGGCACCTCGCCCGTTGGCTGGCCGGCGCCGGCGCGCAGCACCTGGTGCTCACCAGCAGGAGCGGGCCCGACGCCCCCGGCGCGCGGGAACTGCACGCGGAGCTGACCGCCCTGGGCGCCGAAGTGACCATCGCCGCCTGCGACATCGCCGACCGTGCCGCGGTCGCGCGGCTGCTCGCCGGCATCGAGTCCCGGCACCCGCTCACCGCGGTGCTGCACGCCGCCGGCACGGCACGGTCGTCCGTGCTGGCCGACGCCGGTCTCGACGAGTTCGCCGAAGCCGCGGCCGCCAAGGTCACCGGCGCCCTCCACCTCGACGCGCTGCTCGACGGCCGTGAGCTGGACGCGTTCGTCCTCTTCGCCTCCGGAGCCGGCGTCTGGGGCAGCGGTGGGCAGGCCTCCTACGCCTCGGCCAACGCCTTCCTCGACGCCCTGGCACTGCGGCGGCGGGCCCGCGGCCTGACCGCGACCTCCATCGCCTGGGGCGGCTGGGCGGGCGGCGGCATGGTCGACGACGCGGTCCAGGAGCGCGGCGAGCGGCGGGGCCTGGGCGTGATGGCCCCCGAACTCGCGATCTCCGCCCTGCGCCAGGCCGTCGAGCACGACGAGGCGGCCCTCACGGTCGCCCCGATCGACTGGGAGAAGTTCCTGCCCGCCTTCACCGTGGGACGGCCCAGCCCGCTGCTGGCCGACCTGCCCGACGTACAGCGGCTCCTGGGGGCCGAGCAGGCCGCCGGTGAGGAGACCGGCGCCGACGCGGCGCTGGCGACGGAGCTAGCCGGACTCGCCCCGGCCGAGCAGGAGGAGCGGCTGCTGGAACACGTCCGCTCCCAGAGCGCCGTGGTCCTCGGTCACGCGTCGGCCGAGGAGGTGCTGCCCACCGCGCACTTCCTGGAGCTCGGCTTCGACTCGCTCACCGCGATCGACCTGCGCCGGCGCCTGTCGGCGGCGACCGGTCTGCGCCTGCCCGCCGGACTGGCCTTCGACCATCCCACGCCCGCCAGGCTCGCCAAACACCTGCTGACGCGGCTCCAGGCCGCCGGCAGCGGCTCGGCGGAGGAGCAGCCCACCGACATGCTGGTGCAGCTCTACCGGCACGCCAGCGAGAACGGAACGGCCGCCGAGGCCATGGGGATGCTGATGGAGGCGGCCCGCTTCCGGCCCTCGTTCGAGCGGCCCGAGGACCTGGCCCAGCGGCCCGCCCCGGTGCGGTTGTCGCAAGGCGACCGTCCCCTCGCGCTGATGTGCTTCTCGCCGTACGTCGTACCGGCCGGCGCGCACCAGTACGCGCGGTTCGCCGCACGCTTCCGCGACCGGCTGGACGTGTGGGGGTTGGTCCACCCCGGCTACGAGAAGGGCGAGCCGGTCCCGTCCGATCCGGACGTCGTGCTCCGGCTGCACGCGCAGACCGTACGGGAGTGCGCCGGAGGCAAGCCGGTCGTCCTGCTCGGCTACTCCTCGGGTGGCTGGATCGCCCACGGCGTGGCGGCACACCTGGAGGCCATGGGCGAGCAGCCGGCGGCCGTGGTGATGGTCGACAGCTTCAGCCGCGAGGTCCCCTTCGACCACCAGGTGCTCAACGCCATGGCCCAAGCGCAGTCGCAGCGCCTGGACTACATGAGGTCCGGCGGCGAACAGCTCACCGCGATGGGCCGCTACATGCGCCTGTTCGACGACTGGGCCGCGCCGGAGATCGCCGCGCCGACCCTCCTCGTACGGGCGAGCGAGCCCATGGCGGCCGGCGCCGCGGACGGCGACGGGCGCGCGGCACCGCCCGAGCACGTGGACACGACCGTCGAAGTGACCGGAAACCACTACTCGATGTTGGAGGACCACGCCGGCACCACCGCGGCGGCGGTGGATTCCTGGCTGGCGGACGTCGTCACCGATCAGTCCGGCCCCGCCGCGCCTTGAGGACGCAACGACCGTATGACCGGCCCGCGACCACCGCGAGCACTCCAGACCCGGACAGAGCAGATGTGGGAGTGAAAACATGACGAAGGCTCTCTACGAGATCGGCGAGACCCCGCCGCTCGGTGAGGTCCCACGACAGATGTACGCCTCGGTGATCCGCCAGAACCGCTTCGGAGAGCCGAAGCAGGCGTTCCGCACCGAAGTCGTCGACACCCCCCAGGTGGGCCGGGGCCAGGTGCTGGTCTACGTGATGGCCGCCGGGATCAACTACAACAACGTGTGGTCCTCGCTGGGCAAGCCGGTCGACGTCATCGGGATGCGGCAGCGCCAGGGCCAGCCCGAGGACTTCCACATCGGGGGCTCGGAGGCCTCCGGCGTGGTGTGGGCCGTCGGCGAAGGCGTCCGCAACGTCAAGGTGGGGGACCACGTGCTGCTCACCAGCGGCCAGTGGGACGAGACCGCCGCGGACATCCGGATGGGCACGGACCCTCTGGTCTCGGAGAGCATCAAGGCCTGGGGGTACGAGACCAACTACGGCTCCTTCGCGCAGTTCTGCCGCGTCGACGAGTACCAGTGCCACCCCAAGCCCACCCATCTGTCGTGGGAGGAGTCGGCCGCCTTCCTGCTCACCGGGCCCACCGCTTACCGGCAGCTGTTCGGCTGGCAGGGCAACACGGTCCGCCCCGGCGACCCCGTCCTGATCTGGGGCGGCGCCGGCGGCCTCGGCTCGATGGCCATCCAGCTCGTCAGGCTGGCCGGCGGCATTCCGATCGCCGTGGTCTCCAGCGAGGACCGCTCCGAGCACTGCCGCCGCCTCGGGGCGGCGGGCACCATCAACCGCCGCGACTTCCACCATTGGGGCCGGCTGCCCGACGCCGGGGACGCCGAGGCCTCGGCGCGGTTCCTGCGCGGCGCTCGCGGGGTCGGCAAGAAGATCTGGGAGATCCTCGGTGAACGCAAGTCCCCGCGGATCGTGTTGGAGCACAGCGGCCAGGACACCCTGCCGACCTCGATGTACCTGTGCGACAACGCCGGCATGGTGGTGATCTGCGGTGGCACCTCCGGCTACAACGGCGACGTCGACCTGCGCCACCTGTGGATGCGCTCCAAGCGCCTCCAGGGCTCGCACTACGCCGACACCCGTCAGTGCCGCGAGGTCATCAACCTCGTCGGCGCCGGCATGCTCGACCCCTGCCTGTCCGTCTGCGACGGCTTCCAGGACATCGGCCGCATGCACCAGATGATGCACGACAACGTGCACCCCTCGGGGAACATGGCCGTCCTCGTGAACGCGCCCCGGCGCGGCGAGACCACGCTCGCACTCGCCGCCGCCTGACCGTCCCCGTACGCAGGAACCACCCCTCCCGAGCACAAGGAGAGTCATGCCCGAGCCCACCGCCGACGCGCCCGCCGTTCCCAAGGCCCGCAGCTGCCCGTTCCTGCCGCCGGACGGCATCGCCGACATCCGGGCGGCCGCCCCGGTGACCCGGGCCACCTTCACCAGCGGCCACGAGGCGTGGCTGGTGACCGGCTACGAGGAGGTGCGCGCCCTGCTGCGCGACCCCTCGTTCAGCGTCCAGGTGCCCCACGCGCTGCACACCCAGGACGGCGTCGTCACCCAGAAGCCCGGACGCGGCAGCCTGCTCTGGCAGGACGAGCCGGAGCACACGTCGGACCGCAAGCTGCTCGCCAAGGAGTTCACCGTCCGGCGCATGCAGGCGCTCCGGCCCAACATCCAGCGCATCGTCGACGAGCACCTCGATGCCATCGAGGCCCGGGGCGGCCCGGTCGACCTGGTGAAGACCTTCGCCAACCCGGTGCCGTCGATGGTGATTTCCGACCTGTTCGGTGTCCCGGTCGAGCGCCGGGCGGAGTTCCAGGACATCGCCGAGGCAATGATGCGGGTCGACCAGGACGCCGCCGCCACGGAGGCCGCCGGCATGCGCCTGGGCGGGCTGCTCTACCAGCTCGTCCAGGAGCGCCGGGCCAACCCCGGTGACGACCTGATCTCGGCGCTGATCACCACCGAGGACCCCGATGGCGTCGTCGACGACATGTTCCTCATGAACGCGGCCGGCACCCTGCTGATCGCAGCCCACGACACCACCGCCTGCATGATCGGCCTCGGTGCCGCGCTGCTCCTCGACCGCCCCGACCAGCTTGCCCTGCTGCGCGAGGACCCGTCGCTGGTCGGCAACGCGGTCGAGGAGCTGCTGCGCTACCTCACCATCGGCCAGTTCGGCGGTGAGCGCGTCGCCACCCGGGACGTGGAGCTCGGTGGCGTGCGCATCGCCGAGGGCGAGCAGGTCGTCGCGCACGTCCTCGCCGCCGACTTCGACCCCGCCTTCGTGGAGGAGCCGGAGCGTTTCGACATCACCCGCCGTCCCGCCCCGCATCTGGCCTTCGGCTTCGGCGCACACCAGTGCATAGGCCAGCAACTCGCCCGGATCGAGCTGCAGATCGTCTTCGAGACCCTGTTCCGCCGCTTCCCGACCCTGCGCCTGGCCAAGCCCGTCGAGGAGCTCCGCTTCCGCAGCGACATGGTTTTCTACGGCGTGCACGAGCTGCCCGTCACCTGGTGACCTCCGCACCACGGCCCACTTCCACAGGGGATCAGCGCCCGTGGACCGCGTGCGCTGATCATGCCGTCCGCCGCCGCCTCGCCGCGGCTGTCCCGCCGCTGCGGCGGCCTTCGCGCCCACTGCCCCCCACGGCGCTTTCCGCACCGCCGTCGCCCTTCACGCATCGATGAACGACCGCACTGCAGATAGTTCGAAAGGCACGCCATGACCGAGACCGAAATCCGCCCCACCGGGTCGTCGGCCCCGTCCTTCCCCCAGGACAGGTCCTGCCCGTACCAGCCGCCGAAGGCCTACGCGGACTGGCGGGGTCAGAGCCCGCTGACGCAGGTCACGCTGTTCGACGGCCGACCGGCGTGGCTGATCACCGGGCATGCCGAGGGACGGGCGCTGCTCGTCGATCCCCGGCTGTCCTCCGACTGGGGTCACCCGCTCTTCCCCGTCGTCGTCCAGCGCACCGAGGGCCGCGGCGGGCTCGCGTTCCCGCTGATCGGTGTCGACGACCCCCTGCACGCCCGGCAGCGACGCATGCTGATCCCCAGCTTCGGCGTCAAGCGCATGAACGCCATCCGTCCCAGGCTTCAGAGTCTCGTCGACCGGCTCTTGGACGACATGCTGGCGAAGGGGCCGGTCGCAGACCTGGTGTCTGCCTTCGCCCTGCCCGTGCCCTCCATGGCGATCTGTGAGCTCCTCGGCGTCCCGTACGGCGACCACGACTTCTTCGAGGAGTGCTCGCGCGATTTCGTGGGCGCCGCGACGTCGGCGGAGGCCGACGCGGCCTTCGCCGAGCTGTACAAGTACTTGCACGGCCTGGTCATGAAGAAGCAGGCCGAGCCCGCGGACGGCCTGCTGGACGAGCTGATCGCACGCCAGTTGGAGGAGGGCGGGCTGGACCACAACGAGGTGGTCATGATCGCGCTGGTCCTGCTGGTGGCCGGCCACGAGACCACCGTCAACGCCATCGCCCTCGGAGCCCTCACGCTCATGCAGCACCCCGAGCAGATCGACGCGTTGCTGCACGACCCCGGTGCGGTCTCGACAGTGGTTGAGGAACTGCTGCGGTTCACCTCCGTCTCCGACTACATGGTCCGGCTGGCCAAGGAGGACATCGAGGTCGGCGGCGAGACCATCAAGGCCGGGGACGCGGTGCTGGTCTCCATCACGCTGATGAACCGCGACGCCAAGGCGTACGAGAACCCCGACGTCTTCGACGCCCGGCGCAACGCACGTCACCACGTCGGCTTCGGCCACGGCATCCACCAGTGCCTGGGGCAGAACCTCGCCCGCGCCGAGCTCGAGATCGCCCTGGGCTCGCTCTTCGCGCGCATCCCGGGCCTGCGGCTGGCCGTACCCCTGGACGAGGTGCCCATCAAGGCCGGCCACGACGCCCAGGGCCCCATCGAGCTCCCCGTCACCTGGTGAGGATCCGGCCAAAAGGAACGGGAGAGAGGGAGGCGGGCAACGCCATGCGCATCACCATCGACCGCGACCGGTGCATCGGCTCCGGCCAGTGCGTCATGACCGCACCAGGCGTCTTCACACAGGACGACGACGCGCTGGTCGCCCTGGTCCCGGGACATGAGGACGGGGCGGGGGACCCGCGCGTGCACGACGTCCCCATCGCCTGTCCGGTGCAGGCGGTCGCGATCCTAGAGGACTGAGCGGCATCGGCCGTGCGGCGTGGGCTCCGCAACCGTGCGAGCGGTGGCTCTCCGGGAGAGCCGGGCGGCCAGGGCCACCGCTTGCCGGAATCCCGCAGCGACGCGTCACGGCGACAGGGCACCGGAGGAGTCGGCCGACGGGGCACAGCATGGGTCCACCACCACGCTCACCGGCCGGAGTCGGGCCCGTCCCGTTCCGGTCCCCGGCCCGTGAGCGCGTCGTCGGCGGCGTGGCCCAGCAGTTCGTGCAGCAGTGGGGTCGCGGGCAGCGCCGGGTGGAGGTAGACGCGCTCGCGGCGTTGTTCGACGGCGGCCAGCAGCATCCGGAAGGTGGTCCTCGCCTCCTCGGTCCGCCCGCCGTGATGCTGCGCCTGGCCCAGCAGGCCCAGGTGGAGAGCGTGGCGTAAATACGTCCTGGACTGGCCCAGTTCGGCCAGCGAGGTGTGCATGAGGGCTAGGCCGCCGTCGTGGTCTCCCGCGTGCGCCAGGCCCCACCCCTTGACGACGCCCAGCATGGCCTTCCAGTAGAGGAGGCCGTGTTCGCCCGCAACGTGGACGCCCTCGTCGCTCGAGGCGAGTGCGGTGCGGGTGTCGCCCTCCCAAGCCGCCACGACCCCGTCCACGTACAGCGCGAAGGACCGGTCCGACGGCCTGCTTTCGTACTCGGTGAGGCTCAACAGCTCACGGCGGCGCACGCCTGCGGTCTGCCGGTCCCCGAGGAGCCAGTGGGTGAAGGTGTCGTAGGAACGGCAGGAGACGCGTGGGTCGTGCTGGAAGGTACGCGCCAGGGCGTGACCCTCGTTGGCGAAACGATCCGCCATGCCCACGCCGCGCTCCAGTTCGGCGAGTGCCTGCGGCAGCATTCCGCGCACATGCAGCACGATGCCTTCGCCGTACGCCGCACCGAGCGCCGCCACGGGCGCCCGGGTCTGCCGCGAGAGGTCCCGCAGCAGGCCGGAGAACTGCCGCGAGGCGTCGTAGCGGCCGGTGACCAGGTAGGCCGCGCACAGTGCCCAGAGCGCCGACGGGTCCTCCGGGGCATGAGTGGCCGTGTTGAGGGCGCGACCGCGCGACAGTGCCGCCTCGGCCTCGGAGTGGCCGTAGCCGCGCGTGGTGGCGAGGACCTGGCCGAGCTGGATGTGCAGCTGCTGTTCCAGCCGCAGCGTGGCGGAATCGTCCGGCGGCAGGAAGCCCACCAGGTGCGCTGCGCGGCGCAGCCAGATCTCCACCTGCTCGTACGCCACGCACTGCTCGGCGTGTTCCGCGGCGAGCAGCAGCCGAGGCAGCACCTCGGCGGCGGGCAGCGCACTCTTGGCGTGCCAGCTGTGGTGTGCCACCCGCTCGATCTCCTCGTCCTCCACCTGCCCGCGCCTGCGTGCGCACAGCGCGTCGGCGACCCTGGCGTGCAGGCGGTGGCGGTCCTCACGGGGAAGCTCGTCGACGAGCGTCTCCTGGACCAGGGCGTGAGCGAAGTGCAGCCGTCCCGGATGGTGCGGGTCCTCCCCGAGCAAGCCGGCCCGGATGGCCGACTCGAGGCCCGCGATGACCGGTTCGTCGTGCGTGGCGGTCCGGTGCAACAAGTCGGTGTCCACCTCGGCACCGATGACGGCGCACAGCCGGAGCACCCGCAGGACCGGCTCCGGGAGCGCGGCGAACCGCTGGTGCAGCGCCTCGCGTACGCCCGTGGGAATGTGAGCCAGGAGCGTGTCAACCGCGTCCGGGCAATGGAGTCTACGCGCATCGCCCAGGAGGGAGAGGAGCTGCATCACGAAGTACGGGTTGCCTTCGCTGCGCCGGTGCAGCACCTCGACGGCCTTCGGGTCGACACCGGCTCCCGCATGTGCCTCGACGAGCGCGCCGACGGCCCGCAGGGAGAGCCCGCGGAGCCGCAGCGTCTCGGTCCTGGGGCCGCGTAGCACGTCGGAGACCATACGGCGCAGCGTCGCGTCCGACTCGGCCTCGAACTGCCGGGCCGTGAGCACGATGCCGAGCGGATGGCCCTGGCAGCGGGTGCTCAGGAGCCTGAGCAGGTCGAGGGAGGCGGTGTCCGCCCATTGCAGATCTTCGAGAAGCAGTACGAGGGGGTGTTGCCCGGCGAGGGTGAGTAACACCTCACAGACCGCGTCGTGGGCGAGGAAGCGGGCCTGGCACCAGTCGGAGGCCCAACTCGGGCCTCCGGTCCGGGCCGCCGACCGTTCGGGCATCAGTGGGGCGAGCAGCGCGCCGAACGGTTCCGTCGCCTCGCGAAAGGCATCCGGCCGGGTGGCGGACAGCCGCCGCAGGATCTGGGTCCACAGCCAGTAGGCGGGGACGCCTTCGCCGGGGAAGCAGTGGCTCCAGACGACCTCCAGTCTCGAGTCCTTCTCCTGCGTGTCCAAGCTCTCGAGACGGGCCGCGAGTTCAAGCAGCAGGCGGGTCTTGCCGACTCCTGGGGGGCCGAGGACGCCGGCCACATGGCCGTGGCCCACGACCGCGCTCGCGGCGGCGGTCGTCAGGCGGTCGAGCTCCTGGCTGCGTCCGGTGAACGGTGAGGGCGCAGCCGTCCACCCCGACTCGAACTCCGGGGATCCGCCGGCCTCCGGGGCGGCTGGCGGCTCGTGTTCCGGCCCGGGGAGAGACCGCCACTGGGCTGTCCCGGTTCGCGTACCGGCGGCATCCACCTGCGCGCCCGGCGGCACATCGGTTCGCGTCTGCGGGCGCGCGTCGGCCCCCGTGACGCCCTCGCGTTCGTCGGCCGCGCCGGAGTCTTCCGCACCGTCGGGGCCGTTGGTCGCGACCGCACGGCCATGTCCCTGCGGTGTGACGGCCGTCCTACTGCCCCCTGAGCCCTCGAAGCTCTCGAGGTCCCGTACTCCGTCGTCACCGATCTCGTTCCTCACGAGCGGGACATGTGACGCTCCGGCGGACTGAAGTGGTGCGGCGGACAGCTTCTTCGAAGGGGCGCTCGCTCCCGGCTCCTGGCGCAGGATCGCGCTCCTGACCCGGCGTAGTTCGGCTGCGGTGTCCACACCGAACTCCTCGATCAGATGACTACGCGTCCGCTCGTACACCTCGAGCGCCTCGGCCTGCCGCCCGAGCCGGGACAGTGCCGTCATGAGGTGTCCGACGAGCCGCTCCCGCGTGGGATGACGGCGTGCCTCCCCGTCCAGATCGGCGGCGACCTCTTCGGCCGCGCCGAGCACAAGCCGCGCCTCCGCGCAGGACTCCACGGCGGTGAGCCGGATCTGTTCCAGCCGGGTGCACTCGTCGCTGAGCGGCGGATAGCCGTCGAACTCCGCGTAGGGTGAGCCGCGCCACAGCACCAGGGCCTCGGTGAGCCGGGCATGCGCGGTGTGCGGATCGCGCTGCTCCAGCAGCCGCCGTCCGTCGGTGACCAGACGCTCGAAGCGGCAGGCGTCGACGCGTTCGGGATCGAGGTCGAGGACGTAACCGGGCGTCCGGTGACGCAGCACCGAAAGCCGGCCCGTTCCCGACACCGTATGCAGGGCCCGGCGCAGATGGGAGACATGGCTTTGGAGCGTGGCGACCGCGTGACGGGGCGCTGCGTCACCCCACAGTTCCTCGACGAGCAGTTCGGTGGGCACCACACGGCCGAGGCGGATGAGCAACAGGGCGAGCACCGTCCGCCGACGCGGCGGGCCGAGGGGAAGGTCATGCCCGTTGTGTCGCGCCGACATGGGCCCCAGAACACTCAATAGGAGCTCGGCCTGGTCGGTTTCCGTGGGTAACACATTTGCGGTCGGAGGTGCGGGCATGAAGGTCCCCATCGTTCTGGCGGGTACGGCTGACTCACCGACGGTTTCGAGCTAGTTGGTCGCGACACCGTCTCCTGGGGATCTTGGCATAGAGAAAGCGCCTTCCAGGCTGCGGAGCCATCGAATGGCAAGAAAGCGGCAGGTGTTCGGCAAGGATTTCGACAGGGGGTCCGGAAAACGATGGTGGCGGCGGCAAGGGGTCACCAGTGACTCGACCAGGACCCCGCAAGGGCGGTGCCGCAGGATGTTCAGCATCTGGAGATACTGCTGGTCGCAGGGCCGATGACGCCCCTGCTGACGGCCCTCAACCGCTCACCAGCCTCCGAATTGATTTCGTCATCAATCAAGTTCCTGACAGGGAGCCCTCTCTTGCTGAGTCCAGCATCTGCAGCTCCGGGCCTGTGCATGGCGAGCCTCGATAAAACGCTGACCATCCAGCAGGCGAACCAGGAGTTCTTCCGGCAGTTCAACGGCACGTCCGAGGACATCTGCGGTCGCAATTTCCGTGACGTGGTGCACCCGAGCGTGCAGCAGCCGCTGGTGCGCAAATTCTCCAATTTGCTGGAAGGGAAGCACCAGCGATTCGTCACACCCGTCATTGCCGTGGGGCCTGGAGAGGAGTCCGCCTTCACCGTTCCCCTCACCGCGGTCGCGGTGCGCGGCGGCCTGCCCGACACGACCGCGATCCTCGTCATGATGCCCACGGCCGGGGACGGCGAGGGCACCCGTGTGGTGACCAAACGCAAGGAGATCCTCTCCGCGATGGACGCGCGCATCCTCGAAGGCATCGCCGCCGGCGTCTCCACCGTCCCCTTGGCCGCAAGCCTCTACCTCAGCCGGCAGGGCGTCGAGTACCACGTGACCTGCCTGCTGCGGAAGCTGAAGGTGCCCAACCGCGCCGCGCTGGTCTCCCGCGCCTACTCCATGGGCGTGCTCAAGGTCGGCACCTGGCCGCCCGAGGTCGTGGACGACTTCGTGAAGTGAACGGGCACAGGGCCCGCGCCGGGCGCCCGCACGCGCCGGCGGCCGGGGCCGCGTGCACCCGGGCCGAACAGAGCGGCCGGACTCGCCGCTCACGGAGTGCCCGCCAGCACATGACACAACGGCTCTAGTGAAGTCGCGCGCCATGGCACAGCACCTCACCAGCGCCTATCGCGAGCACCGGGTTGCCCGACGGCCCGAACCGGCCGTGTGATCCCCATTGTCGCGCGGCCGGGCTCACGCCTGGAAGCACGCGTGAGCGCTGCCCTCGCCCGGGAGCGCGCAGCGCCGTGACGCCCCCTCCGCACCCCGGGTGACCGAACCTCCGGGCCCCGCCTCCACAAGGTCAGCCCGCCGATCCGGATGTCGCCGACGGCCATGGCGCGACGTCCACACAGTCCCTTCCGCCCCAGGCCGCGCCGCCCCGGCCGGTCTTCCGATCCCACCTTCCCCCTCCCCTCCACGCTCAGGAGACACAACGTGACCGCACACCAGCCCCTCTCGCGCCGCCGCATGCTCGGCCTGGCGGCCTTGGGCGCCGCCGCACTCGCGGGGCAGACCACGATCAGCGCCGCCCCCCGTGCGGCCGCCGCCACCACGACCAGCGGTTCCGACGGCACGTTCGTCCCCGCCGTCGTGGTCGGCACCGGTTACGGCGCGGCCGTCTCCGCCCTGCGTCTCGGCGAGGCGGGGGTGACCACCCTGATGCTGGAGATGGGCCAGCTGTGGAACCAGCCCGGTCCGGACGGCAACGTCTTCTGCGGGATGCTCAAACCCGACAAGCGCTCCAGCTGGTTCAAGAACCGCACTGAAGCCCCGCTCGGCTCCTTCCTGTGGCTCGACCTCGCCAACCGGGACATCGAGCCCTACGCGGGTGTACTGGACCGGGTCAACTTCGACCAGATGTCCGTGTACGTGGGACGCGGTGTCGGCGGCGGCTCGCTCGTCAACGGCGGCATGGCGGTCACGCCCCGGCGCTCGTACTTCGAGGAGGTGCTGCCCCAGGTCGACGCCGACGAGATGTACACCAAGTACTTCCCACGCGCTAACTCCACGCTCCGGGTCAACACCATCGACAACAGCTGGTTCGAGCAGACCGACTGGTACACGTTCGCGCGTGTCTCGCGCCGGCAGGCCGCGAACGCAGGCCTGGGCACCACCTTCGTGCCCAACGTTTACGACTGGGACTACATGCGCCGCGAGGCGGACGGCACGGTACCCAAGTCCGCGCTGGCCGCCGAGGTCATCTACGGCAACAACCACGGCAAGGTCTCGCTCGACAAGAGCTACCTGGCGGCCGCCCTGGGCACCGGAAAGGTCACCATCGAGACCCTCCACCAGGTCAGGACGATCCGTCAGCAGAACGACGGCACCTACCTGCTGACCGTCGAACAGCGGGACGCCGACGGCAAGCTGCTCGGGACCAAGGAGATCTCCTGCCGCCACCTCTTCCTCGGCGCCGGCAGCCTCGGCTCGACCGAACTGCTCTTGCGTGCCCGGGAGACCGGCACACTCCCCAACCTCTGCTCCGAGGTCGGCGGAGGCTGGGGCCCCAACGGCAACATCATGACCGCCCGCGCCAACCACATCTGGAACCCCACGGGCACCAAGCAGTCGTCGATCCCCGCCCTCGGCATCGACGACTGGGACAACCCGAACACCCCCGTCTTCGCCGAGATCGCCCCCATGCCGGCGGGGGTCGAGACCTGGGTCAGCCTCTACCTGGCCATCACCAAGAACCCGGAGCGCGGCACCTTCGTCTACGACGCGGCCAAGGACCGGGCGGACCTGCACTGGACCCGGGACCAGAACGCACCCGCGGTCGCAGCCGCGAAGTCGCTGTTCGACCGCATCAACAAGGCCAACACCACCATCTACCGCTACGACCTCTTCGGCAAGCAGATCAAGGCCTTCGCCGACGACTTCTGCTACCACCCGCTCGGCGGCTGCGTCCTCGGCAAGGCCACCGACAACTACGGCCGCGTCGCCGGATACAAGAACCTCTACGTGACCGACGGCTCGCTCATCCCCGGCAGCATCGGCGTCAACCCGTTCGTGACCATCACCGCGCTGGCCGAGCGGAACGTCGAGCGGATCATCAAGGAGGACGTCGCGGACTCCTGACGAGCGGCGGGCGGGGCCCGCCCTTCTCCTCCCGGCGAACGCCCCGCCACGGTGGGTGCTCGCACACCGACCGAAAAAGGAACGATTCCGTGAAGCCCCCGCTCACCGAGGACAACGGCCTCTGGATCCGCAGGTTCCACCCGCGCCCCGACAGCCACGTCCGGCTGGTCTGCCTGCCCCACGCGGGCGGCTCCGCCAGCTTCTACTTCCCCCTCTCCCGGGCCATGCCCGACGACGTCGACGTGCTGTGCGTGCAGTACCCCGGCCGCCAGGACCGTCGCACCGAACCGCTCCTGGACTCCGTACCGGCGCTCGCCCACAAGGTCTACGAGGCCATCCTGCCCTGGACCGACCGGCCCATCGCCCTGTTCGGCCACAGCATGGGCGCCTCCCTCGCCTACGAGATCGCCCGACGGCTGGAGCAGGAGCGGGGCATCGCACCCACCGCCCTGATCGCCTCCGGCCGCCGTGCACCGTCCGCGCACCGCGACGAGACCGTCCACCTGCGCGACGACGACGGCCTCGTCGCCGAGATGCGCGGTCTCAGCGGCACCAACCCGCAGTTGCTGGGCGACGAGGACGTCCTGCGCATGATCCTCCCGGCCATCCGGGCGGACTACCGCGCAGCCGAAACCTACACCTGGGAACCCGGGCCGCCCCTGCGCTGCCCCGTGACCTGCATCGTCGGCGACGACGACCCCAAGGTCACCGTGGACGAGGCCGCCGCCTGGTCCGGACACACCGACGGCCCCTTCACGCTGAGGGTCTTCCCCGGCGGCCACTTCTTCCTGGCCCACCACCAACCCGAAATCGTCCGCCTCATCGCCTCCCAGCTGCACGCACCCGACCGGACGTGAGGACCGGCCCGCCCCGTCGCACCGCGAGGGTGTCGGGCCGGCGCAGGTACACCAGCTACTCGTGGACGCTCCCATCGGCGGGCGTCGGCCCGGCGGTGAGCATCTGAGTCATGGCAAGGTCGCGATAGAGGGAATCGGCCTGGAGCAGTTCCGCGTGGGTGCCCACGGCCCGGACCCGGCCAGCCTCCATGACGATGATGCGGTCAGCGGCGGTGACGGTGGACAACCGGTGCGCCACCACGAGCACGGTGATGTTCCGCGCCGCCTCCGCCACGGTCTCCCGCAGCGCTGCTTCGTTGTCGGCGTCCAACTGCGAGGTGGCCTCGTCCAGGAGGAGTAGCCGAGGGTGGCGCAGGAGGGCCCGGGCGACGGCCACGCGCTGGCGTTCACCTCCGGAGAGCCGGCTGCCCCGGTGGCCGACCAGGGTGTCCAGCCCCTGCGGAAGACGGGCGACCACAGGTTCCAGCCGGGTGCGGCGCAATGTCTCGTGCAGGTCGTCGTCCGGCGTATGCGGTGCGCCCAGGGTGAGATTCTCGCGCAGTGTGCCGGACAGGACGGGCGCGTCCTGCTCGACGTAGCCGATCGCTGCGCGCAGTTCGGCCAGTGGCCACTGTGTCAGGTCGCGCTCGTCCACGAGGATGCGGCCGGTGTCCGGGTCGTAGAAGCGTTCGAGCAGGGAAAAGGTGGTGGTCTTGCCCGCGCCGGAGGGGCCCACGAGGGCAGTCACGCCTCGGGCGGGCACGGTGAAGGAGATGCCGTGGTGGACGGCGGGCAGCCAGGGCTGATAGCGGAAGCTCACTTGCTCGAAACGTACCGTGGCCGCCGACTGCTGAGGCCGCCCCGCGGCCTTCGCGGCGCTCGTGGGCGACGTGCCGGGGGCAGACAGTTCGGCGGTCTCCACGTCCATGTGCTGAACCGCCTCGATGCGCAGGGCGGCGGCCGCGCCGACCTGGAGCTGCCCCACGGCTTCGACGAGTTGGTTGATCCTCGGGGCCAGCGCGAACAGGTACAGCAGGAAGGCGACCAGGGTGGACACGCCGATCGTCCCCGAGGCGACCCGGGCACCGCCCACACCGAGCACCGCCAGGAAGGATGCCTGCCCGGCCACGGCAGAGGCGGCCGCCGACAGGGCCTGCCAGCCGGCGGCGCGTACGCCGGTGCGCCGGGCGTCCTCCGCCATGTGGTCCAGCGCGGCTGTCTCCCGCTGCTCGGCCCCGGCAGCCTTGACCGCGCGCACCGCGCCGAGAGTCCGCTCCAGCGCCGCGCCGATCTCGCCGACCGACTCCTGCGCCTGCCGGGTGGCACGCCCGATGGCCGGCGTCGCAGCCCCTACGACCGCCCCCAGGACCGCCATGACGGTGAGCGTGACGGAGAGCAGGACCAGGTCCAGGAGGGCCATCAGCACCAGCGTCACGACCAGCATGACAACGCCTGTGACCGCGGGTGCCGCGGACTGGGTGGCGGCTTGACGCAGCAGCATGGTGTCGGAGGTGGCGCGGGTGATCAGGTCACCCGGTTCGTGCCTGTCCAGCTCGGGCACGGTCAGCCGGAGCAGGCGCCCGGTGATCCACCGCCGGGCGGAACACACGACGGACTCGGCGGTGCGGTGCAGGACGTACTGGCCGAGGGCGGAGAACGCGGCAGCGCCGAGCAGGAGCGCGGCCAGGACCAGTACCGGACCGATGGCCGTGCGCCCCGTGCCCAGGTTGTCGATCAACCACTTGGCGGCCAGGGGCTGGGCCAGGCCCAGGGTGCTGCCGATCGTTCCGAGCAGCGCCCCGGAGAGCCCGGCGCGACGGTGGGGCCGTAGCGAGGCCGCCAGGGCCCGGTAGCCGGATGGGGTCCTGAGGGAGCCCGTGGGGGAGGCAGCGCCTTCGGCTCCGATCGTGGCCGGCACGCCGGGCCGGGCCCCGTCTCCTGAGACGGCCGTCGTGGCCCGGGCCGCCGTCCTGGTGCTGGGGCGTGTGGTGCCGGGCGGCAATCCGGCCATGGGTCAGTCGACCGCGAAGAAGCGCTGGAAGTAATCGGCAGGGCAGTCCTCGCCGACCGGTTGTGCATCCGCCTCCACCCAGGCGTGCGCGGCGAACGGCGGCTGCATGCGCACACCCACGCACCAGGTGGGCCACTGGCCGCGCATCCGGCACAGCAGAACCGTCGCCAGCGACCTGGGCAGGCACCCCTTGCGGCCACCGGCGGTCAGGCTCACGGCCATGACGGTGTCCAAGGCGGCCGCGGTCTGTGCCACCGAGGCCGGGCGTGCGCCACGGCGTACCTGGCGCAGCAGGGTGCGTATCCGGGCGGGTGGTTGAGTCGCCAGCAGGTGGGCGCACCCCACGGCGAGGCGGGCCGCCAACCGGGTGGGCAGCGGTACGGAACGAGGCCGGTAAGGGACCGCTTCGGGCGTCGACATGGCTTTCCTCTCTGCACGTTCGGACGTCGTGAGGGGGTGCTCCGGCTTCCTGGGCCGCCGGCCGCTGTGCCTGTCAGGTCCCGCTGACGAGCCCGGCCGACCGCAGTTCCGTGAGGATGCGGTCGACGTCCTGCTGGGCGAGGCTGTCGCTGACGTCGTACCGTTCGGTCAGGGCATGCACCGCCTCTTCCGTGCCCCGGCCCGCCAGCATGGTCTCCAGGACCACGGCGGCGGTGGGGTTGAGGGTCCAGTACTCGCCGCTGTTCTCGTCCAGCAGGGCAAGTCCGTACTCGGTCTCGGCCATCAGGATGCCGCCGCGCAACTCCAGGTTCATCGGAAGACCTCCGTAGCGAGGGACGTTCGTCGGTGGTGGCAGGGGTTGACGGATGCCACGGGTGTCGGTCGGTGGCGTCCGGGCCGTCGAAGGCCACATGGCCGGTGGCACGTGGCAGCTGACGCATCAGCCGTCCGAGTGGCGGTGCAGCGTCTCCCGAGTACGCAGCCACACCTCGCAGCCGACGGTCGGGTGAAGGAGTACGTTCTCATGCTCCGCCGACACCGGACCGGAGCACCATGTGCGCCACGCGTCCGCGTCGATCAGGCCCAGCCCGGCCAGCCGCGAGTCCTCGCACAGCGCCAGCAGCGCTTCACGGTGCCGCCGCAGCCCGACCTCCTCCTCCAAGGTGGCGTTGGCCTTGGTGGCGCGGGTGCGGCTGGCCTCGGGGACGACGCCGCGCATGGCCTCCACAACGAGCGGCTTGTACCGCCACGGAGTCACCCGTTCCTCCGGGCGCACCGCCAGGCCGGTTTCCACCACACGGTCGTCGTAGAAGGGGGAGGCGAAGAGGATGCCGCGCTGACGTGTCATCTGGTTGAGGTGTCGGGCGAACCGGGACACCGCCTGCATCGTGGCCAGTTCGCGGTGCTCTCCGTGCCCGGGGCCCAGGGGCCGCGCCTCGGCAGCCTCCTGCCGGATGAGTGCGCGGACGGCCTCGACGGCGTCCGCGGTGGCCCACGGCGGCATCCGGGCGGGCGAGCACCACTGGAACAACGGCTCCTCCAGCGAGGGCAGCGGGCCGGTCAGGTCGGTTGCGATCTGCTCCAGCCACGCTCCGTACGGACGCCGGTCCATGAGCTGGCGTGCGGCTCGCCGCCGCGACCAGCGATACTTGGCCAGGTATCCGCGGGCGTGGCGGACCGCGGTGCGCGGGTGGCGCAGCAGCAGGTCGTGAACGCGGGCGGAGGCGCCCGCAAGCAGCTCGTCACCACCGAAACCGCTCAGGTGGACGGTGGATCCCCGATCTGCGGCAAGGTCGAGAAGACTCATCCGCCGGTTGCGGTCCACGGCGTACAGCGACGGAGCGTCCAGTACGTCGGTCAGCGCGTCCACGCCGTCGAAGGTGAGGGGAAAGTCGTCGGCCGGAACGATGTGGTGCTCGATGCGCCCCTCGCCGCCCGCCGATGACAGCTCTTCGACCGTGCGACGAGCCCAGTGGACGTCGTCGCCGCGAGGGTCGAGGGTCGCCGCGGTGTAGGCGACGACCTTGGCACCGGCACCTACCGCGGTGCACACCACGGCGGTGGAGTCCAGACCGCCCAGATCGGCGGTGACCACATCCCGGTCCCGGACACGGATCTCGACGGCTCGGCGCAGCTCCTTCCTCAGCATCGCCGCGCCCTCGGCCAGGGGCACGTCGCGACGCGGCAACCACCACCAACGCTTCTGGTGTGCCCGGCCGTCGCGTTCCAGAACCAGGTAGTCGTGGCCGGGCAGGGCTTCCACTCCGCGCCACAGGGGTCGCGCGGACAGTGGGTGGAGCACGCCCAGACTGAGCATCTGGAGGGCGAGCCGACCCTCGTCGAGGGGTGCCCCGATCAGGTCGGCCAGGACATCGGCCCGGTCGGCCGCCAGGTGAGCCGGGTGCGCCCCGCCATGGAACAGAGACCGGACACCGGTCACCGTGCCCTGAGCACGTACCTGGCCGTGCAGGCTGGCCAGTAGGTGGTAACTGCCGTGCCAGGAACGGGCGAAGCGGTCAAGGGAGGCCGGATCGGTGGCCGCGGCCGCCGCGCGGGCCGCTTCCTCGGAGGTGACGGCGTGCTCACCCAACACCGCGAGACGCACTCCGCCGCACTCGCCGACAGCCAGCTCCGCTGGATTCCAGCGTCCCATCAACCACGGCCGGCCGGACGCATGCGGGTGGCTTTCGGCGGCGTGCGGAAGAGCCCTCGCCGCCACGGCTGCCGCTTCGTCGGTGTCAGGCAGCACCACGAACCAAGCGGGCACCACGGCGAGTAACGCAGGGCTGTTCATGGACTCACTTACCTCCGGTCGACGGCGCGTCGGCGGGTGAGGGAAGGGCAGGCCGGGTGGGAGCGGCGGAGGACAGGGGGTGACCGCCCTCCGCCGCCATGCACGGGCCCCGGTCAGCTCACGCCGAAGGGACGAGAGAAGGGCCCGGTCGCCTCGCGGTCAGATGAGCTGGTGACCGCCGGCGAGGTCCTTGGCCGTTCCGCCGGCCAGGCCCGTCGTCTTGCGGAAACCGCCGGCCTTGGTGAGGGTCGGACGCTCGTACGTCATGGCCACACATCCTTTCGTCTACGACGACTTCAGCTGTCGCCGTTTCCGTCGGTTGAAGGGAACGTTGGCACAGGTACCTGCTCGAATCAGCCTGCTTTCACCGCGGTTCCGGACACGCGGACGGCCAATTCGGAAGTCACCCTAGGGGCGGTAATCAGATCATCACAACAGTGCACGGCGGGAGCGCTGAACCACACGAGAAGCGAACTCTGCATCTTTTCAGAGGCGGATGCCGCCGAAAGTGCCAGAACGCGGGCCATGGAGACGGGGCTTGCGGGTACATGGAAAGGTTTTCCCGCTGTCCCCGAGCGAAATCGGCAGCGTCCGAGGCGCGCAGACCACCTCGCCGCGACCATTTGCGCAGGTCAACTGCTGTCCCATGACTCGGTGGGCATGTTTATGGCTGGACCGGAAACGGCCCCAGCCATCCAGGACGGGTTTCCGGGTCACCTACCGTGGGCCAAGGGGTCGAGGAAAGTCAGGACAGAGGTGTCCTCCTCGATCAGCGGAGCGAGGGCGGCGTTGAACGGGCCGCCGTACGGGGCCTTCAGATGGGCCTGGAACGCGTCCTCGTCCCGGTAGACCTCGTAGATCCAGAAGGCGCGCGGGTCGGACTCCTTGGTGTACACGTCGAAGGTGAGGTTGCCGTCCTCGTCGCGTACCTTCTGTGCGTACTCCCGTATCAGGCGGGCGACTTCGCCCTCTGCTCCCTCGCGGGCGGTGAACTCGGCGAGCAGGGTTTTCTTCACGGGCTTGTGTCCTTGTCAGTGGTTCGCGGAGCCGAGGTGCCAGACGACGGCCTTGTCGAGACGCACCGAGCCGTTCTCGGCGAAGACCCGCACTCCCTGGCTGTCGGGGCGGGGGAAGATCTGGTCGGTGATCACGGCCTCGCCGCTGCCGCCGAAGACCTCGACGGACGACCGGTCGACCAGGATCCGCAGCTTCACCTCGCCGTTCGTGGCCTTCAGCGGCGCGGTCTGGATGCCGGGGAAGGCGCTGCTGAAGTCGACGGCACCGGAGCGGGTGCGGTCGACGTACAGCTCCTGTGTGGTGGTGTCGTATCCGATGACGGTTTCCTCTCGCCCGGTGCCGGTGCGCACCTTCAGGCCGAAGCGTTCGGCGTCGTTCAGGGTGAACGTCGCCTCGATGTCGAGCGCCTGGCCCTCGGCCGCGGGGCCGATCAGGGGCTGTGAGGTGTTCGTGACGGTGACGTCGGTCGCCGTCGCCGCGGATCCCTCGCGCAGCGAGACCAGGCTCGGCACCGGCTCGCTGGTCAGCCGGATACGGCCGCCGATGGTCCGCAGGGCCGTCTGGCGGGGGATGCTCTGCGCGCCGCGCCAGGGCGAGGTGGGGATGGACGCCCCGTACTCCCAGTCGTTCATCCAGCCGATCATGTACCGCTTGTCGCCGGGAACGTTCTCCCAGGACACGGCCGCGTAGTAGTCCTTGCCGTGGTCGGCCCAGTCGGCGCGTTGTACGACGGACTCGGCGGGGGCGTCGGCGGTGGTGAACTGGTCGGCGAGGATGTGGCCCCAGCCGCCGGTGTTGCTGTCGACGATCTGGATCCGCGCCTCCTTGCCGGCGTAGGGACGCATGTCGAAGGAGGCCCAGTCCAAGGTCTCGCTGTTGGAGCCGGTGGCGCTGCGGACGACCTCGCCGTCGACGAGCAGGTTGACGGACGTCTCCCAGGAGAGCGGCCGGGCCTGGGTGTCGGACAGTGTGATCCGGTCGACGTTGATGTGGCCCCAGCCACCGGTGTTGTCGTCGACGATCCTGATCCGCGCCTTCTTGCCGCCGAGGTCGCGGACGTCCCAGGATGCCCAGTCGAGCGCCTCGGCGTCCTGTCCGGTGGCGCTGCGGACCACCTTGCCGTCGACGAGGAGTTCGACGGCGGTGGGGTTGTCGTAGCCGGCGGGGTGGTGGCCGCCGCCGATGAGGAAGTCGACGTAGTCCTTGTCGATGGTGAACTCGGGCGAGGTGAGGGTGCCGGTGGTGGAGTCGCCGTTCAGGTAGGTGTTGACCAGGCCGCTGCCGCGGAAGCCGGAGACCTCCTGCTGGTCGGGGAGGGTGCCGGTGGCCGGTGCGGTGCCGAAGGCGTCGCCGGTCGTGGTCCAGTCGCCGTAGGTGCCGCCCTCGAAGTCGGCGAGGACCGTGCCCGCGGGCGGCGGGCCCTGCTCCAGGACGGTGCCGGTCTCGTGCGGGTGCCGCCCGCCGCCGACCTTGAAGTTCAGGTACTTGCTGTCCACGGTGAAGGGGGGCGAGGTGAGGGTGCCGGTGGCGGAGTCGCCCGGGTGGAAGCTGTTGGCGAGGCCCTTGCCGTCGAAGCCGGTCACCGTGCTCTGGCCGTCCAGTGCCCCGGCCGCCGGACGGTCGCCGAACGCGGTGCCGGTGGTCGTCCAGGTGCCGTAGTCGGCTCCTTCGAAGCCCTGCACGACCTGGCCGGCGGGCGGGGTGTAGGTGCCCTTGTCGTCGGCGGTGAACGTCTTGCCGTCGAAGTCACCGACGAAGTACTGGGCGCCCGAACCGCCGGTGATCCCACCGGGGTTGATGTTGACGACCAGGACCCACTTGATGTGCTTCTTGTCCCCGTCGACCGCGAGGGGGAACAGGTCCGGGCACTCCCACACACCGCCCGTCGCGCCGGCCGGCCCGAACTCGCTGAGCGGCTCCCAGTCCTTGAGGTTCTTGGACGAGTAGAACCGCACCTTGTGCTCGGTGGACAGCGACACCGTCATCAGCCAGCTCCTGGTGGGGGCGTACCACTGGACCTTGGGGTCGCGGAAGTCCTTGGAGCCGATGTCGATGACCGGATTGCCCTGGTACTTGGTCCAGGTACGGCCGCGGTCGGTGCTGTAGGCGAGCGACTGGGCCTGTGTGCCGGTGGACTTGGAGTAGCTGGTGTAGATCGCCACCATGGGCGGGTTCCGCTCGCTGCCGAAGCCGGTGGTGTTGTTCCAGTCGACCACCGCGCTGCCCGAGAAGACCATCTCCTTGTCGTCGTACGACAGGGCGAGCGGGAGCTGCTTCCAGTGCACGAGGTCCGTGCTCACCGCGTGGCCCCAGGACATGTCGCCCCAGGTGTTGCCGTTGGGGTTGTACTGGTAGAAGAGGTGGTACTCACCCTGGTAGTACACGAGGCCGTTGGGGTCGTTCATCCAGTTCCTCTCCGGGGTGAAGTGGAACTGGGGGCGGTAGGTCTCGGTGTACGGCGGGGTGTCGGCCGCCACGGCCTGGGGGCCGAGCGGGGCCGCGGACAGGGCGCAGGCGGCCGCCACGGCCGCGATCGTCCGCACACGGGCATGCCGGAACACACGTCGAGAGCTCATCGGGTCTCCTGTACCGCGACCGTCCGTGCAGCGGAGAGTGCGACTCTGACACGGACGGACCGAAAGGTGGCGTCCCCGGCCGGCGTCGTCGTCCACGCCACCGACCAAGGGTGTCATCGTTGACTTGTGTCATCGATGACATCAAGTGGCCCGATGATGCGCGCAATCCGGTCAACGCGTCAACAGCCGGGGCGTGGTTGACCCCGCGCGGGTCCCGGTCGCGTCAGCTGCCGCCGACTGCCGTCAACCGGTCCAGGTGGCTCTGCCAGGGCGGGTTGGGACCGGCGACCGAGCAGGTCAGGGCCGCGACCCGAGCCGCGAACCGGCATGCCTGGGCCACCTCGCCGAGATCGAGGCCCGTCAGCCGACCGCCGAGGTGTCCGCGGGTGCCGAGGTGGTGCAGCAGGCCGGCGGTGAAGGAGTCCCCTGCCCCGACCGTGTCCACCACCCGCGTCGCGACCGCCGGCACCTGCAGCCGTTCGCCGTCGAGGGAGGCCAGGGCGCCGTCGGCCCCGCGCGTGATCACGACGAGCCGGGCTCCGGCAGCGTGCCAGATGTCGCAGGCCCGCTCGGGCGGGGTTCCGGGCAGGAGCAGTTCCAGGTCGTCCTCGCTCAGCCGCAGTACGTCGGTGAGGGCGCACCAGTGCGCCAGGCGGGCGCGGTAGACCTCGGGGCGCACCAGCAGCGGCCGTACGTTGGGGTCGATGCTGATGGTGGACCGGGCGGAGGCCGTCGCCAGGAACTCCTCCACCACCGCCGCGCCGGGCTCGCGGACGAGCGCGAGGGAGCCGGTGTGCACACAGGCGGTTGCGGACAGAGCCACTCCCGCCAGTTCCTGAGCCGTCCACTGCCAGTCGGCCGTGTTCTGCGCGTGGAAGGAGAACGCGGCCTGCCCCTGGGCGTCCAGCTCCGCCACGGCCAGCGTGCTGGGTTCGGCGGCCGGGACGGCGTACGAAAGGTCCACCCCGGATTCCTCCAGGTGGGCCCGGAACAGGCGGCCGAACACATCGCCGGACAGACGCGCGAGGAGCCGGGCGCTGGTGCCGAGCCGGGCCAGGGACACGGCCGTGTTCGCAGGTCCGCCGCCGGGCAGCACCCGCAGGGCGAGTTCGTTCGAGGCGCCGGCGGGTTCGGCGAAGGCGTCGGCGACGCACTCTCCCAGGACGGTGATCTGACGCGGGCTGCTCATGGGCGGCTCTTCTCTGCGAGCGTACGAACGAAAGCGGGCACGAAACGGGCAGCCGCCGGGCACGTTACGGACTTGTGTCCTGTGCGGGGCATTGACGTTGCCGGGACGCGGAGTCCATCATCCTCGCCATGCAGTGTCAACGATGACATAAGTCAACGATGACATCCCGGGACGGCATCCTCCGATGCCGACCGCGCCGCTCGTGATCCCGCAGGAGTCGTTCATGTCGCGCACCACTCGTCTGACCTCGTCCCTCCTCAGAGTCGCCGCCTGCACGGGCATCGCGGCCCTCACCCTGACGGCCTGCGGATCCGGCTCCGGATCGGGCTCCGCGGGCTCCGGATCGGGCAGTGTCAAGGTCGGTCTGATCACCAAGACCGACACGAACCCGTTCTTCGTGAAGATGAAGGAGGGCGCGGAGAAGGCCGCCAAGGCGGACGGCGCCCAGCTGATGACCGCCGCGGGCAAGTTCGACGGGGACAACTCCGGTCAGGTCACCGCCATCGAGAACATGGTCGCCGCCGGAGTGAAGGGCATCCTCATCACCCCGAGCGACTCCAAGGCCATCGTGCCCGCGATCCAGAAGGCCCGTGCCAAGGGTGTCCTGGTCATCGCCCTGGACACCCCGACCGAGCCGCAGAGCGCGGTCGACGCCCTCTTCGCCACGAACAACCTCACGGCAGGCCGGCTGATCGGCGAGTACGCCAAGGCCGCCATGAAGGGCAAGACGGCGAAGATAGCCACCCTCGACCTCGCGCCCGGCGTCTCCGTCGGCGTCCAGCGGCACGACGGCTTCCTGAAGGGCTTCGGCGCCACCGACAAGGACGTCGTCTGCGCCCAGGACACGGGTGGCGACCAGGCCAAGGGCCAGACCGCGATGGAGAACTGCCTCCAGAAGTCGCCCGGCATCAACCTCGTCTACACCATCAACGAGCCGGCCGCCCTGGGCGCGTACACCGCGCTGAAGGCCAGGGGCCGGGAGAAGGACGTCCTGATCGTCTCCGTCGACGGTGGCTGCACCGGCACCCAGGCGGTCAAGGACGGCAAGATCGCCGCGACCTCGCAGCAGTACCCGCTGAAGATGGCCGCCGAGGGCGTCAAGGCGGTGGTGGCGTACGCCAAGAACGGCAAGAAGGCGTCCGGTTACACCGACACCGGCGTCACCCTGATCACCGACAAGGCGCAGACGGGCGTCACGTCCAAGGACACCGGCTACGGCTTGGAGAACTGCTGGGGCTGAGCCGCCCACGAGGACCGTAATTCCGCCGCCTCTCCCCTGAGCCGGGCGGCCGGCCCCGCACCTCCCCACCCGGGACGGCCGCCCCCCCCATGTCCTGACGACAAGGACATCTGTCTTCCGACAAGGACTTCGCATGACAGCCACGACGACGCCGTACGCCGAGCTCAAGGCACCGACCACGGTCCGCAGACTGCTCACGGCACCGACCACCGGCCCGCTGGTCGCCCTCCTTCTGGCCTGTGTCTTCTTCTCCCTCTCCACCGACCAGTTCCTCACCGGCGGGAACTTCTCCCTGATCGTGCAGCAGGTGATGGTCGTCGGCACGCTCGCCATCGGCCAGACCCTGATCATCCTCACCGCCGGCATCGACCTGTCGTGCGGTGCCGTGATGGCGTTCGGCAGCATCATGATGGCCAAGATGGCGGCCGAGGGGACCCTGCCCCCGCTCCTCGCGATCGCGCTGGGCCTGGCCGTCTGCGGCGGCTTCGGCCTGGTCAACGGGCTGCTGGTGCAGAAGATCCCGCTGCCGCCGTTCATCGTCACCCTCGGCATGCTCAACGTCGCGTTCGCGCTGACGCACATCTACTCCAAGGAGCAGACCGTCACCAGCCTGCCCGGCTCGCTGACGGCCCTCGGGCAGACCTTCCCGCTCGGCCACACCGACATCACCTACGGCTCCCTGGTCACCATCGCCCTGTTCCTCCTCCTCGCGTACGCGCTGAGCAGCACCGGCTGGGGCCGGCACGTCTACGCCCTGGGCAACAGCCAGGAGGCGGCGCGGCTGAACGGCATCCGTACCTCCCGCCTGACCATCGGCATCTACACCGTGGCCGGCCTGTTGTACGGCATCGCCGCCCTGCTGCTCATCTCCCGCACCGGCGTCGGCGACCCACAGGCCGGGCAGACCGACAACCTCGACAGCATCACCGCCGTGGTCCTCGGCGGCACCAGCCTCTTCGGCGGACGCGGCTCGGTGCTGGGCACCTTCATCGGCGTCCTCATCGTCGGCGTGTTCCGCAACGGCCTGCAGCTGATGGGCGTCGCCTCCATCTACCAGACCCTGATCACCGGCGTCCTGGTGATCCTCGCGGTGACCGTCGACCAGATCTCCCGGAAGAAGGCACGATGACCGCCACCACGCCCCCCACCCCTGTCCTCCAAGCCCGCGGCCTGGTCAAGCGCTACGGCCATGTCACCGCCATCGACGGCGCCGACTTCGACCTGCTGCCCGGCGAGGTCCTCGCCGTCATCGGCGACAACGGCGCCGGCAAGACCAGCCTCATCAAGGCCCTCACCGGCGCCCTGGTCCCCGACGCCGGCGAGATACGCCTGAACGGCGAACCCATCACCTTCTCCGGTCCGCAGAGCGCCCGCGCCCACGGCATCGAGACGGTGTACCAGGACCTCGCGGTGGCCGCCTCCATGGACATCGCCTCGAACATGTTCCTCGGCCGGGAGCTGCGCCGCCCCGGTGTCCTCGGCAGTGTCTTCCGCATGCTCGACAAGAAGCGCATGCGCCAGGAGGCCGCCGAGCACATGGCCGACCTGAAGATCGGGCTGCGCTCGCTCACACAGGCGGTCGAGACGCTCTCCGGCGGTCAGCGGCAGGCCGTGGCGGTGGCCCGTTCCGTCGCCTGGGCCCGCAGCGTCGTCGTCATGGACGAACCCACCGCCGCCCTCGGCGTCAAGGAGTCCGGCCAGGTCCTGGACCTCATCCGCCGCGTCCGCGACAAGGGCATGCCAGTCGTGCTCATCAGCCACAACATGCCCCACGTCTTCGAGATCGCCGACCGCATCCACGTCCACCGGCTGGGCAAGCGCGCCGCTCTGATCAAGCCGTCCGACTACTCCATGGCCGAGGTCGTCGCCATCATGACCGGCGCACTCGGCGTCGACGAGGCCGGAGGTACTGTCGTAGCGGATTCGGAGGCCGCGAAGGCCGCCGGAGTCCAGGCCACCTGACAACACGACTCAGCTCTCACACCTCCGGCCGAGGCCGCGGCCGGAACCGAGGGCTCACAGGAGACGGTTTCTCCATGGCAGCGAACCGCCGCCCTACCCTGGCCGACGTCGCCCGCGAGGTCGGCGTCAGCGCGAAGACGGTCTCCCGCGTCCTCAATGAGGACGGACCCGCCTCTGCGCAGACCAGGGAACAGGTACTCGCCGCAGTGGCCAAGCTCGGCTTCCAGCCGAACCTCATGGCCCGCAACATCCGCGTCGGCGGCCCCGACACCACCATCGGCCTGGTCATCCCCGACCTCGCAAACCCCTTCTTCGGAGCCGTGGCCCGGGCCATCGAGGACACCGTCCGCGAACGCGGACTGACCCTGCTCATGGGCTCTTCCGCGGACGACCCCGACCGGGAACGCGCCCTGACGGACAAGTTCCTGGCCCGGCGCGTCAGCATCCTGATGATCGTGCCGTCCGTCGGCGCCGACCACTCCCATCTCAAGAGCCACCGCACGGCGGGACTGCCCGTGGTGTTCCTCGACCGTCCGGGAGCCGGCCTGTCCGCAGACAGCATCGTCAGCTCCAACCGTGCGGGGGCCCACGACGGCGTGGCCCACCTGATCGCCCACGGCCACCGGCGCATCGGCTTCGTCGGCGACCTGCCCCTGAAGCTGTACACCCGCCGCGAACGCCTGGCCGGATACCGTACGGCCCTGCAGGAGGCCGACCTGCCCTACGACCGTGCGCTGGTCACCAACGCCCACGACCAGCAGGGGGCGGCGACCGCCACCTCCCAGCTGCTCGGCCTGGCCGATCCGCCGACCGCCCTGTTCGCCGGAAACAACATCGTCGCGCTGGGCATAGTCGCCGAACTCGCCCGCAGCAAGCGGAAGGACATCGCCGTCGTCGCCTTCGACGACGTACCGCTCGCCGAGGCACTCGAACCCGCCCTGACCGTCGTCGCCCAGGACCCCGAGGAAATCGGCCGGGAGGCCGCGGCCATCGCCCTGGCACGACTCGACGGCGACCGCTCCCGCGCCCGCACCATCACCGTTCCCACCCGACTGATCGTCCGCGGATCGGGCGAGCAGCCCGCCCCTGCGCTGCAGGAGGCTGCCTCGTAGAACGGATTCGGAACCATGGAGGCCAGCTCTGATGCCGCCGCAGATCGCAAACGGTCGGCAACGATCTGGCGAGAGTTGAATACCCGAGCCCACCAGCACCGAGGCTGAATGCCTTACGCGTAGCACCCGTTGACCGTCGCCGCGAGGTCGTCCATGGCGTCCTTGATGGCGTTCGGGTCGGCCGTGGCGCCGTTCTCGACGAAGGAGAACACCTTCCACTTGCCGTCCTTGCCCTGAGTCAGACCGCTCAGCGCGATGGCGCCGGTGAGGGTGCCGGTCTTCGCGCGCACCTTGCCCACCGCGCACTTGGAGTTGGCGTCGTCGAAGCGGCCGTACTCCGGGCCGAGTGTGCTGCCGGCCTCGCCGGAGACGGGCAGGCCGTCGAGGACGGAGGCGAGGGTGTGCGCGTAGCGGGGCAGCGTCGGCAGTTCGAGGATCTGCGCGAGGGTGGCGGCCGGGATGCGGTCGGCCCGGGACAGGCCGCTGCCATCGTAGAGCTCGAAGTTCTCGAGCGAAACGCCGTACACCCGGCTCAGTACCTGCCGCACGACCTTGGTGCCGCCCTCGAAGGTGGCCGGGCGGCCGGCGCCAAGGGCGGTCATCCGCAGCAGGGTCTCGGCGATGTCGTTGTCGCTGTGCTTGAGCATCGTGTAGACGATGTCCGACAGTGGCGCCGACTTGTGCTGGGCCACCGGAACGTCCGTCGGGCGTGCCGTGGCGCGGGTGACACCGCCGGTGACGGTGACGCCGTCCGCGGCGAGGTGTTGGGCGAAGACCTGCCCGGCGTCGATGGAGGTGTCCTGGACGCCGTGCCCGTCGACGACCAGCGTGCGGACCGGGGCGACGGTGTCGGGGTAGTAGCCGTCGTTCCAGCCCTTGGCCAGGGTCGGCTCCGGGAACAGGCTGTCGTCGACGGTGACCTTGACGGTGGTCCGGCCAGCGGCCTTGAGTCCGGCGATCGCGGTCTTCGCCAACTCTGCGAGGTCGGCGGTGGTCAGGGTGCGGTCGCCGCCACCGACGAGGGTCAGGGTGCCGTGGCCGTAGACGACCTTCGTGGTGAACCGGTGCTGCGGGCCGAGCACGGTCAGGGCGGCGGTCGAAGTGGCGAGCTTGGCGTTGGACGCCGGCATCAGCGTGGTGGAGGCGTTGTGGCCCCATACGGTGGTGTTCGAGTCGGCGTTGAGGACCACGCCGCTCACGTTCGAGCCCAGCCGCTGATCGAATACCCGGGTCTCCAGGTTCTTGGCCATCTGCTGGTCGCCGGTGTCCAGGTCGTGGGTCCTGGCCGTCGTACCGACACCCTTTGGGGCGGCGAAGGCGGACGGACCCGCCAGGGCGGCGGACGCCGTGGGCACGGCCATGGCGAGGACGAGGGCCCGGCGAATGCCGGTTCCCGCGCCACTCTGTCTGGGCTTGCGGTGCCGTCGTCGGCCACCCGGAAGGAAGGTCTTCTCGGATGTGCTGGCAGCTATTTCGGTCATCGGGATTCGAAGCTTTCAGGAATGGGGCCTTGGCTAAAGGGGAGTCAAAAGCGCGCTGCATCAGCCATCACGCATGACCCTGGCCGTCACCGGCGTGGCATCAGTGGTTACCGGTGACCTGCCGGCGGTCGTAGCACACGGAGTCGGGGTCCGCGCTCGCGGCCTGCCGGCCCTTGATCTCCACTCGCGCGCCGGGCTTGATGGCGTCGTACACCCACTTCCCGTCTCGCGGTGACAGGGCGATGGAGCCGGAGCCGGAGTCGTTGCCGATGCTGTTGAGACCGGCGGAGGGGTCCAGCGCCCACATCAGCAGCCGCTCGTGGTGACGGCGGTCGGTGAAGGTGACGGCCCACTGCCTGACGTCCACATACTTGCTCAACTTGATGTACTTGTTGGGGGGCATTGTCAGGGTGGGGTACTTGGCGGTGACCGTGACCGTCGTTTCGCCGATCGGGCAGTTGTCCTGCAGCCCGCTGATGGGGAACCTCCTGCCCTTGACGGTCAGTGTGTAGGCGTCCAGGTCGATCGTCACCCGCTGGACGGGCGCCCGGGACGGGGCGGGTGTGGGGGTGCGGGACACGGACGCCGCAGGGGGTGCGGCCGCCTCGGTGGCGGAGCCGAGGGCGCCGGAGGCGACGGCGGTGAGGGCCGCCGCGGCCAGCGCGGTGGTGGAGAGCACAACGCGCTGGTTGCGGCGGCGGCGTTGCGCCCGGCTCCTGGCCTGTGCCCCCGTGGCCGGTGCCGCGCCGTGCGCGGCCAGGCCACGGAGCCGGGCCGACAGCTCCGCCTCGGTCAGGGGATGCGGTGGCAGCTGGTCAGACACAGGCTTCCTCCGTGGAGTGGGTTTCCTCGCTCACCAGGTGAGCGGCGAGTGCCGAACGGCCGCGTGACAGGCGTGCCTTGATGGTGCCGACGGCCGCACCGGTCTCGGCGGCTATCTGCTCCACGCTCAGATCGCACAGGTGGTGCAGCACGATCGCGGTCCGCTGGGCTTCCGGCAGGCGCCGCAGAGCGGCGACCAACGCCACATGGTCGGGGTTCGGTTCGGGCACCGGCCGCGGCCCGGACTCACCCCGGACCAGCTCCCACCAGCGGCGCGCCCGCCGCCAGCGGCTCATCGCCAGACGGTGTGCCACCGTGCGGATCCACGCCTCGGGATCCCGGTCGCCGCTCAGGACGGACGAACGCCGCTCCCAGGCCCGTGCGAACGCCTCCTGCACCACGTCCTGGGCTTCGGCGTAGTCACCCGTCAGGGCGTAGAGCTGACCCACCAGACGCGGGCAGGCAGCCGCGTAGAAGAGGTCGAACTCGTCCTCGGTCACGTTGTCGTACTCTCTTCTCACGGCGCCGGGCGCGTGCGGCGCGGGGCCGGTGCGGCGGGGTCATGCGGTGGGGTCATGCGGTGGGTGGGCAGCGGTCACGCGGTCGTGGTGACGCCGGCGGCGCTGTGCGCGAGCCACTGCTTCCAGGTCAGGTTCCAGTCGCCGTAGCCGTTGCCGGCGGCGACGGTGTCCTTGTCCGCCCCGGTGACCGTGACGACGTCGCCGACCCGTACCTGGTCGTAGAAACGCTGGGCGGTGCCGTCGGTGGCGAGGCCGACACAGCCGTGGGTGACGTTACGGTGTCCGGCCTCGGTGTCCGCCCGCGGGTTCTGGTGCACGTATGTCCCCGACGTCGTCAGGTGCACGGCCCAGAAGTAGTCGCCGCGGTACTCGTTCCCGAGGCCCACGGTGCGGGAGTCCATGAGCACCTTGCGCTGCTTGTCCATGACGACCATCGTCCCGTTCCAGGTATCCGTCCCCGGCGCTCCGGTGGTGACCGGGATGTGCCGCGTCGTACCGCCGGTGCGGACGGTCATCATGTGCGTCTTCGCGTCGACCGTGGCCACCAGCGACCGGCCGATGGTGAAGTGCCGGGTGCCGTGCGAGCCCAGACGGAGAGTGACCCGGGTGCCGGACTGCCAGTAGGTGGTGTCAGGGCGGAAGTCGACACGTTGCCCGTCCAGGAGGCTGCTGTCCTTCACCCAGCTCCACGCCCCCCTCGTGCCCGACGAGGTCTGTACGCCCAGCCAGCTCTCCACACCCTTGCGCTCGGCAGTGGGCACCGACCGGGAGAAGGTGACGGATATGGGCATGCCCACCCCCACCGTCTGCCCTTCGGATATGTTCACCCGCGCCTGCGCAAGCACGGCGGGCTCCGGCATGGACGGAACCGGGCGCGCGCCGGACGTCTTGTCGGCGCCGTCGTTGTCCCTGCCCGCGGCCTTTCCGGCCGCCGCGGCGGAGGCCCGGGCGTCCGGCGGGCCAGCGGCCACCCTGACGCCGGAACCCGCGTCCGTCGAACAGCCGGCGGCCGAGAACAGGGCCGCACAGGCCACGACAACAGCGCCGAAACGGCCGACGGTCCGACCGGTTGAACGGTCCACGTACATGCAATCCCCCCGGATGAGGTGCGGTATCGCCTCTAATACGCGCGGGCTCAAAGGCAGGTTGCATCGGAGTGAAACCTTTTTGCCGGGCAGCTGGACGCGGGAGGCACAGCATGCTTGCTACCGGTGCTCCGCCAACCAGTCCACCACTCCATGCTCGGCATCGCCCGCCTGCACAACCCCCTCCAGGCTGCGGCGCATGGATGTCACCCGGTGCGGACGGTCAGAGCTGACCTGCCACGAAGTCGGCGACACGCGTGCCGAGTTGCCGGCCGACGTTGTTGTCGAGAGAGGTGTGCTGGCCGGACCAGATCCTGCTGAGCCACGCCTCGGTGGCGGCGTCCTGGAGGCCGGTGAAGGTTCGGGTGCTGCCTTTCGATGTCACCGAGAGGCGATGCCGCGCACCGTAGAACCCGGCGAGAGCCGTTGCCGCCGCCTGGCTGAGGGCGGCGTGAGCGCTGGGATAGGACGGATCCGGGGCGGTCGTCAGCAGGGGGGTCCAGGCGGGATCGCCGACGATGCGCGGGTTGTAGTGCGTACCGCCGAGCCGTATGGCGGTCACGGGCCGCCACACGCGGTAGGTGTACTTGGCGTCGTACATCGCGATCGTGGTGTCGGCGAGGGACAGGTCGAGCCTGGCGAAGACCTTCACCGTCTTGTCCAGGCTCGCGTTCTGGGAGGTGAGAAGGTTCTGCGCGATCTGGTTCCAGACGTTCCAGACGGGCGCCGCCGCCCAGAACCTGGCGGCCGCGGTCTGGTCGGAGGTGCGGGTCGTACTGGTCTTGCTCCCCAGGCCCTTGACCTCGTTCAAGGCGGTGGCGTACGCGGCGCTGCTCACGGCGGGCGGTGCCGCCGGGCGGAACTGGTGCCCGCTGGCCAGCACGAACGGCTTGACCGAGCCCCAGTTGGTGAACACCGGTGTCGGGAAGTCAGGAGGGGTTGGCCGGTAGTCCCCGGCCTTGTCGCCGGCCCGGAAGCGCGGCGGCTTCGTCGAGGATCCGTCGTGGGACCGCAGGCTCATCAGCCGACGGGCGACCGCGGCTCCCACCGTCATACCCGCCTGCTTGCCCGGGCCGCCCGGAATCGCGGACAACTGGCTGCTCAGCCGCTTGTCCACGCCCGCGCGCTTGGCCGGGTACAGGGCGACCAGCACATCATGGGCTGCTTGGTCCGCCGCGGCGTCCGCACGAGCGCCTCGCGGCGCCGCCACCGAGAACATGTATGCGGGGCCGGCCCGGGTGATCGATACCACCGCGTCGTACTCGGCAGCCTGCAGGAGCGCGAAACTGCGCGTGGGGTGGACGGTGGCGGGCTGCGCCTTCGGATCGCCGAGGATGGTGATGAGCTCGCGGTTCCATTCCACGACCGACGCCCCCGGCCCCGTGGCCGCGGTGGGCGGGGCCGGCGAGTGAGCGGTGCCGACACCGAGGGCGGGGCTGGTGAGTCCGGCTGCCAGCGCGGTTCCGGTCAGTATGGCGAGTGTCCTCTGCTTTCCTCCCATGCTCCGTGGCTCCTTGTCGGTGGCTCCTTGTCGCTGGTGGCGGGCTGTGGCGACCGTGGTCGTACACGTCACCATCTGGGCTACGGCGGACCACAGCGTCAGCGGACACCACGGATGGGGCAGGGAGTCCGCAGCGCGTGCCAGCTGGACTCACCGGGATATCGGCACATGAGGCGGCACGCGTCACTCCCGCCAATGTTTCCGAGGGCTGACCGGGCGCGCATGGTCCTGCAACCCGACCGGATCACCTCTTCATGTCATCAAGGTCGTGCCAAACACAGCCTGCCGGGACCCGATCCACGCCGCAACTCCGGCAGCGTGGTCATGGGCGCGGGTCGCATACGGCGGTAGCGCGCAGCAGCAAGGCCGGCGTGTGACCACCAGGGCCGATACCAGGGCCCACCACACCACCCCGCGGCGAGCGGCCGCTTCAGAGCTCTCCGGCCGTTCAACCTTGAGGAGCGCACGACCTGGCGCGGTTACGGGCGCAGTTCCAGGGTGATGTGCGGGGCCAGTGCGCCCAGGAAGTCGGGTGCGTCGAAGATCTCGCCGGCGGAGGCCACGCCGACCGTCTTGGTCTGCCCGGCGAGGATGCGGTCGACCGCTTCCACCGCGAGCGGTGCCGTGACGGCGTAGATGTCCTGGCCCCGGGCTACGGCGCGCCGTTCGGTGTCGCCGGAGCGCACGACGACGTCGACGAGGAAGGTCTGTGCGGACCGCCCGTGCTCGTCGACCGCGGTCGGGGTCGGCGCGTCCGGCGCCACGACGCCGTCAGCCGCTTCGGTGGTCATGTACGTGCGCACCTCGGGGATCGACAGGTGGCTGGGGATCGTCACGACGTCGGCCATCGTGAACTCGCCGATGACCGCCCTGGTGCCCAACGGGTCGGGGAAGGACCAATCCAGGGTGGGCAGTTCGTCGTCGTGGTACTCCAGCTGCCCGTTCGCGAAGCGGACGCGGCGGCCACCACGCCGTTCGACGGAGACCTTGCCCGCGGCGCGCGTCCCCTCCGTGGGCTCCCAGCTGTTCAGGCCGTACGCGATGTGCGCCTCGTCGGCCTCGGTCCAGTCGCCCATGGCGGCGGTGGCCAGCAGGTCGCCGAGGCCGCCGTAGAAGGCCATCGCGGGGACGATCACCGTGCCCGCGTCGCGGGCACGGTCCGCGAAGTGCGTGAAGGTGTCGGCGTTGGCCTCGATCTCCGCCGCCACATCGACGTAGGGGATTCCCGCGCGCAGGGCTGCTTCGATCACGGGGGCGGCCGTCGTGGCGAAGGGCCCCGCACAGTTGATCACGGCTGCCACGCCGTCCAGCGCGCGGTCGAGCGAGACCGGGTCGTCGACCGACGCAGGACGGACGTCGAGTCCGGGGTGCTCGTCCGCCAGCGCCTTCAGCTTGTGGACATCGCGCCCGGCCAGGACCGGGACGAATCCGCGCTCCTGGAGGTGTGCCACAACGAACCGGCCGGTGTGCCCGTACGCGCCGTACACCGTCACTGTCTGCCCCGTTGCCATGACTTCTCTCCCGTGCTCCGAAACGATCAACTGCGACCATCCTGGCGTGGTTGAAGCATCAACCGTGAGCGTCTGGAACGACATGCTCCGTACACTTTCGGACATGAAAGCTGTCGCGCTGGCCGTCACCGACGGGATGCTGCACTTCGAACTGTCCGTGGCCCACGAGGTCTTCGGCTCCGCCCCGGCTGCGGTCACCGTCCCCTGGTACGACCTCACGGTCTGCGGCCCGGACATCGTGCCCTTCGGGCGGTTCCGTCTGGAGCCCGACCACGGCCTCGACCGCCTGCAGAGCGCCGACACCGTGATCGTCCCCGGCTGGGCCGACATCGACGTGAACCCGCCCGCCGAACTGGTCGACGCGGTGCGCGCGGCCCACGACGCGGGCGCCCGTGTGGCCTCCCTGTGCACCGGCGCGTTCGTCCTGGCCGAAGCCGGCCTGCTGGACGGGAAGCGCGCCACCACCCACTGGGCGCACACCGAAGTCCTGGCCGCCCGCTACCCCGAGGTGGAGGTTGACCCGGACGTGCTCTACGTGGACAACGGGAGCGTGCTCACCTCCGCCGGCAAGGCCGCCGCGCTGGACCTGTGCCTGCACCTGGTCCGCCTCGACCACGGTTCATCGATCGCCAACGCCGTCGCCCGCCGCTTGGTTGTCCCACCGCACCGGTCCGGCGGCCAGGCCCAGTTCGTCACCGCACCGGTGCCCGCCCAGGGTGAGCACCCGCTCACCGCCCTGTTCCCCTGGATCATCGAACGGCTCGATCAACCGCTGACCGTGGAGGACCTGGCCCGCCAGGCCCGGATGAGCTCACGCCATCTGGGCCGCCACTTCCGCGCGGCAACCGGCACAACTCCCCTGCAATGGCTGCTGGCCCAGCGGATCCGTCACGCCCAGGAACTGCTGGAGAAATCCGACGACAGCATCGACACCATCGCAGCGGCCACCGGCATGGGCACCGCCACGACACTGCGCCGCCACTTCAACCGCACCCTCGGGGTCCCCCCGGACACCTACCGCCGCACCTTCCGCTCACGAACCCGCTAGTCGCCGAACTCCGGCAACCGCCCCAGCAGCGCGGGGTGGGGAGGGGCGGCGGGCAACGGCAAGTCTGCCCGTGGCCTGGCGGCCGGGGAATCCTCGAGGAGCCGGTGCAGGCATGGCCCCGCAGTGTTCTCCGCAGATCCCTGTGCACGCGGGGCAGCCCCTCGTACACGAGTCGGTTCTATAGACCGAGGCGTGTCATGAGGCTGGCCAGGGCGGAGCGGGACGGCACGGACGTCTTGCGGTAGATGGCGGAGAGATGGGTCTCGACGGTGCGCCGGCTGAGGTGGAGCCGGGCGGCTATGTCCTGGTTGCTCAGGCCCTGTGCCACCAGCTCGGCCACCTCCCTTTCACGAACCGTCAGTTCGGCCAGCTCCGAAGGGACCTCGGGCACCTCGTTCATGATCTGAGGGCGAAGCAACTCGGCCAGGTCCACCAGCAGGCGCGCGCCGCCGGCGACAGCGGTCCGGTGCGCGTGCTGCCACATCGCCACGGCCCGCGCGCGCTGCCCGGTGCGCTGTACCAGCGGTGCGGCACGCAGCAGGCAATAGGCCTCCCACAGGCGCTGCCCGCAACGGGCGTACTTCCGGGTGGCCCCGTCCAGCAGGCGTACGGCCTTGGCGAGGTCGCCGCGGTGCTCGGCCAGCGCCGCTTCGGCCCGCAGAGCGGCTGCACGCTGGCCGTCGAGACCCAGCCGGTTCGCCTCGCGTGTCGCCTGTGTGGCCCAGTGTCCGGCCTGCTCGACGTCCCCTTCGGAGAGTGCGGTTCCCACAAGGGTGTCCAACTGGCCCGGCCGGACGGATGGTTGCAGCAGCGGCAGTTCCGGACCGCCACCGGCGGTCATGATGGCCTGTTGGGCGCGATGCGGGTCACCGCTCACATGGGTGGCGTGGCCGAGCATGCACCAGGCCAGGGCGGCCCACCATCCCTTGCCGCCACCCGCTGTCGCGACCGCTTCCTCGCCGGTGGCCAGGGCTGAGCCGTCCCCGAGCGGACGGCTCAGCAGAAGGACCAGAGTCTTGATCGCGAGCGTGAAGGCCAGGAGTTCGCCGCTGCCGGCCGTGCGGGCGATGGTCTCTGCCTCCTCGGCGGATTCCAGCGCGGACGGCAGGCGACAGGTGTGGACACAGAGGAATGCCTGACACACCAGCAGGTGAGGCAGGACGTGGAGTTGTCCGCTGCGGCGGGCGATGTCCAGGCCACGGATCAGGTGTCGTTCGGCGTCGGCGTACTGTTCCAGCAGCGCTTCGGCCCAGGCCAGCCAGACCAATGCCTCGCACAGATCGGTGAGGTGAGGATCGGTCAGTGAGTCGGTGAGGGCGCGGGCGGCGTCGGCGAACCGGGCGGCCGCTTCGGTCTGGCCCTCGTAGGCCTCGCCCAGAGCCGCCAGCGCAAGGGCAGCGGCCTCGCCCGTCGCGTCGTCGTCCGAGCGCGCGACCGAGATGGCCTCGCCTACACCCGCGCGTGCCTGCGGGTAGGACGCCGTCAGCAGGGCGGACATGCCCAGGGCCAGCCGCAGGGAGACCGCCTGGGCGGGGGACGGGCCCGGCGAGCGGGCGAGCTCCCGGCGCAGCAGGGCGGTGGCCTCGGGGGAGTGGCCGAGATGCCGCTCCATCACGGCGCACTGGGCGACGGCCTGCGTCCGTAGTTCGGGATGGTCCTTGCCCGCCGACTCGATCAGGGTGTGCAGCAGGTCACGACTCTCCCGGAGGCTGCCGCTGACGCCGAGTGCCCGCGCTCGCGCCAGGACGAGTTCGCCCCGTCGCCGGTCGTGGTCGGATGTCTTCGGCATGTGGTCGAGGACGACGCCCAGCAGGTGAGCGGCGGAGGCGGGCGCGGTGGAGGCCCGCTGAGCGGCGGCCTCGCAGAGTACCTCGGCGGCCTGGGGATCCCAGCCGGTCAGCGACCGTTCGACATGATGGGCCCGCTCGGTGGGCGAGGCATGACCGCGGGACAGTTCCCGCGCGGCTCGGCGATGGAGGGCGCCCCGCACGGCGGGTGAGGTGTTCTCGTAGACCAGGGCACGCACCAGCGGGTGCCGAAGCACCCAACGGCCGCCCGGTGCGGCACGCAGCACATCGCGTCGTGCCAGAACGGAAGTCTGCTCCTCCACGTCGTCGACGGGAAGCTCGGTCGTGGCGGTGAGCAGGATGCTCGTGGCGTGGTCGCCGAGCGCCGCCACGGCTTCGACGACGCGCAGTTGAGGATCCGTCAGAGTGCTCAGCTCGTCGAGCAGCAGCGCGGTGAGCCCGCTGGGCACCCCCACCTCGTCGGTGCAGCCGGCTGGGGTGGTGATGCCGTGCAACGGTGCCCCGTTGCGATAGGCGTGTACAAGTGCGAGCAGGTACAGGGGATTGCCCTCGCTGGCGGCGTAGAGCCGCCGGGCGTCCTTGTCGGGGACGTCGTGGGCCAGCGCCTGCAGGGACTCCTGCTCCGGCAGCGGCTCCACGGGGAGATGGAGTACCGCGCGGTTGTCGGCACCACGCGTCAGCGTCGCCGTCAGGGACGTCGACGTCTGGCGGGTCCTGCGGGCCACCACCAGCAGGACCGGGCCGCGGAGGGGATGCCGGATCAGATGGTCCACGAGCTCCCGCGAGGCGGGGTCGGCCCAGTGCAGGTCGTCGATGGACAGAACCAGACCTCGTGTACCCCGCTCACCGAGGCGTGTGAGGAGTGCGGCGACGGCGCGGTGCAGTCCGAAGCGGGCCGCGGCACCCGTCGACGATCCCGCGGAAGCCGCCCGGAGGGTCTGCAGTACCGTGCCGGCCGTGGCCAGGGCGGGATCCGTGGACGACAGGAGGGGGTCGGCGTCGGCGAGTGCATCGCTGAACGCCTGAAAGGGCACGTGCTGTTCGTACTCCGTGGCGCGGCCGCTCAACACGGTGAATCCGGCCCGCCGGGCCCGGGCGCACAGTTCACCGAGCAACCGGCTCTTTCCCATGCCCGGTTCACCGGCGAGGTCGACGACCGTGGGCGCGTCCGGCCGGCCCACCTCGGCGAGCAGGGCGTCGAGCAGGGCGAGTTCCGATGACCTGCCCACCAGTGGTGCCATGCCCGCCCCCCGTCGTACGTCGCCTTTCACTCGTCACTCTACGATCACGCACTGACAGGGGGGTGCCGCCGCGGCCCCGGCGTCCACCCTGACGCGCGTCGGCTCGGCTACGTGGCGGACTGCGTGCTTTCACGGAGGTGCCGCGGCGCGCGATGAGTCAGGGTGTTCCTGGCTCTCGGGTGTGCCTAGGGGCGGTGGGCCATGAGGCTGGTGATCGCAGACGTCTTGGGGGCAGTTGTCCGTCCGGGGGCAGACGTGTGCCGCGAAGGCGGCCGGCAGGACGCTCTTCCCCGGGCCGCCTGGTGATGGAGGAACCACGCATGACTCAGCAGAAGTTCGATGGGGTACCACAGGTCGAGGCGCCCGGCGCCTACCTGGAGGTGGTCCGTGAGCGGCTGGCGGCCGACGGATGCAGGCTGACCGCGACCACGTGGGCCGGGTACCAGGTGCTGATCGGCAGTCGATCGGACCGCAGGCTGCGCTGGTTCGGCACAAAGGTGGAACTGATCGTCCTGGCCACCGCTGTTCCGGAGGTCGACAAGGACTCAATGGTCGAGTTCACCAGGTGGGCCATGAGCTACGTGAAGGGACTCCAGGGCGGCCTGCCCGGCGCCCGCAACGCCGCGATGGTCCTGCCCGCCCTGGTCAGCGGCAGCGTCCAGGCTGCTGCCAGGGAGTGGGCCACCCAGGACGCCAGGGTCGTCGGGATGTCGGTGGTCGGCTGGCCCGTCACGGCACAGACATCGGCATCACGGGCCACCCTGGTCACCATGTACCGGGGCCGGGTTGCGTACGGCGGGATGTTCAAGCGCCACGTACTGGAGAAGGCATCGCTGTATTTCCCCTCAGTCTCCTAGTTCGTGACTGTCGGTCCTCAGGCACCTTGCTCGGGCATCGGTGTTTCCGCGGAGAACGGGGCGGGCCGGAAGGTGTCGAGGGGCCGCCCTGTCCGCATCACGCCTTCCAGTTGGCGGTGTATGTGCTCAGCGGCGTCACGAACCCGCGCGGGCACGTCACCACGCTCGGCGACGAGCTTGTGGTAGATCGGGGCGTCTTGGAACACGTGGCACGAGACCTTTCCGTCGGTGAAGTCACTCCGCATTGCAGCTGCCGAGTGTACGCGGCGGTCGCGGCCGCCCATGGCCACCTACGGGTGAACTGGCAGCCGGCAGGGCGAAGTCGACGGAGGTGAAGGGGGACGCACTTGCGCATACCCCAACCAATAGAATGCGCGCCGGCCTGCCATGGCCAGGAGAATCGCCTTGGCCTGGGAGGCCTGCATGAATCCAGTGGTCAGCACTTCCGCGGGGAAGGTCCGCGGGAGCATCAGGGACGGGATCGCGTGCTTCAAGGGGATCCCCTTCGCCGCGCCGCCCGAGGGTCGGCTGAGGTTCCAACCGCCCACACCGCCCGAGGGGTGGGACGGGATCCGGGACGCTGCCGTGTTCGGAGCCGCGCCCCCGCAGACGGCCCCTGCCTCGGGAGCCCCGGCGATGTGGCGGCCCGGCGACGGGCTGGACTGCCTGACACTGAATGTGTGGACCCCCGACCCCGGTGACGCCGGTCTGCCGGTCATGGTGTGGATCTACGGAGGCCTTTGGAAACACGGCGCGGCACGCATGCCGCACTACGAGGCCACCACGCTCGCCGGCTCCGGAGTCGTCGTGGTGACCTTCGACTACCGGGTCGGCTTCGAGGGCTTCGGGCACCTACCGGGTGTCCCGGACAACCGCGGGCTGCGCGACCAGGTCGCCGCCCTTCAATGGGTCCGGGACAACATCGCCGCCTTCGGTGGCGACAGCGGCAACGTGACCGTCTTCGGCCAGTCTGCCGGAGCCGCCTCCACTGTCCTTCTCATGGCCGCACCGGCAGCGCAGGGCCTGTTCCGGCGGGCGATCGCCCAGAGCGTCCCAGCGGGAGCCCGCACCCGCGCCGAGGCCGAGACGGTCACCGCCACGATCGCGCAGGCCGCAGGCGCCGAGGCGTCCTGGGAGGCGCTGGCCGGCCTGCCGCCCGAGGCGCTCCTGGCGGTCCAGGACGCGCCGCTGCGCGGCCCCCAGGACGGCTTCACCGCCTTCGGTCCCGTCGTCGACGGGGACCTGGTGACGGGGGAGCCCTGGGCCGCTCTCGAAGCGGGCGCGGGCCGCGATGTCGACCTGGTCTGCGGGTTCACCCATGAGGAGTACCGGGGCCAGGGCTCAGTCCCTGCCGAAGGAGTGGACCTCCGGCTGGTTGCCGAGGCGATGGCCCTCGGCAGCCACGCGGCTACCGCCTATCGGGAGAGTCACCCTGGGCTCACCGACACGGACCTGTTCACGGTGATGCTGTCCGACGCGCTCGTCCGAATGCCGACCACCCGGGTCGCCCGCGCCCACGCAGGTGCGGGAGGCCACACCTGGCTGTACGACTTCACCTGGCAAGGCCCCACCCTGGGGGCCGCCCACGGCATCGACGTCCCGTTCGTCTTCGGTGATGCCACCAGCCGTTTCGCCACCCGGTTCCTGGGCTCGACGGCGCCCCGCGACTTCGCCGACCTGTCCGGGCACCTACGCACCGCCTGGACCTCCTTCGCCGCAACCGGCGACCCGGGATGGCCCCGCTTCACCCTGGACCGACAGACCACCAGACTCTGGGACCTCCCACCCACCGACACCGCCTACCCGCTGGAAGCATCCCGACTGATCTGGGACCGAGCCGCTTCCGAACAGCACCGAGAACGCCCCCACCGGCCATGCTGACCCCGAAGGCGACAGCGCGTGCAGCGGGTTTTGCGGCGGACTTGCGTAGGGGACTGCGTGATTGCACGGATGCGGGGCCGTGCCTTGCGCTGCGTACTGTGCACCGGTGAGATTCACGCCCTTCAACGTGCAGTGGCCGAAGCCATCGTGTCGCTGGACGCCGACACCCTGGCGCTGAAGGGCGATCTCTATCGGTTGTCGACCGATTCGCACACGTCAACAGGCCCGGCCGGAAGGTACTTCGGCGGGCCACTCTCGATACCAGGGGGGATTCACATGCGTATGCATGCCACGGCCGCCGTTGTTTCCGGTGCCATCGTTGTGTCCGCGCTCGCTCTTCCGGCAGCCGCTCAGGCAGCGGAGCGTCCCGGTGCGTCCGCGAGGCTCGGCGCCTTCACCGCGAGGACCGCCCACCCGGACACCTCGCTGGGCAACATCACCTTCTCGAAGGCCGTCATCAACGGCGGCAAGGACATCGTCCTGGGCGCCACCACCAAGAAGACCGTCATCGTCACGTACACCGCCACGAGTTCGAGCGGCGTCGCGCTCACGGAAGCCTTTCTCTGGCAGGGCACCGACAGCTCCAGCACGGACACCATCACCGGTTCTCTGGGTACCGGCGACGACCCCGTCTGCACCGAGTCGACGACCCGGACCGGCGTCTACAGCTGCAAGGCCGTCTTCCACATCAACGCGGCTTCCGATCTGAAGAACAACGGTGTCGCCGGGACCTGGAAGCTGTTCCTCGGCGGCTACGACCTCTACGCGAACGCCAGCTACGACGACGACGTCGCCACCACCAAGATCAAGGAGGCCTCCCAGCTGACCCTCGACGCCACCCCGGAACCGGTGAAGAAGGGCAAGACCATCACCGTCACCGGCAAGCTGAAGCGCGCCAACTGGAATGACGGCACGTACGCGGGCTACACCGGACAGAAGGTGCTGCTGCAGTACCGCAAGAAGGGCAGCCAGACCTACACGACCTTGAAGACGGTCACCAGCGGCGCCGTCGGCGCGCTCAAGACCACCACCAAGGCCACGGCCGACGGCTACTACCGCTTCTCCTTCGCGACCAACACCACCACCGCTGCCTCCACGTCGGCCGACGACTACGTAGCCGTCAAGTAGCGCCCGGCGCTGCAGATCGCTCAGGACGTACATTTCCCACGCTGGACGATGACAAAGGCAGTTGCGACGTTCTCCCATGGATCGTCTACATGCCCTTGGAGTTGGCTGGACGGCATGAAGAACATTCTCGTCCTCGGCGGCACCGGCAAGACCGGCAGCCGCATTGCCCGGCAGCTGAAGGCCGCCGGACAGCCCGTCCGCACCGCGTCCCGCACCAGCGGTGACATCCCCTTCGACCTGGACGACCCCACGACCTGGGAGCCCGCGCTCGACGGGGTCACCGCCGCCTACCTCGTGGAGCCCAACCTGCGGGTCGGCATGGACCGTCAAGCGCGCATCCCCCAGTTCGTGACCGAGGCGGTGACCGCGGGCGTGCGGCGGCTGGTGCTGCTGTCCGCCCCGCGCGCCGGTGAAAAGGATCACCCCCTGCACGCCGCCGAGCAGGCCGTGCGCGGCTCCGGCGTCGACTGGGCCATCCTGCGCCCGAACTGGTTCTCGCAGAACTTCAGCGAGGGCCCCTGGCTGCCCGGCATCCTCGCCGGAACCCTGGCTCTGCCCACCGGCCACGGGCGCGCGCCATTCGTCGACGCCGAGGACATCGCCGAGGTCGCGGCGTCGGCGCTGACCGAAGCCCGTCACAGCGGCCACATCTACGAGCTGACCGGTCCGCGGGCGATCAGCTTCGGTGAAGCGGCGAACCTCATCGCCAAGGCAACCGGGCGCACGATCCAACACGTCGACGTCGATCCGGATGTCTTCGTCCAGCGCCAGGTCGCGGCAGGCGCGTCACCCGACGTCGCGCGACTGCTCGCCGACATCCTCGTGGCTGTCGGCGACGGCTCGGGAGCCGGGCTCTCCGACGGAGTGGAACGCGCCCTCGGCCGGCCGCCCAGGACCTTTGAGGACTTCGTCACCGAGGCCGCTGCCATGGGCCGCTGGAGCTGAAGGTTCCCGCAGCACCGACCACGCCGACACTGAGGTCCGAAGGGAGGCCGCTGACGGGCGGCTGACCCCGTGGGTCCTGCGGACCGGAGCGTCCGGGGCGAGGACAGCCTGTGGGGCGAACAGGGGGGATGTGTCCGCTGCCGACGCTGGTCACCCGCGATGTGCGAACACCCGAGTCGGCCGGCTACGGGTTCGGCGTCGGCGTCCTCTCGGCGGCGATGCCGATCGCGATCCGCGACATCGCGCGGATACTGCCCTCCAGATGTGCGGCCGACCTGATCTCCGGGCACTGGCGACTACTGCTCCCATTCGCACACGGCCCGGGGGAGTTGGGAGATGTGTGCCGATCGTGGCCCGGCTGCGAGGAGGGCCGGCCGTGCGTCCGGGCCCCGGCCGAGGCTCCTCTCCTCCTCTCCGCCGCCCGCCGTCACGGGCGTTGGGGGGAGCCGATCTCGCGCAGGATCCCGAAGGCCCGCAGCAGGGGCGCCGGGCCCGTGTCCGCGATGCCGGACGCCCGGCGCGCCCGGCGTGTCCTCAGCACGGCACGCACCGCGGAGAGGGCCGCGCAGGCGATCACGGCCGCTTTGAGGTCGGCGTCGGGTGTGTCCGGGGGCAGCCTGCGGTGCACCAGCGCGGTCAGCCGCTCCTCGAAGTCGGAGAACGCCTGGACGAGGCGGGCCGTGATGACGTTCTCGATGTCTTCGAGCGGATGGCCGAGGGCGGTCAGGGTGGAGGCCGAGAACGGTTCGGCCGCCGCCAGCAGGGCGTTGCACACCGCGTCCAGGGGCTCCTCGTCGGCCGGACGCTGCGACAGCGCGTTCTCGACGTAGGCGAAGATTTCGACGCCGTCGGGCAGCAGCAGGGCTTCCTTGCTGTCGAAGTAGCGGAAAAAGGTGCGCACGGAGACGTTCGCGTATGCGGCGATGTCCGCAACGGTGGTGGCCTCGAAGCCGCGCTCTTTGAACAGGCGCGCGGCCCCTTCCGACAGCAGGCGCCGCGTCTCCTCCTTCTTGCGTTCGCGCAGTCCAGCGGGGGCGATCTCACTCGGCATGTGTCGAAGCCTCTGCCATTGGTGTCGCGACTGTCAATTGGCACGCATGTCAGGTGACCGAGGGGTGCGACTGCAAACTGGCATGCATGCCAATTGTCATTCATGCCATTTCTTCTCTAGAGTACGTGTCACTCGTGACACTTTTTCTTGGGAGACCACGGTGCCCCGACCCTCGCAGCACCTCCTGCCGCAGGCCGCAGCGCACGCCGACGCCCGACCTTCGTCGGATGACGCCCCGACGCACGGCGGCCTCGGCCGCCTCGGCGGCTTCTGCGCCCGGCATCCGGCCGCGATCATCGCCGCCTGGCTGCTTGTCCTCGTGGCGGCCCTGGCCGGGCGGCACATCGCCGCACCCACCTTCAGCGACGAGGTGAGCCTGCCCGGCACCGCCTCCCACACCGGCGCCGACCTCCTCGCCACCTCCATGCCCCAAGCGGGCCGGCCCAACGGCAAGGTGGTCTTCCACATCGACTCCGGCACCGTGGCCGAGCGGCAGTCCGCACTCGACCGAACGCTGGCCGACCTGCGTGACCTCCCGCACGTCACCGCCGCCTCCACGCTCGTGACCAGCGACGACGGGCGCACCGCGTACACCACCGTCTCCTTCGACGAGCAGCTGAAGAATCTCGGCCACGACTACACCGCGCGACTCGATACGGCGACGCAGCCCGCCAGGGCGGCCGGGCTCGGCGTGGCCTACGGCGGCGACCTCGAACAGGTGGTCAGGGAACCAGCCGACGACAAGCTGAGCGAAGGCGTGGGCGTCGCCACCGCCCTCGTCATCCTGCTGCTGGCCTTCGGCAGCGTCCTCGCCGCGCTGCTGCCGCTGGTCACCGCGCTGATCGGCGTCGGAATCGGCCTCGGCGTCGTGGGCATCGTCGCCACCACCGTGTCCTTCGCGACGTCCTCCACGACCCTCGCCGGCATGATCGGCCTGGGCGTGGGTATCGACTACGCCCTGTTCCTGACCACGCGCTTCCGCCAGGACCTCGTCGACGGTCACGATCCGGTCGAGGCCGCGGCCCGCACGGCGCACACCAGTGGACGCGCCGTCCTCATCGCCGCCCTGACGGTCGCCGTCGCCATGCTCAGCCTGTATGCGTGCGGGCTGAGCTTCATAGGCAAGATCGGCCTGGCGGCCACCCTGGCCGTCGTCGTCACCGCCGGTGCCGCCCTCACCCTGGTTCCGGCAGCCCTGGGCCTGGCCGGTCGGCGCATCGACCGGCTCCGGCTGCGCCGCCCCGTCGCCGAGAGCGCGGGGGCGCACGACGGCTGGCACCGCTACGCCGGACTCGTCTCGCGGCGCCCCTGGACGTTCCTGGCCATCGGCCTCGCCGTCCTCGGCATGTGCTCCGTTCCGCTGCTGTCGATGCGCCTCGGCCACGTCGACGCCGGCGCCGACCGGCCCGGCAGCAGTACCCGTACCGCCTACGACTGGATCGCGCACGCCGACGGGCAGGGCTTCGGAACCGGGGCGAACGGCCCGATCCTCACCGTCATCGATGTGAGGAGGACCAAGACCCCGATCCCCCGGATCTCCGACGACGTGACCGACGCTCTCCGGGGCACCCATGGCGTGGCTTCCTTCACCCCTGTCGAGCCGAGCGCCGACGGGAAGGTCCTCGTCACCACGGTCACCCCGACCACGGGCCCGCAGGACGCCGCGACCGACGCTCTCCTCGACACCCTCTCCGGGCAGACGCTGCCGAAGACCCTCGACGGCACCGGCGCCCAGGCCTATCTCACCGGCAGCGTGGCCGGTCAGGCCGACTTCCGCGACACGGTCGGCGAGCGGCTGCCGATCGTCATCGGCATCGTCCTGGTCCTCGCCTTCCTGCTGCTCATGACGGTCTTCCGCAGTGTGGTGATCCCCCTGAAGGCCGTCGTCCTCAATCTGTTCACCACAGCCGCGTCCTACGGCGTGCTCGTCGCGGTCTTCCAGTGGGGCTGGGGCGACTCGCTGCTGGGGCTGTCAGAGCCGGTGCCCATCGAGTCGTACGTCCCGATGATGATGTTCGCGATCGTCTTCGGCCTGTCCATGGACTACGAGATCTTCCTGCTGTCCCGCATCGCCGAGGCCTGGCAGCGCACCGGTGACAACCGGGTTGCCGTGGGCGAGGGGCTGTCCGCGACGGCGCGCGTCATCTCCGCCGCGGCGTTCATCATGACCGCGGTGTTCCTCTCCTTCACCGCCTCGCCGACCGTGGTCGTGAAGATGCTCGCCCTGGCACTGGCGATCAGTGTGATCGTCGACGCCACCGTGGTCCGCCTCGTCCTGGTGCCGTCCGCCATGTTCCTCATGGGCAAGGCGAACTGGTGGATCCCCCGCCGACTCGACCGGCTTCTCCCGAAGGTGTCTGCCTGACCCCCTCACCCGCCCGCCCTCGTGTGCGCGACCGACCTGCTCATCGAGCACAGGACCGAGGAGCGCAGCGCGGCCCGGGCAGCGACCCGGCTGAAACCGGACGGGCCGGTGCACGCCGATCTCACCACGCCGCTCTCGGGACTTCGGACCCTCGCCGGGGACGTCGGCGACATCGAGGTCAGCGCCAAGGGGGTACAACGTCAGCACACCGTCATGGACGTGTCCGTCCGGCTGAAGGACGTCACCACGGGCGGCGAAAGCGCCGGCGGCACCGGGACCGCCACCGTCGGATACGACCAGGTGACCCGGCGCCTGGGCGCGCTGGGCGACGACGGACTGACAGCCGGCGGTCAGGACGGCGCCCTGCTCCTGAGTCACCGTGCGGGCCGAGGTGTCCACGACCGCGCACGCGCTCACCATCACGCCCACGACCGTCAGCGTCCTCGGCCGCAGTGTGGCGGTCGACGACCTCGCGGCCCGCCCCGGGGCCTTTGGGCTGCGCGACGAGTTCGCGCCCCGGACCCTGCCCGTCACCGGCCTGCCCCGCGGCGTCGCGCTGACCTCGGCACACGCCACCGACCACGGCCTCGTCCTCGCTTTCTCGATCGCGGCCGGCCCAACAGGGGCCGCGGCCAGGGGAGCCGCTTGACAGTCCGGTCCACCGTCCGCTGCCCCTGTCCCGACCGCCGGGCAGACCGGTGACGCCCACATGGGGGATGTGACCGGCGGCCGCGATCTCAGGACCATGTCCAGCACGAACCACAGCGCGCTGCCCCGGCTGCCTCGCGGGTATACGGACCGCGAGGCAGCCAGGCGCGCGTTCGGTGGATCAGCCTTGGACGACGAACGTCCGGGCCTTACGGGAGCGGCCGGCGCAGGACCGCTTCTCCTCAGCGGTCATCTTCCTGGACTTGACGACGACCGCGTTGCTCTGGCCGTCCGTCCCGTTCGGGGCGGGCCCGGTGATGACGTCGGGGACGAACCAGAAGTAGTGACCCCACTTCCGGCTGTCGTAATGGGTCTGCCACGTGCCGGAGACGGTCTGCATCACCTGCGCACGGGAGATCCAGCCGACCTCACCGGGTTTCACCGTCATGTTGACGGAGCTGGTCTCCGAGTGCGTGCTCGACCAGGTGTGGCTGTAAGTCGCCGTCACGCTGAGGTCGATGATTCCGGCTATCTTGCCGCCGGCGGTCACGGATACGCCCGCCGAGTCCGTGGAGCCGACCGTGTCGGACCAGGTCATCGACTGGGTGGCAGGCGAGGTGCTGCAGTTGTAGAGCGAGTCGGAGACCCGGTGGAAGTCTCCGAGATACGCCTGACCCAACTGTGGGTCGTTGAAGGTGCACTTTCCTTCGCCCGAGTCGCAGTCGGCTATGAGCTGTGCTCGGGTGGGCTGGTCATCGGCCGAGGCCGGAACGGCTATCGCCGCGACCATGCCCAGGGCAGCCGCTGAGAGCGCCAGCGTTCGTCCGCCGTAGCGCATCATGCGGTTGTTCGCCATACATGTGCCTTTCGCTGTGCATGAGGGGGGTCGGCGATCGCAGGAAGAGCGACTGAAGTTGCCGCGATCACCGCCTGTCGCGATCTAGGAGTCGCAACAACTGACCTATTTACACCACCAGTTGATGAAATCCCAGCCGTGGCCGGCCTTCCGCCCGTAAACGGGCGCCGGACCCGACATCTCACGAGGCGGCAAGCGAATTCCATTACGGTCCGGAGCGTGTCGGCTACTTTCAGCTGTCTTCTGCCGGGTCCTCATCCGCGTGCTGCGATAAGCTGTGACCAACGTGTCTGTGCCCTCCGGCCCTCGCGGCCCAGCCGCCCCGAGCGGTGCGGCATGGCGGCCAAACCTGCTCGGTCAGCGGGAAATCCACTCAACAACGCCAGGGGACAGTGCCTTCTCTAGGCCCGTTCTCCCGTAGGTCGGTTTTCATGGACCTGAACACCATCACCGAAGTAATCCGGCGACCGTCCGAGCGGCCAGGCATGGACTGGCACGAGGGCGACGCCTGGCTCGCAGGCGGAACCTGGCTCTATTCCACGGAGCAGCCGGACCTGCGACGGCTGATCGACCTGACGGAGTTGCGTTGGGAGCCCCTTGTTCCGACGGACGAGGGCCTGGAGATCAGCGCCACCTGCACCATTCACGACCTGTATGCCTTCCCCTGGCCGAAGGTCTGGACCGCCGGAATCCTCTTCCGGAAGAGCTGTGAGGCATTCCTGTCGTCGTTCAAGGTCTGGAACGCGGCGACCGTCGGCGGAAACATCTGCATGTCCCTGCCCGCCGGCCCGATGATCACATTGACGGTCGCGCTGGAGGCGCGTTACGAACTATGGGCGCCCGATGGCTCCGTGCGTTTCGTCGACGCCCTCGATTTCGTCACCGGCGACCACCGCAACATTCTCGCCCCCGGGGAGATCCTCCGGCGCATCACCGTTCCGGAGCACGCGCTGCGCAAACGCACCGCGCACCGTCGCTTCACGCTGACCCGGCTCGGCCGGTCGACGGTGTACCTCGTCGGCACGCAACGGCTGGGAGCGAACGACCTGTTGCTCACCGTCACCGCGGGCACCACGCGGCCGGTCCGCATCGCCTTCGACTCGTTGCCCGATGCCCGAACCCTGCGGCAGAGCATCGACGCCGTGCCGGCCGACGTCTGGTTCGCCGATCCCAACGGGACCCCCGACCACCGCCGGCATCTGACCCGCCACTTCGCCGAAGAGATTCGCCGCGAACTCACGGCTGGGGACCTGGCATGAGCTACATCGTGAACGGCAAGGCGTTCGACCGGGAGCCGGCCCCCGGCCAGTGCCTGCGCACCTTCCTGCGCGAACTCGGCCACTTCGGCGTCAAGAAGGGGTGCGACGCGGGCGACTGCGGCGCCTGCACGGTGTGGCTGGACGGCGTACCGGTACACAGCTGCATCACCCCCGCGTTCCGCGCGGATGGCCGCGAGGTGACCACGATCGAGGGCCTCGGACGGCCCGGCGCCCCGCACCCCATGCAGCGGCAGTTCGAGGACGCCCCGGGGTTCCAGTGCGGTTTCTGCACCGCAGGGATGATCATGACGTCGGCGACCTTCACCGAGGAACAGAAGGCGGATCTGCCCAGGGCGTTGAAGGGCAACCTCTGCCGCTGCACCGGATACCGGGCGATCGAGGACGCCGTGAAGGGCGTCAGCGCGGTGGAGACGGCGGCACCGGGCAAGGCCGTCGGGACGAGCGTCGCCGCTCCCGCGGGCCACGACGTGGTGACGGGCCACGCCGAGTTCACCATGGACACGCACATCGACGGCATGCTGCACCTCAAGGTGCTGCACTCACCCCACGCGCACGCCCGGATCCGCTCGATCGACAAGAGCGCCGCGCTCGCGGTGCCCGGCGTGCACCGGGTCTACACCTGGGAAGACGTACCCCGCAGACGCTTCACCACGGCGATCCACACCGACCACCTGGTCGACCCGGACGACACCTACGTCCTCGACGACACGGTCCGCTTCGCCGGCCAGCGCGTCGCCGCGGTCCTGGCCGACACGGTCGGGGCGGCCGAGGAGGGCTGCCGGCGTCTCACGGTCGATTACGAGGTGCTGCCGGCGGTGTTCGACCCCGAGGCGGCGATGGCCGACGGCGCACCCCAGCTGCACGGCTCCCACGATCCGTTCGTCCGTGACCCCGTCCACAACATCCTGCTCGAACTCCACTCGCACATCGGCGACGTCGACGCGGGATTCGCCGCGGCCGACGTGATCCACGAAGGCACGTACTTCTCACCACGGGTGCAGCACGCACATCTGGAGACCCACGGTTCGATCGCGTGGATGGAGGACGGACGGCTGAACGTCCGCACCAGTTCGCAGTCACCGTCGATCGCGAAGGTCAAACTGGAGTACCTGTTCGCGCTGCGCCCGGACCAGCTGAGGGTGTTCTGCAAGCGCGTCGGCGGCGGATTCGGCGGCAAGCAGGAGGTGATCGCGGAGGACCTGGTCGCGCTCGCCACCCTGGACACCGGGCGGCCCACCTGCCTCGAGTACACCCGTGAGGAGGAGTTCACCACCGCCTCGCCGCGGCATCCGATGACCCTGACGGTCAAGCTCGGCGCGAAGGCCGACGGAACGCTCACCGCGTTCCAGGTGCGCAACGTGTCGAACACGGGCGCCTACGGCAACCACGGCGGCGAAACGGTGTACGCGGGCGGAGCCGCCGTCATGATCTACCGCTGCCCCAACAAGAAGTACGACGCGTACTCCGTCTACACGAACACCGTGCCGAGCGGGGCGCTGCGGGGTTACGGGATGACGCAGCCGGCGTTCGCCGTGGAGTCGGCGATGGACGAACTGGCCCGCGCCCTTCACATCGACCCGCTGGAACTGCGCCGACGCAACATCGTGCGGCCGGGTGAGCCCCTGGTCGCCATGGACGACGGCCCCGACGACGTGCTCTTCACCGAGGACGGACTCGCCAAGTGCATCGACCTGGTGGGCGACGCGTTGGCCCGCACCGCCGACCGGCCCCCTCCCGGCCCCGAGTGGCTCGTCGGAGCCGGCGTGGCCAGTTCCCTGCACGAGACCGCGCCCCCGACGGAACACCTCTCCGAGGCCTGGGTCACGCTGGGCGACGATCTCATCTACGAACTGGCCGTCGGGACCCCCGAGTTCGGGGAGGGAACCTCCACGGCCCATGTGCAGATCGCGGCCACCCAGCTGGGCACGACACCCTCGCGGATCCGTCTGGTGCAGTCCGACACCGACCGCACGGGATTCGACACCGGTGCCTTCGCCAGTGCGGGCCTCTTCGTGGCGGGCAACGCGGTCCTACGGGCGGCCAACGCTGTACGCGACCGCATCCTGCACTTCGCCGCGGCACACACGGGCGTCCATGTCGTGATGTGCACGATGGACGACGACGGTGTGGTCTGCGGGGACCGTCGGGTGTCACTGGCCGAGCTCGTCGCGCTGGCCCGGACGCGTGGAATCCGATTCACCGCCGCACGCAAGGCATACGGCTCGCCCCGGAGCGTCACCTCCAACACGCAGGGGTTCCGGGTCGCCGTGCACCGCGTGACGGGGGAGATACGGATCCTGTACAGCGTGCAGGCGGCGGACGCCGGAGTGATCATCAACCCGGCGCAGGTACGGGGGCAGGTGGAGGGCGGTGTCGCCCAGGGAATCGGCTTCGCGCTGACCGAGAACCACCAGGTCGACGACAGCGGCGCCATGATCAACCCGAACCTCCGCAACTACCGTATCCCCACCTACGCCGACGTGCCCCGTACCGAGGTCCTCCTGGTGGGCTCGACGGATTCGGTGGGACCCATGCGGGCGAAGGGGATGGCCGAGTGCTGTATCAACCCGGTGGCCCCCGCGCTCGCGAACGCGGTGCACGACGCCACGGGCGTCCGCTACCGCGCGCTGCCGCTGACTCCGGAACGCATTTACGGCCGGCTCCCAGCGGAGCAGTCGGTGTCGACAGGTTGAGCCACCATGAACACCGCGAAGAACGTAGCCGCCGCAGCGACGGCGATCATCGGCCAGAAGGTCCTGCCCGGGATGGAACGGGAGTTCGAGGCATGGCAGGGCGACCTCAACGCCGCGGCCGCCTACTACCCCGGCTTCCTGGGCGCCGAGGTCTCCCCGCCGACCCCGCTGCAACCCGACTGGGTCGTCGTGTACCGGTTCGACTCGGTGGCGCATCTGCAGACGTGGATCAACAGCGCGACCAGGCAGACGTATCTCGACGTCGGCGCCAAGTACTTCGACGGCCCGGCGACCCAGCAGGTGGTCAGCAGCGGCACCCAGTCACTGGATCCGCTGGTCACCGTGGTGGTCACCCACCGCGTCGCCCCGAACCAGGTCGACGACTTCCTCGCCTGGCAGCACCGTATGGTCCAGGAGGAGAGCAAGTTCGAGGGGTTTCGCGGGACGGAGCTCTTCCGCCCCATCGAGGGGCTCCAGGAGGAATGGACCACGCTGTACCGTTACGACAGCGCCGAGCACCTGGACGCCTGGCTGACGTCGCCAGAGCGGCAGGAGATCCTGGCCGAGGGCGAGAGGTTCAGCGACTTCAAACTGCGCACCATCGACAACTCGTTCGGCAGCTGGTTCGCCTTCGAGGGCAACGGCAAGGAGGCACCGCCGCCGCCCTCCGAGACCAGGACCTCCCTCGCCGTCTGGGTCGGCCTGTACCCGACGGTCGTGCTGCTGACGCTCGCTCTGTCCCCGCTGCACATGCCGCTCTGGATCGGCCTGCTCGTGGGCAACCTGCTGTCGAGTTTCCTCATGAGTTTCCTGACCATGCCCTACTACGTGAACCCATTGCTCGGGCGATGGCTGCGGCCATCGCCGGACGAACCGGCGAGGGCCAACCTCCGTGGCATCGGTGTCGTGGTGGGGGCGATGGCCTTCTGGGCTGTCGTCTTCTACCTCGTCACGGTCCGGTTCTGGACGCTGCCCTGACCGGCGACCGTGATCGCCGGAAGCTCCTGTCCGCCGAGCCCGATGGGCCTCCCGAGCAGGGGACGCCGCGTGGGCACAGGGCTGCTGGCGCTGCGGCTGCGGCAGGTCAGAGGCCGCCGGTGTTGAGCAGCCGGTTGGGGGTGCCGGAGGGGACGCCGCGCACGACACCGCGGGTGGCCGTGTGGTCGAGCCAGACGTGGACCTCATTGGCCGTGGCGTGGGGGTGTGCCGACAGGTACAGCGCGATCACGCCCGTCGCATGCGGCGCGGCCCAGGACGTCGCGCCGCCCTCCTCCGTGGTCGTACCGCCGCCGGCGAGGGCGGAGGTCACCTTCTGGCCGGGGGCGTACAGGTCCACGCACCGTCCGTAGCCCGATCCGTAGGAGCTGGTGTCGCTCCATGCGCGGTCGTTCGAGGTGGAGGCCGCCACCACGATCGTGCCGGGGACGCCGGCCGGGGAGTGCTTGCAGGCGTCGTCATGGAAGTTGCCGGCCGACACCACCGTCGGGATCCCCGCGTCGACCATCTTCTTCACGGCGGACTCCAGGGCCGCCGACCGGTGGTCGAGGTTGAGCGACATGTTCACCACCGCAGGCTTCTGCGCGTGCGCGGTGACCCACTTGACCGACTTCACCAAGGCCGCCTCGGCCGCCCCCGGGGAGCCTTCGCCCTCGCTCTCGCACAGGATGCCCTGGACCCGTACGAGGTCCGCCTTGGGCGCCACCCCGTACCTCGCGCCGCCGATGATGCCCGCGACGAACGTGCCGTGGCCCATCCCGTCCTCGCTGAAGCAGTCACCGGAGTCCTTCGCGCCCACGAAGTCGGCGCCGAGGTGGGCGCGTCCGCCGAACTCCTTGTGGGTGATGTCCATCCCGGTGTCGATCACATAGACGTGAACGCCCTTGCCCGTGGCGGTGGTGGTGAACTTCCCGTTCAGCGGCCGCGACCGCTGGTCCAGAATGTCCAGGTTCCACGGCACGTTCCGGGTGATGGGCGAGGACCCGGTCCGTGCGGCCCCGGACAACTTCCCCACGGTGCCGGCAGACGTCAGGGCCGAGTCGGACGCGGGGAGCTTCCCGCCGCTCCCCCCGGCCGCCGCGCCGGCTTGTCCGCCACAGGCCGAGGCCCCGAGCACCGTCGCCATGGCCAGCACCACGAGACCGGCCTTCGTCACGTTCCGCGTCACAACGTCCCCCACATCCCCGCTTCGTACACAGTCAGCGCACAAGACGTTCACCGGGGGCGGGCGGTTGCAGCGGGGTGTGCGGGTGGGTGGGTTCGCTGTGGGCGACCGGGGTACGCGGGGAGCGATCCGGGCCGCGGGCGCTGCGGCAATTTCGCTTGTTCGTCATCTTCAGGCCGCCCCGGGGACCATGGAGCGCTAGCTGTGGGCCAGTTCACTGGAGCGCCCCCCTCAACCGGACCTGAAAGAGGGACGCATGTCGAGACGCATGCCAAGGCGCGGGCTGGTCACGCTCGTTGCCGTCGGCCTTGCCTCCTCCGTGATGTCGACCACCACGGCATCGGCGGTCGGCACCCCGCTGACGCTCGCCGTGTTCGGAGACTCGCCGTACGGCCGGTCTGCGTACGCACCCGCGGGCCAGGGCGCCGACACGGCGCAGTTCCAGAAGACCCCGGCGTTCATCGGCACCATCAACGGTGACCCGACGATCGGCGACGTCATTCACGTGGGTGACATCCACTCGGGCAAGGAGTTCTGCACCGAGGACTACGACGCCTCGATCGCGTCCACGTGGCAGACCTTCACGAAGCCGCTCGTCTACACGCCGGGCGACAACGAGTGGGCCGACTGCCACAAGGCGTCGAGCATCACCTCACCCGGTCAAGGCGGCGGCTTCTACGACAAGGCCTCCGGTGCGATCAACTACATCGGGACAAGCGGCCTGTCGACCAACCCGGCGGACTGCGTCAGCTACCACTGCGGCGACCCGCTCGACAACCTCGCCGAAGTCCGGAAGGACTTCTTCGCGCGGCCCGGTCACACCCTCGGCAGCGGGACACTGAACGTGGTGTCCCAGGCCACCGCCTACGACCCGAGCCACCCGGCCGACGCGCAGTACGTCGAGAACGTGAGGTGGGAGCAGAACGACATCGTCTTCGTCACCATCAACGCGCCGGGCGGCTCGAACAACGACACCGACCCCTGGTACAAGGCGCCGGCCGCGACTCAGGCACAGACCGACGAGCGCACCAACCGGACCGCCGCCGACGTCCGCTGGCTCGATGCCGCCTTCGCTGACGCGCAGGCCGAACACGCCAAGGCCGTGGTGATCTCGGTGCAGGCCGACATGTGGGACCTCGACGGCAAGTCCAAGGACCACTTGACGAACTACGAGCCGGTCATCAGCGAGGTCGCCGCGAAGACGACCGCGTTCGGCCGCCCGGTGCTGATGCTCAACGGTGACTCACATCTGTACCGCTCGGACAACCCGCTGTCGCCGACGGCGCCGTGCACCGGCGAGACGGATCCGGCCACCGGCACCGGCGTGTGTGCCCACGACCCGGACAACAGCGCATGGAACGAGCACCCGTACTACAACGTCCCGAACTTCCACCGGATCGTCGTGCACGGCAGCACCACCCCGCTGGAGTGGCTGAAACTGACCGCCGACCCGAACGCCAATCACCCCGTCACCGACACAACTTACGGCCCATTCAGCTGGCAGCGCATGCAGCAGCCTCAGCTGTGATCCGCTAAGGGCGGACGTAAGGCCGCGTCATGATCTCCATGTTGTGGCCGTCCGGGTCGTCGAAATATGCCCCGCGACCGCCGAACAGGCGGTTGATCTGTCCGGGTTCGGTGTGGCCGGGGTCGGCGTAGTAAGTGACCCCGACCGCCTCCAGACGGGCGATCATGGCGTCGAACTGCTCGTCCGGCACGAGGAAGGCGTAATGCTGCGACTGGATCGGCTCGTCCCGCTTCTCGTAGTAGTCGAGCGTCACGCCGTTGCCGAGGTCGACGGGCAGGAACGGCCCGAACGGGGCGCCGACCTTCAGGCCCAGGATCGCGCCGATGAACTCGGCGGACAGGTGCCGGTCGCTTGCGTAGACGGCAGTGTGGTTCAGCTGGACGCAGGCCGCCGGCAGCTCGGATTCATGTGTGTACCGCTGGTCATAGGACATCGGTGAGGTGTCTCCGGTCTTGGGATCCGCAGGAAGGCGGCGCCGCACGCGGGCGCCGGGAACAAAGACGAGGAGATGGGGGCGGGCCTCTTGCCCGCCTCGCGCTCACGCGGAGGCCGGGGAGCTCACTCGTGTATGGCCCAAGGCCGACCCGGCAGTCACCCGACCGACCCTAGTGACCGCCACGGACCGGGGCAACACCGTTTCTCGGCCGCGCTTCGACGCCGGGCTCTCGCCCCGCCGCTGGGGTGAGCCGTGTCGCATCGGGGCAGGCGAGGTTGCTATGCAACGAGTTGCATAGAAGGATCGGCGTCATGGCGCTCGAACACGCGATCTTGGTGTCGCTTTTGGAGAAGCCGGGATCCGGCTATGAGCTGGCCCGGCGCTTCGAGCGGTCCATCGGCTACTTCTGGACCGCGACCCACCAACAGATCTATCGCGTGCTCAAGCGCATGGAGAACGACGGTTGGATCGACGTCCGGGACGTCCCGCAGCAGGGCCGGCCGGACAAGAAGGAATACAGCGTCGCCGACCTCGGCCGGGCCGCGCTGTCCTCCTGGTTGCACGATCCGATCGAGCCGGAGAGCGTCCGCCACGACCTGGCCGTGAAGATCCGGGGCGCCGCCTTCGATGACCCGGCCGCCCTGATCCGCGAGGTGGAGCGGCACCGGCAGGCGCATCGGGACCGGCTGGCGCACTATCTCGCAGGAGAGGTGCGGGACTTCACGGGGCCCGAGGCGAACGCGGCCGGTCCGCAGTCACCGCTCGACGCGGAGCGGGAGCTCCAGCACGTCGTACTGCGCGGCGGCATCGCGTACGAGCGGATGATGATCGACTGGCTGGACGATGTGCTGGCCACGCTGGCCCGGTTCGGTCCGGGCCGCTGATCACCGCCGCACCCGCCGCCGGTCCTCCCCATGCGGCCACCGCGGCCGCCAGACCTCCCGATTCCCACCCGTCCACCAGCCGAAAGGCGTCCTGACCATGGCTGACCAGCTGCTGTTCAACCCGCGCACATACGACCCCGCCCACTTCGACCCCGAGACGCGCCGCTTGCTGCGCGCCACCGTCGACTGGTTCGAGGAGCGTGGCAAGGGGCGGCTGATCGAGGACTACCGGACCCGCGCGTGGCTCGGCGACTTCCTCGCCTTCGCGGCGAAGGAGAACCTGTTCGCCACCTTCCTGACGCCGTCGTCCGCCGCGGGGGAGGGGGAACCGGACAAGCGGTGGGACACCGCCCGGATCGCCGCGCTCAACGAGATCCTGGGCTTCTACGGCCTGGACTACTGGTACGCCTGGCAGGTCACGATCCTCGGCCTCGGTCCGGTCTGGCAGAGCGACAACGCAGCCGCCCGCTCCCGCGCCGCGGAACTCCTCAGCCAGGGAGAGGTGTTCGCGTTCGGTCTGTCCGAGAAGGCCCACGGCGCGGACATCTACTCCACCGACATGCTGCTCGAACCCGACGGCGACGGCGGCTTCCGGGCGACCGGCTCCAAGTACTACATCGGCAACGGCAACGCCGCCGGACTCGTCTCCGTCTTCGGCCGCCGTACCGACGTCGAGGGCCCCGACGGCTACGTATTCTTCGCCGCCGACAGCCGTCACCCGGCCTACCGCCTGGTCAAGAACGTCGTCGACTCGTCCAAGTACGTCAGCGAGTTCCGCCTGGAGGACTACCCCGTAGCGGCCGAGGACGTCCTGCACACGGGCCGTGCCGCCTTCGACGCCGCCCTCAACACCGTCAACGTCGGCAAGTTCAACCTGTGCACCGCCTCGATCGGCATCTGCGAGCACGCGATGTACGAGGCGGTCACCCACGCCCACAACCGCATCCTCTACGGGCGCCCCGTCACCAGCTTCCCGCACGTGCGGCGCGAGCTGACCGACGCGTACGTCAGGCTCGTCGGCATGAAGTCCTTCAGCGACCGCGCCGTCGACTACTTCCGCTCCGCCGGCCCGGACGACCGCCGCTACCTGCTCTTCAACCCGATGACGAAGATGAAGGTGACCACGGAGGGTGAGAAGGTCATCGACCTGATGTGGGACGTCATCGCGGCCAAGGGCTTCGAGAAGGACAACTACTTCGGCCAGGCGGCCGTGGAGATCCGCGGTCTGCCGAAGCTCGAGGGCACCGTCCACGTCAACCTGGCACTGATCCTGAAGTTCATGCGCGGCCATCTCCTCGACCCGGTCGAGTACCCCGGCGTGCCGACCCGCCTCGACGCGGCCGACGACGACTTCCTGTTCCGGCAGGGACCGGCCCGCGGCCTCGGCTCGGTACGCTTCCACGACTGGCGGCCCGCCTTCGACGCGTATGCGCACCTGCCCAACGTGACCCGCTTCCGCGAACAGGCCGACGCACTCTGTGAGTTCGTCGCCACGGCCGCTCCCGACGCGGAGCAGAGCCGCGACCTCGACCTCGTCCTCGCGGTCGGCCAGCTCTTCGCCCTCGTCGTGCACGGACAGCTCGTCCTGGAGCAGGCCGCCCTGACCGCGCTCGACGAGGACGTGCTCGACGAACTCTTCGCCGTCCTCGTGCGGGACTTCTGCGCACACGCCGTCGAACTGCACGGCAAGGACTCGGCAACCGAACAGCAGCGGGACTGGGCGCTGGGTGCGATCCGGCGACCGGTCGTCGACGAGGCACGTACGGAGCGGGTCTGGCAGCGGGTCGAGGCGCTGTCCGGAGCGTACGAGATGGCTCCGTAGCCGCGCCTGCGCAGCACCGGTGGCCGGGCCGTGCGGGCCCGGTCACCGGTCGGTCCGGCAGGGTCGGCACGCCCTTGGTCGCGGCGCTCGCTCCGGGCTGTAGGCGGCCCGCTCGGTGCCCGAGGCCCCCGACATCGGCGACTCCCCGCTGGCCCAGCGACGTCCGGCTCTCCTTCCGGAGCTGGGTCTACGACCCGGCCGCCCCGCTCGACAGCGGCGTTCAGTGGTCGAGGAGCCGGAGGATGGGCTCGCCGAGGACGCCGAGCCAGCCGGCCAGGGCGGACAGCGGGGTCAGCAGGCCGGTCGCGGACGCGACCAGGGCTCCGGCCGAGGCCAGCAGCCGGGTGATCCGTGTGAGGCGGTCGGCCGCGCGGCGCTTGTCGGGTTCGGGCTGGGCCAGGTCGGTGTCGAGGGCTTCGAGCTCGCCGTGCACCTGGGGCGCCACATCCGGTGGCAGGGGCAGCTGCCGGAGCGCCTCACGCAACTGGTCCACCAGGTCACGGGCCTGCTGGTCGCCCGCGGCGAGGACACCCTGCTGGCCGCCATGGACCGTCTGGTCGCCCTGCACGTTGTTGATGACCCCGGCATCCTGTTTGCCGATGTTGAAGACCATGACCAGCTCCGCTCACTAGTGCGCTCTCACCCGATCCGTGGGGGCCAGGTCGGCGGCGGGGGTGGCAGGGGCCGCTCGGCTGCGACCCGGCGCCGCCGCGCGGTCGCGACGGCATGGAGCAGGATCCCGACGATCAGGAGGACGAGGCCGATCCCCGCTGCGGCGAACCCGATGGCCCCGATCGGCACGCCGTTGATGTCGGGCCCGAAGATCTTCGGGAGCGTCTGGGGAGGCGCCTCGGGCGACGACAGGTTGTTGACCTGGACGACGTACCGCACGATCACCCACGCGTACACGGAGCCGCCGGCCAGGAACAGGAGAAAGCCGATCCAGATAAGCCACCGGGCCCGCGTGCGGGCTGCGGCGATCTCCCGCAGGAAGCTCTCCCGCTCCACGGCTACTTGGTGGATGTACTCGTTGTACTGGTCGCGGCCGACGTTGCTGATCACGTCGGCCCGCTGGTCCTCGACATCGAAACGGGCACTGTGCGACTGGGTGGTGTGGGTCTGCGTCTGGACTTCGGGCCGCGCGCTGCCGGCCTCCTCGTACTTCGCCTCCACGGATCCGAACCCGACGACGTCACCGGACTGCAGTACCTGCGGTCCCTGGACCCGTGAACCGTTGACCAGCGTGCCGCTGCTCAGGTCCTCCACGGTGATCTGGTCGCCGGAGCGCCGCAGGACAGCGTGTTGGTGGCTGACCCCAGGCACATCCACCTGGAGCTGGTTGCTGCTGTCGCGACCCAGGACCTGGACCTCGTCGACAAGAGGCAGGACCGTTCCCGCAAGGGGGGCCGGGCTCCTGAGCACCAGCCTGGGCATGGCCCCGGAGGCTGAGGACGGGGTCATGGTGACCTCCCGCCGATCGCGGTCGCGGCGACGGAACGAATGCTTCCGCCGTCTCTTTCCAGTTAACCCGGAACCCTCCGATCAGTCGACGGGTGCTTGCGTTGCCTACACATCGCAATGGATCAGTGACCCAGTGATGTGTGCTAGGCTTTCGGAGTTGCAGTTGTGGTACCCATGAACCTATGTGCGCCTGACAGGAATGTTTTCCCCTCAGGCGCATTATTTGTTTTTCCGGCATCTCCGGATGGGGCCTCTGCCTACAGAACGGAGAAGGTCATGGCACAGGGAACCGTGAAGTGGTTCAACGCTGAAAAGGGTTTCGGCTTCATCGCGCAGGACGGCGGCGGCCCCGACGTCTTCGCCCACTACTCGAACATCGCGACCCAGGGCTTCCGTGAGCTCCAGGAGGGCCAGCGGGTCTCCTTCGACGTGACCCAGGGCCAGAAGGGCCCGCAGGCGGAGAACATCGTCCCCGCCTGATCGCCGGACGCGTATCCGCTCACCGGGGTCCGCACCGTCATGGTGCGGACCCCGGTTTGTGCTGTTTCCAGGAAGGCAAATAACTGCATGTCCCGCAGGCCCCAGAAGCCCAACCGGCGCGCCTCGTCGCCCCGACCGTCCGCGTCGTCGCCGAGTGAATTCCGGCTGCCGGAAAACACGACACCCGCACTTCCCGCTGTCGAGGACTTCGCCGGTCTGGACATGCCCGCGGGGCTGCTGAAGACCCTCACCGCGCAGGGCGTGACCACCCCCTTCCCCATCCAGGCCGCCACGCTGCCCAACTCGCTCGCCGGCCGTGATCTGCTGGGACGGGGACGCACCGGCTCCGGCAAGACCCTCGCGTTCGGGCTGGCCCTCCTGGCCCGCACGGCCGGACTGCGGGCGGAGCCCAAGGCGCCCCTCGCCCTCGTGCTGGTGCCCACCCGGGAACTCGCCCAGCAGGTGACCGATGCGCTGACCCCCTACGCGACGGCGGTCAACCTCCGGCTGGCCACCGTGGTCGGCGGGCTGTCCATCACCAAGCAGGCCGGTGCGCTCCGGCGCGGCGCCGAGGTACTCGTGGCGACCCCCGGCAGGCTCAACGACCTCGTGGAACGCGGGGACTGCCGGCTCGACCAGGTACGCATCACCGTGCTGGACGAAGCCGACCAGATGACCGACATGGGCTTCCTGCCGCAGATCACCAAGCTGATCCAGCAAGTACGGCCCGACGGACAGCGCATGCTCTTCTCGGCCACCCTGGACCGCAACATCGACCGCTTGGTGCAGCGGTTCCTGACGGACCCCGTGGTGCACTCCGTGGACCCGTCCGCGGGGGCGGTGACCACCATGGAACACCATGTGCTCCACGTCCTGGACGAGACCGACAAGAAGGCCGTCACCACGCGCATCGCGGCCCGTGACGGCCGGGTCATCCTCTTCCTCGACACCAAGAGGTCCGCCGACCGTCTCACCAAGGGGCTCCTGGCCGTCGGTGTCCGCGCGGCGGCACTGCACGGAGGCCGCTCCCAGCCGCAGCGCAACCGCACCCTGGAACAGTTCAAGAACGGCCAGGTCACCGCGCTGGTGGCGACGAACGTCGCGGCGCGAGGCATACACATCGACGACCTCGACCTCGTCGTGAACGTCGATCCCCCCACCGACCACAAGGACTACCTCCACCGGGGCGGACGCACGGCCCGGGCCGGCGGCTCCGGCAGCGTGGTCACCTTGGTCCTGCCCGACCAGAAACGGGACGTCACCCGGCTCATGTCGGACGCGGGCATCCGCCCCCGAACGGCCCGCATCAAGTCGGGCGACGCGGAACTGGCCACCATCACCGGCGCCCGCGAGCCCTCCGGCGTGCCCGTCACCATCGAGGTCCCCCAGCCGGCGACACCGGCGGTGTCCCGCTCGGACCGGAAGACCGGCACCGAGCCCGGCAGGCGATCCGGCCGCCGACGCCGCAACGGCGGCGGGGCACAAGCGGCGACAGCTGCCGCGGCCACGACGGGGAGCGGGGGCTCCGGCCGCCGGGCCGGGGCCGGGGCGACAGCGTCCGGTGGCGCGCCCGCCACCGGCGGGCGCGGCTCTGCCCGCCGAGCGGGATCCGGCGGGGCCACGGGAGGTGCCGTCGGAGCGGGCGGCCGCGGTTCCGACCGCCAGCCCGCGACCGGCGCGGCGACCGGCGCTGCCTCCGGCAAGGATGCCCGCGGATCCCGCCGCCGAACGGCGGCCGGCGGAACCACGGGCGGCGCTGCCGGCACCGGCGGCCGCGGTTCCGACCGCCGAGGCGGCCGCCGCACCTCTGCCACCTAGGCCGCAACAGGCAACTTTGGCCCTGGTGAGGACTTTTCGGCCGGAGGCCGTGTGCCAGTCGCCGCGTTCGGCACACTGGCGGTCCGGGTGGGACTCGAGGGTGAGCGAGCCGAAGTCGTCCAAGCGGACAACGACTTCTGACTCGCCGTTCTCGGGTGCGTGCGCGGGCCCGCCGGCGTGGTCAGCACCGTGTCCTTGGCATTCCGGTTGCCGACCGTGAGCCGGAGTCCCTCGCCGGGGTAGTGGCGCGCCTGGACACCGGCGTCGGTTCGCGCGCCGAGCGATCAGCGATGCGTGAGGCAGCTCATAGGACGGCGCCGGGGTGCGGAGTCGAGCCGTCCCGGGTCAGCCGAGTGTGAGAAGGCCGGCTTCGACCACGGCGCGGCCGAAGGGGCTCGCGAGTTCGGCGAGACGCTCACAACCGGCGTCGCCCAGGGCGGCGTAGGCCGGAAGGGCCAGCCGGTCGGTGCGGTCCTCGATGCGCTTGCGCAGGAGTGTGCCTTCCGAGCTGAGACAGTCGCCGTCGAGAAGGCCCCGCTCGCGCAGGCGCTCCCGGGTGCCGGCCCACTCGTCCTCGGGCCAAGCGCGGCTCACCTTGAGGAAGTCGACGGGAATCTCACCGGTGGCGGCGTGCAGGACCAGGGCCTCCAAGCCCCCGACGCCCTCGCTCAGCAGGCACGCGACATGGCCGTCGCCACGGAACTCCCGGAGCAGCGTCTGGGCGTGCCACAGCTGCAGCACCGGCTCCTTCGGCCAGGGCAGCGCGGCGTGCGCGGCGAACAGCGGGCGGCCCTCCGCGTGTTCGCAGGCCGCCTCGGCTGCCCGGCGGACCAGCGTCAGGACCTCCGCCAAGTCGGGCTGCTCGTGGATACCCGCCCGCCGCAGGGCTTCGTCCGCAGCGGCGTACCGCGCGTCCAGCACCTGCTGCGGCGTCGTAGCGTCCCAGGCCCCGTCGAGTGACTGGCGTACCAGATCGGGATTGAAGTTGTAGAAGGTCGAGATGACCAGCTCGGCGGATGCCCGGCCGAACGCGGCGCTCCGCGAGGCGAAGTACCCGGCGCGTGCGCTCAGTCCGAGGTCCGCGTACCGTCGCCTTGCCTCGGGGACGAAGTAGATCATGCCGTGTACGGGCTCGAGGCCGCGCCAGGCCGCGCGAGCTGTCTTCATGGGTCACCTCTTCGGAGAGTTGACGAACGGGGTATGCGCTGCTGTTCCGTGCTCACCGTGCGTTCGCAGGTGTTCGAGCAGCAGGCGGCTCAGCGTCCCGGGCGCCTCCTCGGGGACCCAGTGGCTGACGCCCTGAAGGGTCTCGAACCGGAACGGCCCGCTGACCCACTGCCCGGTCCGCCGCGCGGCCGCCGGGCCGAACGCGCTGTCCTCGGTGCTCCAGACGTACAGCGTGGGCACGTCGATGACGCCGATCGCGCCGTCGGGGCGGCCCGCCCGGTACCAGTTCAGCGCAGCGGTGAGAGCGCCCGGCTCGGACAGGTGCCGTATGTAGGCCTCGGCGCTGGCCTGGGGGACCTTCCCGGCGTAGAGCGCGCGAAGCTCCTGGGCGTCGTGGGCGAGCATGCGCTCTTCGGTCGCGGGTGTTTCGCGCCAGTCGATCATGTAGTGGGAGCGCTCACGCTGATCCTGGTCGCTGCGCAGGGCGGTGGCCAGAGCGCCCGGGTGAGGGGTCGACACCACGGTCAGGGTGCGTACGCGGCCGGGGTGGGCGTGGGCGGTCCACCAGGCCACCGCGCCTCCCCAGTCATGGCCGACCAGGTCGAACGCCGCCCAGCCCAGTTCCTCGGTGATCGCGACCACGTCGTCGACGAGGAGGCCCATGCGGTAGTCCTCGGCCCGCTGGGGGCGGGCGCCCGGCGAGTACCCACGCTGGTCGGGCGCCACCACCCGGTAGCCGTGCGCCCGGCGAGTACCCACGCTGGTCGGGCGCCACCACCCGGTAGCCGTGCGCGGCCAGCGTCGCGAGCTGCCGTTGCCACACGAGGCCCGTCTGCGGGAAGCCGTGCAGCAGCAGCGTCGGGCGGCCCTCGGGCGGACCCGCCACGATCGCGTCGAACACGCCCGCGACGGTGGAGATCCTCAGCTTGTTCACCCTCCGCCTCCTCATACCTACTGGTCGGTAGCCTTCAGGTGGGGGAGTGGTCTGTCAAGGGGGCGAGCACGTGGCATGGGTCCAATTGAACCTGACGTCGGATTCAACTATACCGGATCTGGTGTGCGGAGCACGGAACTCCCCCGACGCGCCCGGCGAACCGGACCAGCAGGAGACAGTGAGGCGACATGAGGGAAGCAGTCATCGTTTCGACGGCACGGACGCCGATCGGAAAGGCCTACCGCGGCGCGTTCAACGACACCCAGGCGCAGGAGCTGGCCGCCCATGCCCTTTCTCACGCGGTGCGGCGCGCCGGGCTCGAAGGAGGCGAGGTCGAGGATGTGATCTTCGGCTGCGCCGCGCAGCAGGGGTCCTCCGGCTTCAACGTCGCGCGTCAGGCCGTTCTCCGGGCCGGGCTTCCGGACACCGTGCCGGGAATGACGATCGACCGGCAGTGTTCGTCGGGCCTGATGGCCCTGGCGACGGCCGCCAAACAGATCGTCGCGGACGGCATGCAGATCGCTGTGGGCGGCGGTGTCGAGTCGATCTCCCTGGTGCAGAACGACCACATGAACACCCACCGCATGGCGGATCCCTGGCTGGTCGAGTACAAGCCGGGCATCTACCTGCCGATGTTGCAGACGGCGGAGATCGTCGCCGAACGCTACGGCGTGAGCCGGGAACGCCAGGACGAGTTCGCGCTGGTGTCGCAGCAACGTACCGCGGCGGCGCAGCAGGCCGGCCGGTTCGACCGGGAGATCGTCGCGCTCAGCAGCGTCAAGAAGGTGCTCGACAAGCAGTCCGGGCAGGTGCGGGACGAGGAGGTCACCCTGACCCGGGACGAGGGCAACCGCGCGTCGACGACGCTCGAAGGCCTGGCCGGGTTGGCGCCGGTGCTGCCCGTCGGCCAGGTGAGCGCGCAGTCCAGCGTGACTGCGGGCAACTCCTCGCAGTTGTCGGACGGGGCTTCGGCGTCGGTGTTGATGGAGTCGAGGGAGGCCGAGCGCCGCGGACTGGAACCGCTGGGCCTCTACCGGGGTATGGCGGTCGCCGGGTGCGGACCGGACGAGATGGGCATCGGTCCGGTGTTCGCCATCCCGAAGCTGCTGAAGCAGCACAACCTCACCATCGACGACATCGGCCTGTGGGAACTCAACGAGGCGTTCGCTTCCCAGGCGCTGTACTGCCGCGACGAACTGCACATCGACCCGGAGCGGTTCAACGTCAATGGCGGCGCGATCTCGGTCGGTCATCCGTACGGAATGACCGGTGCCCGCCTGGTGGGGCACGCACTCATCGAGGGCAGGCGCCGAGGGGCCCGGTACGTGGTGATCTCGATGTGCGTCGGCGGCGGAATGGGCGCGGCCGGACTGTTCGAGATCGCCTGAACTCGGCAGCCCCGCCGGATGCAAGCCAACTACGAGAAAGGCGTGGATATCGTGTCGAACGTGGTGGAGAAGACCCGAACCGCGGTCCTGGTGGACTTCGGCGGCGTCATCACCTCCAGTGTGTTGCAGGCCTTCACCGACTTCGGCGCCTCACTCGGCGGCGACCCCCGCCTGCCGTTGGACCTCCTCGGCCGGGACCAGCCGTCCCGCGCCCTCCTGGCCGACCACGAGTGCGGCCGTATCGACACGGAGGCCTTCGAGCGGGGATTCGCCGAACGTCTCCGCGTCCACGGCGCCGACGTACCGGCCGAGGGTCTCACGGCCCGGATGCAGGCGGGATTGTCGATCGACCAGGACATGCTCGCCCTGCTCGGTGACCTCCGGGCCGCCGGCCATCCGGTTGCGCTGGTGTCCAACTCGTTCGGTACCGGAACCTACGACGGCGTCGACCTCGCCGCTGTCGCCGACACGGTCGTCATCTCCGCGCAGGTGGGGATCCGCAAGCCCTCCCGGCGGATTTACGCGATCGCTTGTGAACGCCTCGGTGTCGATCCCGGGGAAGCCGTCATGATCGACGATCTGCAGCAGAACCTCGACGGAGCGGCCCGGATCGGAATCGGGGGTGTCTTGCACACCAGCGCCGCCGACACCCGCCGCCGACTCGCCGAAGGCTTCGGGATCACGGCCTGACCTTGCCTTTCGGATTTCCGGCCATGGCGTCGGATTCAAGTACAGTCTCCGGGATGGACAGCACGTCGCCCGAGGAGATCGACGGCGAGAAGGCACCGCCCATGGCGCCCCTCTCGCACCTTCGCGAGCCGCCCACGACGAAGCGAGGAGCGCGGACACGGGCCGCTCTGGTGGCGGCCGCGCGCAAGGTGTTCGAACGGGACGGTTATCTCGACACCCGCCTGACCGACATCACCAAAGAGGCCCAGTGCGCCGCGGGATCCTTTTACACCTACTTCGCCAACAAGGAAGAGGTCCTCGCGGCCGTCCTCCTGGAGGCGCAGGAGGACATGATGCACCCCGGCATGGGCCGGGTGCAGGGTACCGACGATCCCTATGCGGTTCTCGAGGCGAGCAATCGCGCGTACCTCGAGGCATACAAACGGAATGCGAAGCTGATGGCGCTGCTTGAGCAGGTCGCACAGGTGGAGCCGGAGTTCCGCGAGTTCCGAAGCCGGCGCGCCGACGCCTTCATCCTCCGCAACGCCCGCGGCATCGCCGACCTGCAGGCGCGGGGTGTCGCCGACCGTGAGGTCGACCCGATGATGGCCTCCCGTGCGTTGTCGGGCATGGTCAGCGTCATGGCCTACCACGCCTTCGTGCTCGGCGAACGGCAAGAGCACAGTCCTCGGGCGGACTTCGAGGAACTCGTGTCCACGGTCACCCGGCTCTGGGCGAACGCCCTGCGGTTCCCCGGCCACCGCTGACCCGGACGCGGACGCCACCATCGCGACAGGCGCCACGTGCTCAGACGGCGCTCAGCCCTCCGTCGACCACCAGGCTCTGTCCGGTGATGTAGGAGGCGCGGTCGCAGATCAGGAAGGTGACGGCTTCGGCCACCTCCCAGGCGGTGCCCTGGCGCCCGAGTGGTATGTGGCGGGTGAGACCGAACAGGCCCGCCTTGGAGCTGTCGTAGGCGGGCGAGTCGGTGGCGGCGCGCAGCCCCGCCACGGAACCGACGAAGACGATCGATCCTCCGTCGGTGATCGCGGGCAGCCCGTACTTGGCGGCGAGGAAGTGAGCGCTCAGGTTGAGCGAAAGCACGCGTTCCCACTCCTGCGGTGAGGTGTTCGCCAGGCCCGCGCCGAGTCCGATGCCGACGTTGACCACCAGCGCGTCGAGCGAGCCGAGTTCGCGGACGGCCTCGGCGACCATGGCCGAGGAATCGCCGGGATCGGTGGCGTCACCCACCACGGTCAGGCCACGGGTGCCCGACTCACCGACCAGGGCGGCGGTGGCCGCCGCGGCGGAGGCGGAGATGTCGGCGCAGGCCACGGACGCTCCCTCGCGGGCGGCAAGCACGGCCACCGCCCGCCCGTTGCCCACCGGGGCCTCCGGATCGTCGCCCGGGCGGGTGCCCGCGCCGATGACCAGAACGTTCCGGCCGCTCAGGAGGCCGTCGGCCAGGCGGGTCGCGGGGTGGCGGGGCTCAGGCATCGCCGTGTGTCCCTTCCGCCGCGTCCGCGCCGGCTCCGGTGGGCGGGGGCAGGACTTCCGTGTCGTAGCCGGGCTCGAGCGCGGTACCGGCGGAGTTCAGGAAGAACGCGACCATGTGGTACTGGCCGACGAGCATGGTGATTTCGATCAGCTGTGCCTGGTCGTGGTCGGCGGCGAGTGCGGACCAGGTGGCCGCGGACAGGCGTGCGGTGCGGTGCAGTTCGTCGGCGGCACGCAGCAGACGAGCGTCGGCCGGCGTCCACCCCTGGTCGTCCGGGCCCGCACCGACCCGCCGGATCTCCTCTCGGGTGACCCCGGCCGCCCTGGCCAGCGGTACGTGCCGTCCCCATTCGTAACCGGCCCGGGTGGTGTTGTACGCGGTACGCAGGATCAGCAGTTCCCGGGTCCGGTCCGGAAGACGGCCGTCGCGCAGCAGATGGCTGCCGAACGGCAGGAAGTGCCGGAAGAGGCCGGGGTGCCGCGGACCTGGCCGCGGTGCGCCGCTCCTTCCGCGGCGCCGGCCGGATGCTGGAGGTCGCCCGTGGGTACGGTCTGCGTGGCGTGTACGACCTGAGCGACCTGTCCTGGCGGGTGGCGGTCGTCGCCGAACCGGAACTCGCCGAGCTGCTGCTCGACCGCTATCTGCGCCCACTGGAGGCGGAAGGGGAGTTCGGTCAGCTCATCGAGGAGTCGGTGCGGGACTATCTGAGGACGGGACGGCGCATCCGTGAAGTCGCGCGCAGCGCACACGTCCACGTCAATACCGTCCGTTACCGCCTGCGCCGTTTCGAGGAGCTCACCGGCACCGGCCTGGACGCTCCGGACACCGCCGTGGAGCTCAGCTGGGCCCTGGCCGCACGCGAGCTGGAGACACCGCGAGCGGCGAAGGTGCGGCCCGCACGCGGGAATTGGTCACGGGCACACTGACCGAGGACGGACTACGGTGGTGGCACCGAGGCCGCCTGCGTAGCCCGCCCGCGCGGATGTGGTCATTCGGCCGCGGCGAGCAGCCGTGCCTCGCTCTCCTCGTACAGCCGTCGGGTCTCGAGGCTGTCGGCGGCGCGGCGCCGGTGCTCCAACCGGCTGCCCAGCCAGCCCGCCAGGTAGCCGAACGGGACGGAGACCAGTCCCGTGGACTGCATGGGGAACCAGTCGAAGTCCGCGTTCGGGAAGACCGCGGACGGCGTGCCCGAGACGGCCCTGGAGAAGACCATCAGCACCAGCGCACAGGCCGCGCCGCCGTACAGGCTCGCGAGCAGGCCCGTGCGCGTGAAGCCCCGCCAGAACAGGGAGTACGTCAGCGCCGGGGCCACGGCCGACGCCCCGATGCAGATCGCCAGCGTGGTCAGTACGGCGACGTCCCAGTTCTGGACCAGGACGGAGAGCGCGATGGCAACGGTTCCCACGGCCACGCTCGTCCACGCCGCCACCGTCATCTCTGTGCGCGGCGCCGCCCGTCCCCGCCGCACGGCGTGGGCGAACAGGTCGTGGGCGAGCGACGAGGCCGCGGCCAGGGTCATTCCCGCGACCGAGGACAGCAGAGTGATGAACACCGTGCCCGCCATGGCCGCGTAGAGAACCGTAGTGCCCACGGAGCCGGCGCCACCGCCGAGCACCCGGGACAGCATGAGCACCGCGGTCCTTCCGTGGGGGTCGGCCGCGGTGATGTACCGCGATCCCACCAGCGCCGCCGCGCCTGTACCCATGATGATCACGAGCAGGCAGAACGTGGTGACCGTACCGATCGCCCACGACATGGAGCGACGCACGGCCGGCACGTCGCGCGCGGAGTACAGACGCATCGTGATGTGGGGCAGGCAGGCAGCGCCGAGGATCACGGTGATCTGGAGACTGGCGAAGTCCAGCCGGTCAACGGCCGAGGTACCCAGCTGAAGGCCCTGCTGGAAGAAGGCGGGGCCCGCTCCACTCCCGTGCCGGGCGGCCCGGAGCGCGTCGTCGAGGCTCCAGTCGAAGCGGTTCAGGACGAGGACGGCGACGGTGGCGCTGGTCCCCAGCAGGAGCACGATCTTGATCATCTGGATGAGCGCGGTTCCCCTCATACCGCCGAGCGCCGCGTAGATGATCATCAGGCTGCCGACGAGGACGATGCACGTCGTCCTGGCGCCGGCCAGGTGCGGGATGCCCAGGATGAAGGTGAGCAGCGACCCGGCTCCGGAGAGTTGGACGACCAGGAAGGGGAGGGTCGCGCTAAGCGTCACCGCGCAGGAGGCGATACGGACCGCCCGCCCCGGCATGTTGCGGGCCAGAACGTCGCCCATGGTGAAACTGCCGGCATTGCGCAGCGGCTCGGCCAGCAGGAACATCAGCAGCACCAGCGAGAGGGCGGTGCTGACCGCCAGGACGTAACCGTCGTATCCGGCGAGCGCGATGATGCCGGTGGTGCTCAGCACCGTGGCCGCCGAGATGTAGTCGCCCGCGATCGCCAGACCGTTCTTGAGGGGCGTGAGCGAGAGGTAGCCGGTGTAGAAGTTCGTCAGGTCGTCGCGGTCCGGTCCCGCCATCACACACATCAGCAGGGTGAGGGTCACCAGGGTGGTGAACAGGACCAGGACGACAGCCTGCGTCCCTGTGCCGAAGTCGTTCATCTCGCCACCCCGGCTTCCTGGTCGGGCCGCCGGACCGCCCGCTCCCGCACGGCCCGCGCCAGCGGGTCAACGGAGCGCTGGGCGCTGCGTCCGTACCAGAGGACCGCCGCGAAGGTGACGACGAGCTGGAGGACCCCCAGGGCCATGCCCAGGCTCAGTTCACCGGCGACCTTCGACCCCATCAGGCCCGGCGCACCGCAGGACAGCACGACATACACCACGAAGGAGCCGAGCGCGGTGAGCGTGGAGACCCGGCGGAGCACACGGTAGGCCGAGCGCAGGGCGGCGAGGTCGCCACCGTGCCGGTCGGTCTCGGGCGCGGGCGGTTCGTACCAGGCCGCCTGGCCGTACGGCTCGTACGAAAAGCCGTCGTACCCATGAGGGTTGTTCTGCGGGAGTGTCATGCATGGCCTTCCGGTGCGGCTCGGACGCGTGGGAGGTTGGTCAAACCAGGTGGGGGTGGCGCACGATACCGACTGGTTGGAATGCCTGATAAGCCTGCCGAGCGTCACGTTTCGGGTTCGATGTGGATCCGGTCGACAGCACTATGGTGAATGTCACACCCACAGTCGTACCTACTGGTCGGTATGGTCGCGGGGAGCCGCGAACGACAGGAGGCGCGATGTCCGCGACCAACCGGCAGATCCGTCTGGCAGCCCGCCCCGCGGGCGAAGTGAAACCCGAAGACTGGGAGCACCGTTGCGAGCCCCTCGAGGAACCGGGCCCGGGCCGGTTCCTGGGCCGGACACGCGTCATCTCCCTGGACCCGGCCATGCGGGGCTGGCTGGACGACCGCCCCTCCTACCTGCCGCCGGTGGGCATCGGGGAGGTGATGCGCGCCGGATCGGTCGTCGAGGTCACCGCATCCAACCACCCCGGCTTTCAACCGGGTGATCACGTGGTCGGCACGTTCGGCGTCCAGGAGTACGTCGTCTCCGACGGCCGGGGTGCGATGAAGATCGACACTTCGCTCGCCCCGCCCTCGACATATCTGGGAGCACTGGGCATGCCCGGCATGACCGCGTACTTCGGCCTGCTGGACGTCGGGGCGCTGAAGGACGGCGAGACCGTCGTGGTGTCCGGGGCCGCCGGCGCGGTCGGCACCATCGCGGGTCAGATCGCGAAGGCCAAGGGCTGCCGGGTCGTGGGCATCGCCGGAGGGCCGGAGAAGTGCGCGTTGCTCACCGGTGAACTCGGATTCGACGCGGCGATCGACTACCGGGCCGACGACGTCAGAAAGGCGCTGCGCGAGCACGCCCCCGACGGCATCGACGTCTACTTCGACAACGTCGGAGGGGACATCCTCGACACCGCGCTGACCCGGCTGGCGATGCACGCGCGCGTCGTGGTCTGCGGTGCGATCAGTCAGTACAACAACGCCACGCCGGTCAAGGGCCCCTCGAACTACCTCTCCCTGCTGGTGCGCCGCGCCCGGATGGAGGGCTTCGTCGTCTTCGACTACGCCAAGCGCTACGCGGAGGCGGCGCAGGAGATCTCCGCCTGGATCGGCGCCGGCCGCATCAAGGTCAAGGAACATGTGGTGAGGGGCACCGTGGACGACTTCCCCGAGACGTTTCAGATGCTCTTCCGCGGCGAGAACATCGGCAAGCTCGTGCTGGAGCTGGCGTGACCGCCGCCGCGCTCCAGGGAAAGGTGGCCATCGTCACCGGCGCTGCCAGCGGGCTGGGCCGGGCCACGGCGCTGGCACTGGCGAGGGAGGGCGCGCGCGTGGTCGTCGCGGACCTCGACGCGCGGGGCGGCCGGGAAGTGGCCGACGTGGTCGGCGGCCACTTCCGCGCCTGCGACGTCTCCGACCTCGACGCCAACCGCGCGCTGGTGGAGTTCACCCAGGAGACGTACGGCGGTGTCGACATCGCGCTGCTCAACGCGGGCGTGGCGACCGGATGCGGCGTCGGCGAGGACTTCGACCCCGCGCGCTACCGCCGCGCGATGGGGGCCAACCTCGACGGCGTGGTCTTCGGCACCCACGCGGTGCTGCCCGCGCTGCGGGCCCGCGGCGGAGGCTCCATCGTGGCAACCGCGTCCCTGGCGGGCCTGGCCGCCGTGCCGCTGGATCCGCTGTACGGGGCCAACAAGCACGCCGTCGTGGGACTCGCACGCTCCCTGGGACCCGCTCTCGCGCCGGAGAACGTGCGCTTCAACGCGGTCTGCCCGGGGTACGCCGAATCGCGGATCATCGACCCCCTGCGCGGCATGCTCTCCGAGCACGGACTGCCGGTCATCCCGGCCGAGACCGTCGCCGACACGGTGCTGCGGATCCTCACCGGTGACGGCACCGGGGAGTGCTGGTTCATCCAGGCCGGCCGCGAACCGGAGCCGTTCCGCTTCCGCAACGTCCCCGGCCCGGGCAAACCCGTCGGCGTCTGAGACGTTTCCGGGGTGGACCCGAGAACGATCGGGCCCACCCCCACCCGACCCCCGCCGCGCCGCAGCCTCCGTTCCGAGGCTGCCGCAAACCGCCGACCAAGTCATGACTCGGCGCACTACGCTGCTCGCTACACGTTTTGCGCATAAGCGCGGTCGGTTCCCCGCGCTCCGGTGGCGGGTGGTGAGGGGCGATGCATGGACGGCACGAGGAACACCATGGCGAGCCACTTCGAGGCGATCAGTACCGTCGACTACCACACCGGCGGTGAACCGTTCCGCATCGTCCCCCGACCGCCGGTCGCCATCGAAGGAGCCACCGTCGCCGAACGCCGCGTGTTCGCCATCAGCGACCCCGAGGTGGACACCCTGCGCAAGCTGCTGTGTTGCGAACCCCGCGGACACGCCGACATGTACGGGGGGTTCATCATCCCGCCCGATGACGAGGGCGCCCACTTCGGCGTGCTGTTCTGGCACAAGGACGGCTTCTCGACGGCCTGCGGTCACGGCTCCATCGCGCTCGCCGTGTGGGCCGTACAGACCGGCCGCGTCGCCCGCGACCCGTCCGGCCCCACCAGCGTCGTCATCGACGTCCCCTCGGGCCGGGTCACCCTGCGCGTGCACACGGCCGGCGAACGGATCACCGGGGTCGACTTCGTCAACGTCCCCAGCTACCGGCTCGCCGAACAGGTCTCGGTCGCCACCTCGCGCGGGGACGTCGTCGTCGACATCGCCTACGGCGGCGCCATCTATGCACACCTCGACGCGGCCAGTACCGGACTGGCCGTCAACCCTGAGCACTACTCGGACCTCATCGCGATCGGGCGCGAGGTGAAGTGGGCGCTGAACGACACCGAGTACGCCCGTCACCCCGCCGACGACCGGCTCAGCGGCATCTACGGCACCATCCTGTACGACGACCTCGGCACCGACGAGGACGGCAACCCGCACCAGCGCAACGTCACCGTCTTCGCCGACGGCCAGGTCGACCGCTCCCCGTGTGGCTCCGGTACGTGCTCACGTGTCGCCGTCCTCGCGGCAACAGGCCTCCTCAAGCCGGGCCGGACCCTCGTCCACGACTCGATCGTCGGCACCCGCTTCCATGCCCGGATCGCCCGGGAGTTGACCGCCGACGGATACCCCGCCGTCGTTCCGGAGGTCACGGGGACGGCGTACCGGACCGGGGAGCACCGCTTCGAGCTCGATCCCGCGGACGACCTCGGCTCCGGTTTCGTCCTGCGGTAGTCACCCGCCGACCGAGCGCGCGTGCGCGGTGCGTCCGGTCGCGCACGCCGCTCACCTCAGGAGTCGTCCTCGGCCCGTCCCGCCCAGATGCCGCGGCTGTGGGCGAGGTGCCTGCGCATGAGATCGGCGGCCAGTTCGGCGTCGCCGGACTCGACGGCATCCACGATCTCGATGTGCTCCTCACCGGAGCGGGTCAACTCGCCCTGGTCGGCCAGTCTCTGAAGACCCTGCATACGGGCCTGGTCGCGCAGCTGGTTGACCATCGCGACCAGACGGCGGTTGCCCAGCAGCTCCAGCAGGCCCAGGTGGAACTGCCGGTCGAGGTCGAGGAACGAGGTGAGATCCCCCTCCCGGGCGGCATCGGTGATCTGTTCCGCCAGCTGCCGGAACCGTGGGATGGCCTGGCCGGCGAGCAGCTCGGTGACTTCGGACATGGCCGGCGCTTCGAGCATGGTGCGCAGCCGGAAGATCTCGTCGAGGTCGTGATCGGTGAGGATCGGCACCCTGAAGCCGCGGTTGCGGATGACCTCGACAATGCCGAGGTTGGCGAGGTCCATGACCGCCTCCCGGACCGGCGTGACCGAGACGCCGAGGGCTGCTGCCACGTTGATGACGCTCTCCACCTGCCCCGGTTCGATCTCGCCCAGTACGATCCGGGTCCGCAGCGCCTCCCGCGCCTGTTCGCGGAGGCTGACCGACTTGAGCGGGGGTACGGCGGCTGCTGGGCGCGAAGGAGTCACGCCTTATGGATAACACGTCAGTGCGCGGACGGTCGCCGGCGGCTCTATGTAAGGTGTAATACCTTACTGCCTGCCGGCAGGATGCGGACGAGGAGACCGAACGGACGGAGTTCCATGAAGACCATCAGCCTCAACGAGCGCGACGTCCGCGAGGCCGTGTCGATGCGCGAGGCGATCGACGCCGTGCGCTCCGGCTTCGTCGGCCTGGCGGGCGGAGAGTTCGAAATGCCCACGCGCACCGCACTGAGGGACGGTCGGTTCCTCGTGATGTCGGCCCACCACCGGCCCACCCGGTCCGCCATGATCAAGACGTTGAGCGTGAACTTCGACCGGGTTCCCGCCATCGCCGGCACCGTCGTATGGAACACCCTGGACCGGCTCGACCGCCTGATCGCCGATGCCGGCGCCGTCACCACTTTGCGCACCGGCGCGGCCGTCGGGGTCGCCACCGACCTCCTCGCCGCCCCCGACGCCGACCGGCTGACGCTGATCGGCGCCGGCGGTCAGGCCGCCGACCAGGTTCGCGCCGTCCACACGGTCCGACCGCTGCGCCATCTCACCATCGTCGGCACGAACACGGAGCGCGCCCAGTCACTGGCCGGCACACTGCATGCCGAACTGGACGGCACCGAGATCCGCATCGCCACGGACCCGGCCTCCGCCGTCGGCGATGCCCACATCGTGTGCTGCGCCACCCCCGCGACCAGCCCGCTCTTCCCCGAGTCCGCGCTGCCCGCCCAGGTGCACGTCAACGCCATCGGCGCCTTCCGCCCCACCATGCGCGAACTGCCGGACGAACTGCTGGCCGGCAGCACCGTGATCATCGACGAACTCGACGCCGTCCTCGAAGAGTCCGGCGAGATCATCCACGCTCTCCAGACCGGCGCCATCACCCAGGACGACCTCACCGAACTCGGCACCGCCCTCACCTCCGCCCCCGCCAACCACGGCCAGCGCACGGTGTTCAAGACCGTCGGCGTCGCCATGCAGGACTGGGCCATCGCACGGCTCCTGGCCGACAAGTTCCTCTGCTGATCCACGACTCCGCCCGGCTCAGGCACCGTTGCCCGGGGCATGGCACAGGTATCCGCAAGCCGCGCCGCGCCGTCATGGGCACCGGCAGGCTCCTCACCGGACCGGTCGAGGTTCAGGAGCGGGGGTGCCAACGCGCTGGCGCCGGCATTCAGTCCTCGTGCGCACATAAGTTTTGCCGTCCCGTGGTTGCCGCCCCCACGGGTCCGTCAGACTCTTGGTCACCATGCCGTCGGGCAACTGGTTCTGCTGGTCACGCGGGGTGCAGGGCTCCCCCCGCTGAGCGGGGAGTGTTCATGCACCTCGAGTTCCGACACCTCCGTATCCTGCTCACCGTCGCCGAGGCCGGCAGCATCCGTAAGGCCGCCGCACGGCTGCAGCTCTCCCAGCCGGCCACGAGCGCTCAGCTGAAGCGGATCGAACACGAGCTGGGCGGCCCGCTCTTCATCCGCAGCGCCGACGGAGTGACGCCGAACGAGAACGGACAGTACGTCCTGCGTTGCGCCCGTGACCTCGTCGTCGGCTTCGACCGGCTGCGCGAGCACGCGCGATCGGCGGCCGAGGCGGACGGAGGGGCCACCGCCCCGCTGAGGGCGGGCGGAACCGCCGGCCCGCTGATGTCCCTGCTGGTCTCCGCCCTCTTCGAACTCGTCCCGGAACGCCGGCTGACCATAGATGCCCGCCGCTCCGTGCACACCCTGGTGAAATCGCTGGGCCTGTCGAAATGCGACATCGCGGTGTTCGGAGAGTTCCCGGGCTTCCCCCTTCCGGTCGGCGAGTCGGTGGCGACGCGTACGCTGCTCCGCGAGCCGGTGTTCGTCCTGCTCGCCGAGGACCACCCGCTGGCGCGTCAGGAGGTGGTCGGCCTGCGTGACCTGGCGGGCGAGGACTGGGTCATGCCGGAGGCCGACGAGAGCGGTGTGCACGCGTACCTCCATCTCACCTGTCAGTCGGCGGGATTCACTCCGCGCATCGCTCATGTGACGCCGGACCTGTCCGTGGCGCAGATCCTGGTCGCCGGCCGGCGGGCCGTCTGCGGCGTATGGCCGACCGCCGATGTCTCCGCCCAGGGCACTGTGCAGCGGCCGCTCGTGGGCGTCCCGTTCCATCGCCGGCTGCTGCTGGCCTGGAACACGGACTCGGTTCCGCCCGAGCTCGCCGACGCGGCGTGCGAGCGTCTGCTGGCCGCCTACCTGTCGCTGGTGCGGCAGCGGCCGCAGTACCTGGCCTGGTGGGAGGACGGGGGCGAGGAGTTCGCCCTCGGCGAGCGCAGGTGACCGGGCCGGGCCACGGCTCCCCATGCCCCCATGCCCTATAGCTCCACGGTTATATCCCAGATGAAGTCGCGTCAGGGACATGTCACCTACTGAACACTTCGCGTCAACGTCCAAGGACGTCGTCACCCCACGACGAGCGAAGGAATCACCCCGACATGACCCGTCCCCTTCTTACCCTTTCCGCGATGGTCGCCGCCGGCGTCATCACCACGGGTGCGATGGCCATACCCGCGCACTCACAGCCCCATGCGGTGCAGCGCGGAACTTCCGTCCGCGACACGGCGATATCCCACGCCAAGGCGAACGTGACCCGGCACGCCGACACCTTCGGGTTCGGCGCGGGCCAAAGACTCCAGGTGAAGGACGTCGTCATCGATGCCGATGGCACCCAGCACGTCCGCTTCGAACGGACCTACCGCGGCCTCCCCGTCGTCGGCGGCGACTTCGTCGTCCACCAGAAGCCCGACGGCTCGCTCAAGGGGTCCACCCGCGCCAAGGCCCACGAGGTGGCGCTCAAGTCCGTCACCCCCGCCGTCGATGCCAAGGGTGCCTCGGCCGGCGCCCTGAGGCGCTCGCACGGGTTGGTGCGCAATGCCAAGTCCAGCCCGGAGCTGATCGTGTGGGCCGCCGACGGCACCCCGCGCCTGGCCTGGCGCACCACGGTGCAGGGCCTCGGCGACAAGGGCCAGCCGCACGGCGAGGTCTTCGTCACCGACGCCACCACCGGCGCGGCGATCGAGAACTACGACGCCGAGCACGAGGCGACCGGCACCGGCCACTCCGAGTACACCGGCGACGTCGGCATCGACACCACCCAGCAGGCCGACGGCACCTTCGCCCTGATCGACCCGGTGCGCGGCCACATCACCAAGGACGCGCACAACCTCTCGTCCTCGTCCCTGAAAAGCTCCTCCGGCACCCTGTTCACCGACGCCGACAACATCTGGGGCGACGGCAAGAAGTTCTCCACCGACCGCGCCACCGCCGCCGTCGACGCACACGCCAACACCGCGGAGACGTTCGACTACTACAAGACGACCTTCGGCCGCAACGGCATCAAGAACGACGGCCGCGGCGCCACCGTCTTCGTCCACGTCGGCACCAACTGGGACAACGCCCAGTGGTCGGACTCCTGCTTCTGCATGATGACCGGCGACGGCAACGGCACCACCGACCCCGAGCAGGTCGACCTCGACACCATGGGCCACGAGATGACCCACGGCGTCACCTCGGCCACCGCCAACCTGCGCTACAGCGGTGAGTCCGGCGGCCTGAACGAGGCCACCAGCGACATACTCGGCACCATGGTCGAATGGTACGCCAACAATCCGGTCGACACCCCCGACTACCTCTTCAGCGACCAGTCCACCCCGCCGTGGCTGCGCCGCTTCGACAAGCCGTCCCTGGACGGCCACTCCGCTGACTGCTGGTCGAAGTCGGTCGGCCGGCTCGACGTGCACTACTCCTCGGGCGTCGGCAACCACTGGTTCTACCTCGCGAGCGAGGGCAGCGGCGCCAAGACCATCAACGGCGTCTCCTACAACAGCCCCACCTGCAACGGCTCCACCGTCACCGGCATCGGCAACCAGAAGGCCTCCGCCATCTGGTACCGGGCGCTGACCGTCTACATGACCTCCACCACGGACTACAAGGGCGCCCGCACCGCGACTCTGAACGCGGCGAAGGACCTCTACGGCGCCACCAGCCCCGAGTACGCCACTGTGGCCGCCGCCTGGAGCGCGGTCAACGTCCTCTGACGCACCGACACACTGCTCCGCCGGGACGCGCAATCGGCGGTTTCGACGGTGTGCCGCAGCGCGGGCCGGCATCGCTGCCGGCCCGCGCTCTGTCCGTAGTTCGTCAGCCGCTGGTCGTCGGCAGCCGCTGGTCGTCAGCCCAGCAGCTTGGCTGCCAGTGTCGCGGCGTTGTACGAGCCCCAGCCGGTGGTGAAGTCCCAGCCGGTGGCAGCGGAGTAGGCGCCGTTGCTGCCGCTCGTGATGTCGTGGAAGCCGGTGCCGCTCGCCGCGTAGAGGGCGGGGTTGGCGAAGCCGAGGCCGGCCTTGCCGGCTGCCGCGGCCTGCTGGTTGTAGAGGGCCGCGAAGGCCGCCCACTCGGGGGCCGCCGCGCTGGTGCCGCCCACCGAGGACCAGGAGCCCTGCGAGTAGATCGAGACGCCGGGGCTGGGGTTGGCGTGGGCCGAGACGTCCGGCACCTGGCGGTAGCCGCCGCCGGCGCTCTTCTGCACCGCCGTCTGCCAGCTCGGGATCTTGAAGACGGAGGACTTGCCGCCACCACCTCCGGACCAGGCCACCTCCTTGCTCCAGGCGTTGGACGAGGTGACGGTCAGCTTGGTGCCGCCGACGCCGGTGACGTACGGGTCGCTGGCCGGGTAGTCGACGGAGGTGCCGCCGTCGCCCGCGTCGTCGGAGCCGTCGTCACCGGAGGCCGCGTAGAAGCCGAGGCCCTGGGCGGCGCCCGCCTTGAAGACGGCGTCGACCGCGTTGATGCCCGAGGTGGTGCGGGCGCTCTCGGCGGCACCCCAGCTGATCGAGGTGGTCGGGATGCCGCTGTCGACGATGGCCTGGTACGTGTCGACCTCGCCGGCGTCGGAGTTGGGGCCCTCGAACACGGTGACGTTCGCCTTGGGGGCGATCGCGTGCAGCACCTCGATGTCCAGCTCGACCTCGACCTGGCCGTCGCCGAGCGCGCCGGAGCCGCCGTCCACCTTCTTCACGGTCGGGGTGGGCGAGCCCAGGCCGTAGTGGTTGTCGTAGGTGGTGATGTTGGACTGCTGGAAGCCGTCGAACTCGATCAGCGCGATCTTCTGGCCGCTGCCGGTGTATGCGCCGGAGACGTTGTAGCCGCCCTTGAGCTGCGCCGGGGTGTAGCCGCCGCCCGGGCCGTTGTGCGGGGAGACCGTGTGCGGCGTCGCCTGGTGGTGCAGCTGGACGCGGTTGTTGAGGCCCGCCACGTCGCTGACCAGGGTGGCGAGGGAGGCCGGCAGTGTCGGCGCGGTGTCGTTGGCGTAGAACGAGCGCCCCGTCTCGGCGTCCTTCCAGGTCGACAGCTTGGTGCCGAAGGCCTTCTGCAGCTGGGCGGCGGTGCCGCTGGCGTCCACCAGCAGGTGGCCCGAGTGGACCTTGCCGATGGTGAGGCCCTGTGCGCGCAGATAGTCCTCGAGCTGCTTGATCTCGGCGTCGGTGCGGCCGAAGCGGGCCGCGAACTGGCGCTTGGTCAGGTAGTAGCCGTAGGAGCTGGAGTGCGGATCGCTGACCTTGGCGACGAAGGTGTCGAGTGCCGTGCCGCCTCTGGGAGTCAGGCTGATCGCCACCGATATCCGCTTCCCGGCCGCGACGTTTCCGGTGCGGGCCGCGTTCTGCTTCAGGCCCGGCAGGACGTCTCCGGTGATGGCGGCACGGGTCGCGTGCGGTTGCGGGGCGTTCGCGGCATAGGCGGCGGGGACGACCACGGTGACCAGGGCCGGTGCGGCGACCAGACCGAGCAGTTTCAGACGTGACTTCACTGAAGTCCTCCGGGGAGTGGGGGAGTTGTTCCGGAAGCGGAACGGCTTCACCGTAGGAACATCGACCCCGACCCCATAAGCGGGGGAACCCTTGCGTTACGTGTTAACGGCCGATGTCACGTCAACGGCGTGTGTCGGGACATCGCGTGGGCGAGCGCGGTGCGCGAGCGGACACCGACCTTGCGGTAGACCCGCGACAGGGTCCCTTCCACCGTCTTGATGCTGATGAACAGCTTCGCGGCGACTTCCCGGTTGGTGGCCCCGCCCCCGACCAGCTCGGCGACCCTGGCCTCGGTGGGTGTGAGTTCGGGTCCGACCCGGCCCGCCTCGCCGCTCCGGTCCCCGGAGTCCAGCCGCGACAGTTCGTCCCTGGCCCGCGCCGCCAGCGGAGCGGCGCCGATCCGCGTGGCGGTCTCGAGCGCCTCGCCGAGAACCGCGCGCGCCGCGCTCCTGCGGCGCGAGCGGCGCTCGACCGCGCCGAGTGCGATCAGGGTGCGCACCAGCTCGACGGGCAACGGGAGTTGACGCAGCCGGTCCACGGCGGCACGCAGCCGGGCCGCCCCCTCCTTCGCCCGGCCGATGCCCGCCTCCCGCAGCCCCTCCGCCCGCTCCAGAGCCGCCGGCACGCTGCCGGGCGTGTCACCGGACACACGGGCGCGGGCCTCGCGGAGGACCGCCCCGGCCTCGTCCGTCTCGCCCAGGAGGACCAGCGCTTCGGCCAGGTCGCCGTACCAGTGCAGCATGGGCGGGTCGGCGGCACACATGGCAGTCCCGAGTTCTCTCACGCGCTGCAGCGCCTCGACCGCGGACGCGGCTCCCCGCGGGTCGCCGGCGAGCAGTTCGGCCTGTCCGAGCACGGCCAGCGCACGCAGCAGGAACAGCCGGTCGCCGTCGGCTTCCGAGGCGCGTACCGCCTGCTCGGCGAGCTGCCGGGCCTCCTCGGCGGTGCCGCCCGCGGTAGCGGCCAGCGCGGCCGCGTACAGGGCGGGAGCCGCCTGGGCCATGGCCCGCGAGCAGCGCGCCGCGGTGTGCAGTGCCTCGCGGCAGTGTCCGGCCCGCACCTGGATCCGGGTCAGTGACACCAGAGTCGCCGTGACCTCCTCCACGCCGGCGAACTCCCCGATCGCGGCCAGGAGTTCGACGACCTGCTCCCGGGCCTCGGTCACCCTGTCGGCGTCCAGGGCGAGGATCGCCCGCATCCTGATCAGCCGCCAGCTCTGCGGACCGCCCTCGGCGCCCCCGGCCAGGGTGAGCGCCTCCTCCAGCGCGGCGTACGCCGCGACCGGATCGCCGACCAGGGACCGCACCCGGGCGAAAGTGGCGAGCGCCCCGATCCGGGTCTCCGTGTCGCCCGCCACGGCCGCCTGTCGGACAGCGCGCCGGGCATGCCGGGCCGCCTCCTCCAACTCCCCGCACAGCAGACCGCGTACGGCCGCCCAGTGGTGCAGCCACGCCTCGGCCTCCGCATCGCCGACGGCGTCCCGGAGGCCCTCCCGGATCAGCGCGTGGGTGCCCTCCAGCGCCTGCCCGGCGGTGCGCAGCAGGACCAGCCGGGCCCGCACCCGACGGCGTGCCGAGCCCGATGCGGCGAGGACTGTCTCGGCGGCCTCGGCCGCCTCCTCCAGTCGCCCGGCGTCGCACGCGTACTCCGCCGCGGCCAGCAGCCGGTCGGCCCGGTTCGCGGGCCGGTCGCCGGGGGTGCGGCGGACGGCGAGCCCGGCCAGTTCGCAAGCGGCGCCGAGCGCGCCGTCGCGGCGCGCGGACCGCGCCGCGGACATGAGTGCGCGAGCGGTGTCCTCGTCCTCGTGCGGGCGGGCGTACGCGAGATGGCGGGCCTGTTCGACCGGCTCGGTGATGGTGCGGGCCAGCAGAGCGTGCGCCTGACGGCGCTCGTTGTCCGGTGCGTCGGCATAGACGGCGGCCCGGATCAGCGGATGCCGGAAACGTATGGTTCCGTCGGCATCGGTCGTCGCCACGCCGAGTCGTTCGGCCTCCGCCAGGTCCGCGGCGGCGTCGGGGAGCCCGGCGGCACGCAGCAGGGTGAGGTCGGGGCGGGTGGCGGCGCTCGTGACCAGGAGGGTGCGCTGCGCCGTCTCCGGCAGCGCGCGCGTCCGGTCCAGCAGCAGTGTGCGCAGCCTGCGGGGCACGGGTGGCGTCGGGCCGAGGGCCACGGGTGTCGGACCGCGCAGGGCCGCCGCTCGCCCCAACTCCAGTGCGTACAACGGGTTACCGGCGGCGGTGTCCTGGATCGCCCGCAGTACGCCCGGTGGCAGGTCGGCGCCGGTGCCGGCGCGCACGAGATGGGCCACCTCGCCGTCCGTCAGCGGCGGCACCGGAATTTCGGCGGTGCCAGGCGGGCAGCAGCGCAGCCGCTCGGGTTGTTCACCGTCCGCCACCCGCTCGGCGGCCACCACCCGTATGTCCAGGCCGCCGAGGCGGCGTACGGCGAAGGCAAGCACCTCGGCGGTGGACGCATCGAGCCACTGCAGGCCGTCGAGGACCAGCACGACGGGGCCGACGGCGGCCAGCGTGCGCAGCACATCGAGAACGGCGACGCGCACCGCGAGACGGCCACGGCCGACTGCCGGTTCTGTACCGCGCAGCAGGGCTCCCCCCAGTGCCGCCCGGGGCTCGGGCGCGAGGGTGTCCAAGCAGCTCTCCGGCACCCGCGCGAACAGGTCGACGAGCCCGACGAACGGGAGCCGGGTGTCCTCCTCCGCGGGCGAGCAGTGCAGGACGGTGCCGACCGACGGGGCCTGTGCCGTCAGGGAGGCCATCAGGGCTGCCACGAGCATGGACTTGCCGATCCCCAGGGGACCGTGGAAGAGCACTCCCGGACGGGCCGTCAGTTCGGCCCGGGCGGCGTCGAGCAGCTCGCGGCGCCCGGTCAGCGACCGTGCTCCCACCGCAGCCGCCCGTCCTTAGCCCCGGGGGTGGCACCGGTGGTCCGCGCGCATGACCCGTCCGGTGACGGGTCACACCCGGCACCGAGGACGGAACCATCGGGACGGCGAGTGCGGCGGGCCCCAGGACGCAGGATCATGTGTTCATGACAACCCGCACGGAATCGCCTTGTCAATGACGGCTGTCGCGTGCCACCCGGGCCCGTGCGCAGGTCCGCACGGGGGTCGGCGGTGCTCCGATGCCGGCCGGCGTCACATCCGATCATGGGCTTTGGACGGATCGCCCCCGGGGGTGGCCCGGAGGGGCGGTCATGCGGGACCCGGTTGTCCGTGTCCGCAATGCAAGACCCGTCAGGGAAGTTCTTGACCAGCGCGACGGACCTCTGCTGAACTCCGGTCCCATGAACCCGCGCGTGGACCTCACTCGGCGGCGCCACATCGACCTGGCGCACGTCTCCAGCGCGTTCTGTTGCCGCTGAGCCGGCACGCCGCCATACGGTGCCTTGTAGGCCCGTCATCTCCACCTCCTGAACTTCACCTTCTCCGGCTCTTCTGAGCGGTCGGCCGGGCTTCAGAGCGATGAAGCGACGTGCCAGTGGACCAGCTGGGGCGGCACCTGCCGGCCGGCCGTGCGAGTCGCCGCTTCACTCCAACTCCCCGCCTCTCAGCACCCCGTGGTGCGCCGGCCTTCTCGAGAAGGACGCCCGCATGCCTCCGATGAGCCACACCCGGCACTGCTGGGTGAGCCAACCCTGCGAATGGCTCGCTCAGCCCGACAAGAAAGGTAGGGCGGTCGCATGACCGAGATCCGCCTCGCGGCGCCGGCCGTCACCAAGGTCGCCGACGCCGAGCCGGCGAGCGCCCGGGACCGCGAGGTCTTCCTGCCCCGCGATGCCCGCCGCCGGACACCGTTCAGCACACTCCGCGAGCGCCTGCGCTGGCCGCTCGGGATCTATACGACCCCGGTCGTGATCCTGGTCGCCTGGGAGGCCCTCGCCAGGGCCGGCGTGCTGGCGAAGACGTACGCTCCCGCGCCGACCTCCATCGTGAAATCCGCCGCCGATCTGTGGCAACAGGGCGTGCTCGGCCCGGACGTGGCCATCTCGCTGCAACGGGCCGGCATCGGACTCGTGATCGGTCTTACGGTGGGCATCGTCACCGGGGTGCTCGGCGGTCTGTTGCGCAGCGGCGAGTACCTGTTCAACGGCGTGGTGCAGGTCCTCAACACCATCCCGCTGCTGGCGGTGCTGCCGCTGATGATCGTGTGGTTCGGCATCGACGAGCTCACGAAGGTGCTGCTGATCTCCTTCGGAGCCGGCGTCCCGATGTATCTCAACCTGTTCGCCGCGATCAGGGGCGTTGACCAGCGCCTGATCGAGATGGCGCGGACGACGGGCGCAGGGACGTGGCGCGTCGTGACGCGGGTGCTGGTGCCCGGAGCCCTGCCGGGTTTCCTCGTCGGACTCCGGTTCTCCCTCGCGTACTCCGTGCTGGGCCTCGTCGCCGCCGAGACGGTCAACGCCGACAAGGGACTCGGCTTCCTCATCACTCAAGGGCAGACCTATCTGCAGACCAACCAGGTCTTCGTGGGGCTGGTGATCTACTCGCTCCTCGGTCTGCTCGCCGACCAGTTTGTCCGGGTACTCGAGCGGGTGCTGCTGCGGTGGCGCCCCAGTTATGAGGCGTCATGAGCAACGCAGTTGCGACGGAACCCCGTCGGCAGACCGGAGTCGTCGTCGAGCAGGTCGTCCGTCGGTTCGGTGACCGGGTGGTGCTCGATCACCTGGACCTCACCATCGCCGAGGAGGAGCTGGTCATCCTGCTGGGCCCCTCCGGCTGCGGCAAGAGCACCCTCCTGAGACTGCTCGCCGGCCTGGACCGACCCGACGGCGGGCGGGTGGAGGTCCCGGCGAAGCGGGCGATCGTGTTCCAGGCCGACCGGCTGCTGCCGTGGCAGCGGGTGCTGCGCAACATCACACTCGGACTGTACGGTCCCGACGCGGAGCAGCGAGCCCGTCACGTGCTCGCCGAGGTCGGACTCGCGGGACGCGAGGAGGCATGGCCCAAGGAGCTCTCCGGCGGTGAGGCCCAGCGGGTGTCGCTCGCGCGGGCACTGGTCTCCGAGCCCGAACTCGTGTTGCTGGACGAGCCGTTCGCTGCCCTCGACGCGATCACCCGGCTGCGCATGCACGACCTCGTGCGGGCGCTGCGCAGCAAGCACCACGCGGCCATGCTGCTCGTCACCCACGACGTGGACGAGGCGATCGCCCTGGCGGACCGCATCGTCGTCATGAGCGACGGGCGCATCGGCGCGGCGCATCTCGTTCAGCTCTCCGCAGCGGACCGCGAGGCGAGCGTCGCCCGTGAGGAACTGCGTTCCGCGCTCCTGAACGACCTCGGTCTCGCCGGTCACCACTGACGTCCCCTGCACCTCTGCACAGAAATCCGGAGACAAAGCCATGTACGGAAGAAGTACCCGCCTCGTCGGCGCCGTCGGTCTGCTCGCCCTCACGGGCACCCTTGCCGCGTGCGGCTCGTCGTCGGAGGCGGCGCCGCTGAGCAAGTCGAGCGGCAGCGCGTCCGCGCACCCCGAGTGGAGCAAGTACACCTTCACCATCGGCGACAACGGCGGGGACGGCAGCCAGGCCCTGGCGAAGATCACCGGGGCGTTCGACGACGCGCCGTACAAGGTGAAGTTCGCCCGGTTCACCTACGGCCCGCCGCTGGTGCAGGCCGCCGCATCGGGCGACATCGACCTGGGCGCCGTCGGCGACGTACCGCCGATCACCGGCGCCGCGAAGGAGTACGGCTTCAAGGTCGTGGCCGTCAACCGCTCACTGACGCCCAGTCAGTCGAACGAGAACATCATCGTGCCCAAGGGGTCGAAGCTGAAGACGCTCGCCGACCTCAAGGGCAAGAAGATCGCCGTGCCGCAGGGCAGTTCGGCCCATGGTCTGGCCCTCAACGCGCTCAACAGCGTCAGCCTCGGCCCCAAGGACGTGCACCTGGTCTTCCTCGACCCGGCGGCCGGCGCCACGGCCTTCAACACCGGCAAGGTGGACGCCTGGTCGATCTGGAACCCGCAGTCGGCGATAGCCGTCAAGAACGGGGCACGGATCCTGGCGAAGGGCCTCCCGCCGATCGACCAGACGAGCAGTTACTACATCGCCAGTGACACGTCGCTCAACGACAGGACGAAGCGGGCGGCCCTCACAGACGTCCTGCGGCGGCTGGCACGCGAGTTCGCCTACGCGATCAAGCACGAGGACAAGTACGCACAGGCCATCTCCGAGGAGGAGGGCATCCCGTTGGCCGACGCCAAAGCGTCCCTGAAGGCCTTCGAGACCCGGGTGACCCCGATCGGGAAGTCGGACATCGCGGCGGAGCAGAAGCTGGCCGACGCCTTCCTGGCGGCGAGCCAGATCACCAAGAAGGTCGACGTCTCGTCGCTCACGGACAACCTCCTCCCGGCCGGCTACGACAGCTCGAAGCCGACGTTCGGCTGAGCCAGGCCTGCCTGGTCGCCTGGGACAGCGCGGTCAGCAGCGTCAGTGGTGGCCCGCCGAGCGCATCAAGATCATCCGAATTGCTCCGTATTCCGGACCGTGTGCTACGGCAACATGTCGACCTCATGGCGGGACCAGGCAAAACCTGGTGCCGCGGCAAAGTACGGACCAGGCTGACGCGTGCACATCCATTGCTCCGTTCCGTACCCGCAGAAAGCCTCGTCGCGCATGTATTCGACCTGTCTCCCCGGTGCTCCCGAGACGCACATCTCGTCCGTGGTGAGGAGGTGCCGCGCGTGGTGCGCCATGTGACCCGCAAGGCCGTCGGCTGGCTGCTGATGATCGTGGTGGCGACGAACGCGACCTACTTCCTGGCCAGTTGGTTCCTGGACCCGCGGTCGAACTTCAAGGAGCTGCGGCCCGTCCGCAGCGAGGCACAGATCGACCGGGCCCTCGCGCCGTACAACCTGGACCCGCGAGTGCCGTTGGTACACCGCTGGTGGGACTGGCTCACCTCGGTGGTCCTGCGCTTCGACTGGGGAAAGTCCCCCACCGGCGTCTCCGTCAACGGCGAAGTGGGCTACCGGGCGCTCGTCAGCGCGGAGTTGGTCGTCGTCGCGACCGTCCTGTCCGTCGTGATCGGTGTCGCGCTCGGCGTCTACACCGCCGCACGGCAGTACGGCTGGGCCGACCGGGTGTCCCAGGCCGTGTCCATCGTGGTGTTCAACGTCCCCACGTCCGTCGCCGCCCTGGCCGTGGTCTTCGTCGCCATCTGGCTGAACCAGCACGCCGGGATGCACTTCCTCTACGTCGCCGGGGAGAACTCACCAGGCGTCGAAGGACTGCTCCCCACGATCGGCGACCGCCTCCTGCACCTGATCCTGCCGACCCTGACACTCACGCTGATGGGCTACGTCGGCTACCACCTGACGCAGCGTTCACTGCTGCTCGACACACTGAACGCCGACTTCGTACGGACCGCCCAGGCCACGGGACTCACCCGCGGCCAGGCCATCCGCAGGCACGCCCTGAGGGCCGCGCTCATCCCGACGGCGGCGTCCGTGGCGTTCAGCGTCCCGGCCGTCTTCACCGGCGCCGTCATCACGGAGACGATCTTCGGCTGGAACGGCATGGGCCGCTACTTCATCCAGACCATCAGCAAGAACGACGTACACGGAACGGTCGCGACGGCCGCCTTCGCCGCGGCTCTGACCGCGATCGGCGCGATCCTCGCGGACATCGCCACGGTCTTCCTCGACCCGAGAGTGCGGGTGAGCTGACGTGACCACCGACGCGCACCCTCGCCCGACGTACTCGAACCTCGGCCTGGGCCGGCTCTATCTGCGGCGCTTCCTGCGCAACCGCCTCGCCGTCGTCGGTGTGGTGATCTTCGCACTGCTGGTGCTGTTCGCTGCCTTCGGCGGCCGGTTCACCTCCTACGCGTACACCGACGCCGACTTCACCGCACTCACCCGGCCACCGAGCGGCCTCCACTGGTTCGGCACCAACCAGGGCGGCAACGACATCTACGCCTGTGCCGTGCACGGGCTCCAGCGCTCCCTGATGATCGCCGTGAGCGTGTCGGTACTGACGATCGTCCTCGCCGCGATCATCGGCTCCGGCGCCGCGTACTTCGGCGGCCGGGTCGAGCGGGTGACGCTCGCCGTCATCCACTTCCTCCTGATCGTCCCCTCGTTCCTCATCCTCGCTCTGGTCTCCCACCGGCTGGCCGGCGACTGGCGCGTCCTCATCGTCGTGCTGACCGTGTTCGGCTGGATGTCCACCGCGCGGGTGATCTGGTCCGTGTCGACCTCACTGCGCGAACGGGACTACGTGAAGGCGGCCGAGTTCATGGGGGTCCGCCCGGTGCGCATCATCGTGCGCCACATCATCCCCAACCTCGGCTCCCTGCTGATCGTCAACCTGACGCTCGGGGTCGTGGCCACCGTGCTCAGCGAAACCGCCCTTTCGTTCCTGGGGTTCGGCGTCCAGACCCCGGACGTCTCCCTCGGCACGATGCTCGCGGACGGCGCGAGCACCGTCACGAGCGCGCCCTGGCTCTTCGCCTTTCCTGCGGGCCTGGTCGTCCTGCTCACCGTGTCGATGACCTTCATCGGTGACGGGCTGCGCGACGCCCTCGACCCCACGTCGGTGACCGGCTCGGCAGGAGGCCGACGATGACCCTCGCGACCCCGCTGCCCGCCCCGGCGCCGCCCACCGACGCCGTCCCCGTCCTCTCGGTGCGGGACCTGCGGATCTCCTTCCCCTCCGAGGCGGGCACCGTCGAGGCGGTGCGCGGCGTGAGCTTCGACCTGCTGCCCGGCCGGACCCTGTGCATCGTCGGCGAGTCCGGCTCGGGCAAGTCGGCCACCGCGACGGGCATCATGGGCCTGCTGCCGCCCACCGCCGACCTGCGCGGCCAGGTGCTGGTCGGCGGCCAGGACCTCGTCGGCCTCGACGACCGGGCACTGTCGCGCATTCGTGGCAACACCATCGGCATGGTCTTCCAGGACCCCCTGTCCGCCCTCACGCCGATCTTCTCGGTGGGCAGGCTGCTCTCCGACGCCCTGCGGGTCCACCAGGACCTGACGAAGCGGGCGGCCTGGGAACAGGCCGTGCAACTGCTCGATCTCGTCGGCATCCCCGACCCGCGCAGCCGGGCCACCGCCTTCCCGCACGAGTTCTCCGGCGGCATGCGCCAGCGCGTGGTCATCGCCATGGCCATCGCCAACCGGCCGTCCGTGCTCGTGGCCGACGAACCCACCACCGCACTCGACGTCACCGTGCAGGCCCAGATCCTCGACGTGCTGCGGCTGGCGCAGCAGGAGACCGGCGCCGGCCTCGTCCTGATCACGCACGACCTCGGGGTCGTCGCGGGCCATGCGGACGATGTCGCCGTCATGTACGCGGGCCGGTTCGTGGAACACGCGGGCGTCGAGGAACTCTTCCGCCGGCCGACGATGCCGTACACCGCGCGGCTGCTGGCCGCCGTGCCGAGCGTGGACGGCGGGGCCCGCCGCCCCCTGGTCCCCATCGGCGGGGAGCCACCCGCCCTGGTGGGCCTCCCGGACGGCTGCCCCTTCGCACCCCGCTGCGCCGTCGCCCTCGACGCGTGCCGCTCCGGCGAACCGGAGCTGCGCCAAGTCACCGGGCACGGGCACGTGGCCTGCCTGCGGGCCGCCGAGATCGCCGACGGATCCCTGGACCCGGCGGGGGAAGCCATGCCCGTCGGCGATGCCGCGCCCGTCGGCCCACCGGCGCCTTCGGGCCGTGCCGAGGCCGGCGAAGTGGTGCTCCGTGTCGAGGACCTCGTCAAGACCTTTCCCGTCACCAAGGGCGCCCTCCTCAAACGCAGGGTCGGCACGCTGCACGCCGTCAACCGGGTCGGCTTCGAGCTGCGGGCCGGCGAGACGCTCGGCCTGGTGGGGGAGTCCGGCAGCGGCAAGACCACGACGCTGCTGGAGATCCTGCGGCTCGGCCGGCCAGAAGGCGGCCGGATCGAACTCTCCGGCACCGACGTCGGCACGGTCGCGTCCGGCGCGCGTGTACGGGAGCTGCGGCAGGACGTACAGATCGTCATGCAGGACCCGTTGGGGGCCCTGGACCCCCGCATGCCCGTGTTCCACCTGCTGGCCGAGCCCCTGCGGGCGATCGGACGCGACCGCGAGTCGATCCGCGCACGGGTCCACGAACTGCTGACCCTGGTGGGTCTGGACGACTCGGTCGGTGACCGCTTCCCGGCCGCACTTTCCGGAGGCCAACGCCAACGGATCGGTATCGCCCGTGCCCTGGCGACGGAGCCGAAGCTGCTCGCGCTCGACGAGCCGCTCTCCGCCCTGGACGTCTCGGTGCAGGCCGGGGTGATCAACCTGCTGGCGCGGCTCAAGCGGGAACTCGGCCTCGCCTACCTCGTGGTCGCCCACGACCTGGCCGTGGTCCGGTACATCTCCGATCGCATCGCGGTGATGTACCTGGGGCACATCGTCGAGACCGGGGACACCGAGGCGATCTTCTCCGATCCGAAGCACCCCTACACCCGTGCGCTGCTGTCGGCGGTCCCGATACCCGACCCCGAGCGGGAACGCACCCGCGAACGCGTCGTGCTGGAGGGCGAGCAGCCGAACGCCACACGCCTGCCCGCGGGGTGCGTCTTCGTCGACCGCTGTCCGCTGTACCGCCGCGCCGGCGAGGAGCTGCGGCACCGCTGCCGCACACAGCGCCCCGTGCCGACTCCCGCGGCCGGCTCCCCCGGCCATCAGTACGCCTGCCACGGCATCTGAACACCGGCCCCCGGCGACCGGGGACCACTTTCCTCCCTCACCGAACTCCAAGGAACCCACCATCATGCGCGCAAGACTGGCCCTGCCCGTCGCTCTGATCGCTGCCATCTCCGTCACCGCCACCGCGTGCCAGTCCTCATCCGGGAAGGACTCCGCGGAGTCGGACGCGAAGAACGCTCCCTCGGCCGCGTCGTCCGTCGCCGACTACAACCCCACGCCATACGACCGGATCAAGGACGGGGGCACATACACGACGGTCGGGACCTTCGACGACCAGGGCAACCCGTTCAACGTCAATGCCACGCTGACCGCGTCCCGTGTCTGGGCCTGGTACAACGCCGACGCGATCACCTACTCACCGACCGGGGAGGTGCAGTACACCCCGGACTACTTCAGCGATGTGAAGGTCTCCGTGCAGGGCGGGAACCAGAAGGTCACGCTGACCATCAACCCCAAGGCCGTGTTCAACGACGGCACCCCGATCGACTGGACCGCGATCAGGGCCACGTGGAAGGCCAACAACGGTTCCGACAAGGCCTACGCCGCCAACTCCACGGACGGCTATGACCAGATCACCTCGGTCGAGAAGGGCAGGAACGCCAAACAGGCCGTGATCACCTTCAAGGGAGTCGACCCGTCCTGGTCGAGCCTGTTCACCACCTTCCTGCACCCCAAGGCCGCGACGGTCGAGAACTTCAACAAGGCCTACGTCAAGAAGGCGCACCCGGAGTGGGGTGCGGGGCCGTACACCGTCGGCAAGTGGGACACCCACTCGGGCGACATCACGTTCGTCCGCAACCCGAAGTGGTGGGGCAGGAAGGGCAAGCTCGACAAGCGCGTCTTCGTCAACCTGGAATCCACCGCGGCGATCAACGCCTTCAAGAACGGGCAGCTCGACTACGTCTCCGCGGTCGACGCCGAGAGCCTCCAGCAGATCAAGGGGCTCAAGGGCACGGAGATCCGCAGTGGCGGAAGCCCCTTCGAGTACTCGCTCTACTTCAACACCAAGTCCCCCGTCCTCGCCGACAAAGCCGTGCGCAAGGCCATCGAGGAGACCATCGACCGCACGCAGATCGCGAAGATCCGGTTCCAGGGCCTGGACTACAAGGAGCCGCTGCCCGGTTCCGCCGTCCTGTACAGCTTCCAGAAGGGCTACCAGGACAACGTCTCGGCCGTGTTGAAGTATGCGCCGGACCAGGCCGGGAAGGCACTCGACGCGGCGGGCTGGAAGCCCGGGGGCGACGGCATACGGGTCAAGGACGGCAAGACGCTCGAACTCGGCTACACGCTCCTCGGCGACGACCCGCTGGACAAGGCGACCGCCGGCGCCTTCGCGGCGATGCTGAAAACGGTGGGCATTCGCCTCGACATCAGGAAGGCCGACGAGGCGGACTTCTCCAAGATCCTCAGTGACCGCAAGTTCGACCTGTTCCTGTCGGGGAACCGCTCGATGGACCCGTTCGGCGCCCGCTACCTGTGCGACTTCTACTGCTCCGACCGCGACTCCAACATCACCGGTGCGGGTTCGCCCGCGCTGGACACGGAGATCCGCGCCACCACCAAGATCGCCGACCTCGGCAAGCAGGCCGCGGCGGCCAACCAGGTCGAGCGGAAGGCGCTCCAGGAGTACGCCTTCCTCCCCCTGTTCAGCGGCCCCTCGACCTACGGCGTGAAGAAGGGCCTCGCCAACGTCGGCGCGACCATCTTCTACACCCCGCTGCCGGAGACGGTCGGCTGGGAGAAGTAACCACGGCACCCTGGACGCGGCGGCGTACGACATCGCCGACTCCGCCGCCACCCCCTACGGGGACGCGAACGGCGCGCCCCCATCGCGCCCGCTCGGCCTGGCCACGGGCGTCCGGCACGGCCACCGCCCGCGCGCCGGCCGTGCCGGACCTGTTCGTCCCGACCCGTTCACCCGATGGGCCGTGGGTACCCTGATCGCCGTACAGATCACGGCCTTCGGCCCCGTCTGCGGGCACGCTTGTCGGCGCCGCCGGCCAGGGCCCTGGCCGCCACCGTCGTCGACCGCTTCACCCGCACCCGGCGTGCGTACGACTGCTGACGGGCGGCTGAGCTCTCGCGGCGGCGGTGCCGTGCGGCTTCGCGTCTTCGGTGGGAATCTGCAGGTCAGGCGCACATATGGCGGAAGGGCACGGTGCGAGGGGTGGCTGCGCCCGGGACCGCCATGCTCGTGGTTGTCCCGTGTCGCGTCGGCCCCACCGGGTACTCGGCCGGGACAGCGGAGGGAGGTGCCGTCCTGCGACGAAAGCCGGCGGAGTGGAAGGAGTCGACTGGCATGCGATTTCGTGATCGTGTGCATGCCGGGCGGGAGCTGGCCGAGCGGCTGCGCATCCGGCAGGAGGCGGGCGCGCTGACGCACCCGGTCGTGCTGGCCCTGCCGCGCGGCGGTGTGACGGTCGCCCGCGAAGTGGCGCGGGCGCTGGAGGCGCCGCTCGATGTGCTGGTCGCACGCAAGATCGGCGCGCCGTTCCAGGAGGAGCTGGGTGTCGGAGCGCTCGCCGCCGACGACCCGCCGCTGTTCGACGAGCGGACCCTGGACCAGCTCGGACTGAGCGAAACGGCCCTGGCCGACACGGTGGAGCGGGAGCGGGCGGAACTGCACCGCCGGGAGCAGCTGTACCGGCGGGGGCGCCCGGCCCCCGAGCTGCGGGACCGGACCGTGATCGTGGTGGACGACGGGCTGGCCACCGGGGCGACCGCGCGCGCCGCGCTGCGCTGGCTGCGCCGGCAGTCGCCGGAGCGGGTGGTGCTGGCGGTGCCGGTGGCCTCGCCGCAGGCGGCCGACCTGCTGCGGGGCGAGGCCGACGAGATCGTCTGCCTGCACCGGCCGACCGTCTTCCTGGCCGTCGGCGAGTGGTACGACGACTTCGACCAGGTGACGGACGACGAGGTGCTCGCCGTCCTGCACGAGCAGTGATCCCGGGCGCGCCGACCTGGCGCGAAGGTTGCGAGGGAGCGGAGATCGCGAGGGAGCGGAGGTCGCGATGGAATTGGTCGAGGAACGTTCCTTCCGCTACCGCATCGAGCCGCGCGCGGGCATGCGGGTGCCCGGCGTCGTGTTCGCGTCCCGCGAGCTGCTCGCGGACGCCGAGCAGTCCCTGGAGCAGGTCGTGCACGTGGCCACGCTGCCCGGGATCGTGGCCGCGTCGTACGCCATGCCGGACATCCACTGGGGGTACGGCTTCCCCATCGGCGGTGTCGCGGCCACCGACGTGGACGCGGGCGGTGTGGTCTCGCCGGGCGGTGTCGGCTTCGACATCTCCTGCGGGGTGCGGCTGCTGGCCGCCGACTGCGACGGCGACGCCCTCCGGCCCGCGCTAACCGCCCTGATGGACGGCCTGGACCGGGCGATACCGCGGGGAGCCGGGCCTGGTGGCGTGTGGCGCCCGGGCGGCTCCGGCGAGCTGGAGCGGCTGCTGGCCGGGGGCTCGCGCTACGCCGTGGAGCGGGGCCACGGCGAGGAACGCGACCTGCTGCGCTGCGAGGACGGCGGCGCGGTCGCCGACGCGGATGTGACGCAGGTCGGGCAGCGGGCCCGGGAGCGGGGCCTCGGCCAGGTCGGCAGCCTGGGCTCCGCCAACCACTTCCTGGAGGTGCAGCGGGTCGCCGAGGTGTACGACGGCCCGGCCGCGGCCGCCTTCGGGATCGGAGCGGGCCAGGTGTGCGTGATGATCCACTGCGGGTCGCGTGGGCTCGGCCACCAGATCTGCACCGACCATGTGCGGCTCATGGACCGCGCCATGGCCCGGTACGGCATCACCGTGCCCGACCGCCAGCTGGCCTGCACCCCGGTGGACTCGCCCGAGGGGCGGGCGTACCTCGGGGCGATGGCCGCGGCCGCCAACTACGGCCGGGCCAACCGGCAGTTGCTGTCCGACGCGGCGCGTGGCGTCTTCCGGCGCGTCACGGGCGCCCGGCTGTCGCTGGTCTACGACGTCTCCCACAACCTCGCCAAGATCGAGACCCACACGGTGGACGGCGAGCGGCGGCGGCTGTGCGTGCACCGCAAGGGAGCCACCCGCGCCTTCCCGCCCGGGCACCCCGAACTGCCCGACGACATAGCCGAGTTCGGGCAGCCGGTGCTGATCCCCGGCACCCTCGGGACGGCGTCCTATGTGCTGGCGGGCGTGTCCGGGGGCGACGCGTTCCACTCCACCTGCCATGGTGCGGGCCGCACCATGAGCCGTCATCAGGCGGCACGCAGTGTCACCAGCGACGAGCTGCGGACACGGCTGCGGCACGCCGGAATCGCCGCCCGTCCGAAGTCCTGGCGCGGCCTCACGGAGGAGACGCCGGAGGCGTACAAGGACGTCGACGCCGTTGTCGCCGCGAGCGAGGGCGCGGGACTGTGCCGGAAGGTCGCCCGGCTGGTACCGCTCGGGGTGGTGAAGGGGTGACACCCGGTGACCTGCGGTCACACGTCCACGATCACCGTGCAGGACCATCCGTAGGGGTCCGGTCCGAAGTGCAGCTCCTGCCAGGAGACACCCTTGGGCGCGGCACCGACGACGGTGACGTCCGTGAGGCCGGCGAGGGACAGCCGTGCCTCCAGCGCGCCGTCGTCGGTGGGCTCCACTTCCGCGTCGACCGGGACCAGACCCGCGACCTCCAGCCGGAAGACGACCTCGTCCAGCAGCGCCACCAGCAGGTCCTCGTCGGCACCGGGCGCGAGACGAACCCGTTCCACGCTGCTGGGGTGTACGTCCGACACATCGGCGAAGGCCTCCACCAGGGCCTGTACGGCCTCGGCGAGGCAGCCCTCACGGGTGGTGGCCCAGGCCTGCAGGCGCATGTCGGCGGTGTGCGGCATCAGACAGTGGCCGTTCGCGCCCTCGCGCCGCGCGCGGAGTTCGTCACCTATGTCACCGACCATGCTTCGATTGTCGCTCGTCCGGCTCGGCGGCGCTGATGTCGGCGAGGACGGAGTCCGGATCGCGTTCGAGAGCGATGTCGCCCAGGCTGAGGGCACCGACCAACCGGCCGCCGTCCACGACGGGCAGCCGCCGTACCGAATGCTCGCGCATCAGCCGGATCGCCTGGTCGATCGGGTCCTGCGAGGAGCAGGTGGCCAGGTGGTGGCTGCACACATCGGCGACCGGGGTGGTGGCGGGGTCGAGATGCTCGGCTACGACCCGTACCACCAGGTCACGATCGGTGACCAGGCCGAGCACATGACCGGATTCGGCGACGACGACATCGCCGATGTGCCGTTCCCGCATCAGCCGTGCCACCTCGGTGATCGGCGTCCGCTCGGTCACCGTCACCGGGTCCACCGTCATGATCTCCGCGACGTGTCGGCTCATGATCGCCTCCGTACGCCGGCGTGGACGCGCCCGGACCCGCCGTCCGAGCGACGTCCGACGGCACCGGAGTACCCGCCCGGGCGACGTCCACGCCTGCCACGCCTCACCGCCCGGCCGCCCCGTCCGGCCGTCCGCCCTGCCGGCCACCTACGGCGACGGCGCCGGCGACGGGACAGGACTGTGGGAAGTGGACGGCAGGCCGGTTTGCCCCGGCCGTCCCGGGCTACGCGGCGGGCGAGGCCCCGCGCCTCACCACCCCGGATCCAGGAGGTGCCCGATGACTCGGCGGATACGTGACGTGATGTCGCCCGGCGCGGTGGCGGTGGAGCCGATGACCACGGTGGAACGGGCGGCGTTGCTCATGCGTGAGCACGACATCGGTGATGTGCTGGTGGCCTACGACTGCGATCTGTTCGGTGTGCTGACCGACCGCGACATCGTGGTGCGGACGCTCGCCGAGGGACTGGACCCGCACACCACCACGGTCGGCCGGGTGTGCAGTCGGCCGCCGGTGGTGACCCTGACACCGGAGGACACCACGGACCGTGCGGAGGAGCTGATGCGCCACCACGGCCTGCGCCGGCTGCCCGTCGTGGAACACGGCGGTTGCCCGGTCGGGTTCATCAGCCTCGGCGACCTGGCGGCCGTGGAGGACCCGCACTCGGCGCTGGCTGAGATCAGCACGGCGGAACCCAACCACTGAGAGCGGATCGATAGCATTGCGGCGGTGGCGGATCGGGGGGAGTCCTGGTGGAACCGTTGGCAGGCATGGTGCTCACCGCTGTCGGTACGGTCGCTTCGGGGGCCTTGTCCGGAGCCGGCGGGGAGATGGGCCGGCGCACCTCGGAGAGGTTGTGTGGGCTGCTCGGCCGGGCACGCGCCGAGCAACGAGAGGTGAGCGGCGGTCCCGGAGGGAGCGGTCAGCAGGCCCCCATCCTGCCGGGGACCGAGGCCGAGCGGAGGCAGGCGGCGTTATGGCTGACCGAAGTGGCCCGTCGCTCCCCGGATTTCGCGGCTGAGCTTGCGGAATGGCTCCGTGAGGCGTCCTGGCTGGCACCGCGGGCCGTGCCCGCCGTGGCGCACGACGCGGCCCGACCGCAGATGCTGCCGGCGACCACCGCCCTGTTCACCGACCGCGAGGACGTGACGGCGGCGGTCCTCGAACTGCTCGCCGACGAGGGCCGTTCGCCGGGCGCACCGGCGATCGTCGCTCTCACCGGGCCCGGTGGCATCGGCAAGACCGCCACCGCCGTCCACTGCGCCCATGTGCTGCGGGAGCGCTTCCCGGACGGGACGCTGTACGTGGATCTGGCCGGAGCGTCCGCCGCCACGGCACTGGCGCCTTCCGAGGCGCTCGTACGATTCCTGGAGCGCCTCGGGGTCCGGCCCGTGCCGGGTGACGAGACCCGCCAGCGCGATCTCTACCTCGACTGCACGGCCGGCCGGCGCATGCTGGTCGTGCTGGACAACGCCCATTCCGACGCTCAGATCACGCCGTTGCTGCCCGCCGCGCCCCAGTCGCTCGTGCTGGTGACGAGCCGGCATCGGCTGGACCGGCTCGTGGCCGGGACCGGGGCCCGGCACCTCAGCCTGCCGCCGCTGTCCACCGCTGACTCCGTCACGCTGCTCAAACGCCTCGTCGGACGCGGGCGTCCGGAGGCGCCGGAGGAGATCGTCCGCGCCGTGGCCGAGGGCACCGGTGGCATCCCCCTCGCCGTGTGCACCACGGGCGCGGGCCTCGCCGTCCGCGAGCATCTGCCCTGGGAACGAGTGGCGAGACAGCTGTCCGAACGGATCCGCGGCGGCGGCCAGGAGGGTGCCGAAGTGCAGGACGCAACTCACGCAGCCCCGACCGGCGCGGGCGACCCCGTACACCGTGCGCACGAGGTCTCGTACCGCGAACTGACCGCCGAGTGCGCCGCCTTCTACCGCTCGCTCGCGGTCTGGCCATGGCCGGCCCTCACCGTCATGAGCGCAGCGGACGCCGCCGACGTGAGCCAGGACGAGTCCCGGGAGCTGCTCGAGCTGCTGGCCCGGGTGCACCTGCTGGAAGAGGTGGGCGAGGAACGGTACCGGCTGCACGACCTCTCGCGCGCGTACGCCCGCGAACTCGCCCTCGCCGAGGACGGACACGGACGCATGGCCGCCGCCGTCCGCCGGGTCGCCGTCGGGTACCTGCGCTTCGCTGCGGGCGCCGACTTCCGGGTGATGCCGCTGCGGTGGCGCCTGGGTCCCGCCTATGCCGGGCTCTCGCTGCCACAGGACCGCGCCGCCTCGGACGGCAGGACCGCGCTGGAGGAGCTGCGCGGTGAGCGCGAGAACCTGGCCGCCGCCGTCCGCGCAGCCGAGCACCACGGTTTCGACGACCTCGCATGGCAGCTCTGCGAGGCGATGTGGGGGCTGCACCTGCTGCTCGGCTTTCACGTCCAGTGGATCGACACCCACCGCCGGGGAGTCGAGGCCGCCCGCCGCAGCGCGGCCGAGTTCGGGGACCCGCGGTCCGTGGGCCGCATGCTGGTCCAGCTCGCCTTCGGCTACATGGGGACGGGGCAGGCGGAGGACGCCGCCACGGCCCTGGACGAGGCAGCGGCCGCGGACCGGGCATGCGGGCACCACCGTGGGCAGGCCAGCGCGGTCGAGGCACTTGGACTCCTCCGCCTGAAGCAGTGGCGATACGCGGAGGCGGAGCGGTGCTTCGAGGAGGCTCGGGAGATCCTCGAACGCATCCGGCCGGGAGACGACGGATGGGACGACCTGCCCCGTGCCCGCGCGCTGGTGGAACATCACATCGGCCGCACCCAGGGCCGCCGGCGGCACTTCGCCGCCGCCCTGGAGCGGCTCAACGACGCGCTCGTACGATTCCGTGCCCTCCCGGGCGGCGACCCCTACAACGCGGGCCGCGTCTACATGAGCCTGGGCGAGACCCATCTGGAGGCGGGCGACACGGACCTCGCACGGGTGTGCCTGGACCGGGCCGTCGAGGCCATGGAGACCGCCGGGGCCGGGCTCCAGCTCGCCGACGCTCTGGAACTGAGGGCTCGCTGCCACCGTTCGGCGGACCGTGCCACGGACGAGGCGGCCGACCTCCGCACCGCGGCCGACTGCCATGAGAAGAACGGAAACACCGGAGGCCTGGAGCGGGTGCGGGCCCGACTGGCGGAACTGGCGACGTGACCGGGGCGTCACCGCGGAGCCAGATGCTCGACGGTGACTCGGTGCGTGGCGGTTCCCGTGCGTACGGCGATCTCGGGACCGGCCTGGGACAGGGGCCGCCCGGCGGCGAGCCAGGCGTAGACGGCGGAGGCGTAAGCCGCGGGATCACAGAGGTCGGGCCGTCCGCTCGCATCGCGGGCCGCGGCGAGCCGCGCCAGTTCGCCGGCCCGGGTGCGCACGACACAGCGGTCCGGCCCGTCGATGTAGGCGGCCAGCCCACAGTACGGGTACCTGGCGAGGGTCTCCGCCGTCCAGGCACGCGGTGGACCGACCCGTGGGTCGTCCGCGGCCCCGTACCGGATGACGACGTCCGCGAGGTGCAATCGGTCGAGCTCCCGCGTGTCCTCGTTCACCGCCGTGTGCGTTGCACCGGCGTCCTCATCGCTGCCTCCCGGCGGATCGCATTCGCCCGCGTCGGCATACCGGACCACCCTGACCTCCGGCCGGTCCCCGTCGGCCACCCGGGTCAGGGCGCGGACCGGCGCCGTACGCCGGGCCGGCTCGACGTGCGGCAGCAGCAGCGGATCGAGCAGGGCGGGCCTGACCGTCGGCTCGGCGATTCCGATGAGCCGGTAGAACAGGCGGCGCAGGAGTACGGCCGACTCGCCCGGGGACGAACTGGTCTGATCCGCGAATTCCTTGTAGTGCTCCGGCCGATGGGAGGCGATCGCGTTCTCGACCTGGGTCCGGAGGCTGCCTCTGCCGACGAGGACGGGGGCGGTACGGCCGAGGGCCGCGACGGGGGAGAGCGGGTCGAGGTCCTGCTGGGGGAAGGGACTGACGAGGATCGGAATGCCGATGGACGCCGCGTAGTAGGTGACACTGCTGTGATCCCCGACCACGCAGTCCGCCGCGATCAGGGCCTGCCGCCAGCCGTCGAGCGGCGGGATCAGATGCAGGCCGGCGCGACGAGCGCTGTCCAGCCACGCCCGGACCTGACCGGGACCGTGGCCGTGCCAGATGTTGGGATGCAGGACGGCGGCGGTCCGGTACTCGTCGGCGGGCAGCTCGGCGGCCAGGCGCGGCAGCAGCCAGGGCAGCAGGTCATCTGCGCCGGCGTTCGCCCCACGGTCCTCGCCGCCGAAGAGCGAGCGGGGTGACCAGGTCGAGCTGATGACGAGCAGCCGCTGACCCGGCCCGACGCCCAGGGCGCGCCGGAAACGGTCGCGGTGGGGCAGAGCTGCGAGGATCCGGTCGTAGCAGGGATCTCCGGCGAGGACGGCGGTGGGGACCGCCTCCGGGCAGGATGCCCGAAGCCTGTCCAACTGCTCGGGATGGGACAGAACGGTGGCGGCGGCAAGGGGGCGCCCGTCCTCAAGGAGCCACTCCGGCGACATCCCGAAGACCGGATGTCCGGTGTCCGGTGTCCGGTGTCCGGTGTCCGGTGTCCGGTGTCCGGTGTCGCGAGCCTCTTATTGTAGCCGACGCCATGCGACAGGATGATCAACCTGCCCTGGAATGCCCCTAGTTCGCCCCCATAGCTTGCGGCAACGACCAGATCGAATTCGAGCTCCTTGGCTTGCTCCCAAGGCAGTACGGGCAGTCCGACCTGCGCCAGAAGCTCGGGCACACCGGCCAGGAAGGGGGATGATCCCGTACAGGTGGCGAACGCTTGCAGCCGCAGGTCGCTGTCCAGCAAGGGCAGTACGTCCAACAGACGTGTCGCGGATGTCACGTTGTGCACGACGAACAGGACACGACGGCACCCCGCACGCGTGACCCAACGCTCGGCATCCACGCCCACCGGCACGCGCAGTCGCATCGCCCCACCCATAACCGCCGTCCCGCTTCCCCTGGCTGATCAACCCCGATGCTATCGAGGCCGACCGACCGGGGGGCGGTCGTGCGCCGCACGTTCGGATGCCTAGCCGAGGGTGAAGTCGTCGGCGTAGACGTTGCCCTGGCCGTACCAGCCGTGGACGTAGACGGTGACGGTTCCGCTGCTGCCGGTGGTGAAGTTGACCGACAGCTGGTTCCAGCTCGTGTTGTTCGACCAGGTGCCGGCGGAGGCGCCGCCGCTGACCCCGATGTAGGCGTAGGGCCCCTGGACCCAACCGGTGAGTGTGTAGCTGTGGTTGGGGGAGAGGGTGACGGTCTGGTCGCATTCGCCGGTGCCGCTGGAGCTCGGGGTGACCTGGAGGGCGTGGCCGCCGGTGTGGGCCGGGCCGGAGACCACCGTGCTGCCGCCCGTGCAGGTCCAGGGGCTCAGGCTGCCGGTTTCGAAGCCGGCGTTGGTCAGCGAGCCCCCGCCGCCTCCGCCCCCGCCGCCGCTGGTGGTGACGGTGAGCGTGTAGGTCGCGCTGTGGCTGCCGCCGGCGGCCGTGCCGGTGACGGTGATCGGGTAGCTGCCCGCGGCCACGGACGAGCCGACCGTCGCCGTCAGCGTCGAGGTGCCGCCGGATGTCACCGAGGCCGGGCTGAACGAGATGCCGACACCGGAGGGAGCGCCGGAGGCGGAGAGGCTGACGGATTCGGCGCTGCCGGAGGTGACGGCCGTGGAGACGGTCGCGGTCGCGGAACCGCCCTGGGCGACCGAAGCGGAGCCCGGCGACAGGGAGAGAGCGAAGTCACTGGTGGTGCCTCCGCCCCCGCCGCCCGTGCTGCCCTCGTACGGTACGAACGCGTCCGTGAACGCGAGGCTGTTCTGGCTGATCTCGCTGCACGTGGGCAGGGAGTTGGCGCTTCCGCTGCACGGCTGGTCCCGGTTGACCGACCAGAACGCCAGCCGTCCGACGCCGTTCTGCGCGGCGAAGCTCTCCACCGTCTGGGCGTCCGCGAGCGTGAAGATGGAGCCGTCGTCGTTCTTGCCGATCATCGGGGTGATCCCGAGGTTGGCGTAGGCGTAGCCGGAGTCCACGGACTGCATCTGCGCCAGGGTCGCCTTTGCGGCGGAGACCGCGCCCTGGCCCATCTCGGTGCCCGTGCCGGCGTAGTAGTCCATGGCCATGATGTTGACCACGTCGATCTTGATGCCCGCGTTCTTGGCGGCCTTGAGGATGTTGACGCCGTCGTTGGTCAGACCGCTCGTCAGCACCGGCAGGGTCATGGAGAACCGCAAGCCGGGATTGGACGCCTTGAGGTCCTTCATCGCCTGCATCTGGCGGGCCGCTGCCGCCGTGTCCGCGACGGCCGCGCCTTCGACGTCGAAGTCGAGCTGGGTGACGCCGTAGTCGTTGATGAGGGCCTGGTAGCCGGCGTCGATGCTGCTCTGGGTGGAGCAGGTCCAGGCGAGCGGTTCACCGCTCGCCCCGCCCGAGGAGATGATGACGGAGGCGCCCTCGGACTTCGCCTTGGCGATCTCGGGGTCGGTGTAGGAGTCGTTGCCGATGGGGAGGGTGTCGCCCCAGATCTGGTTGCAGCCTGTGCCGAGGACGAACGCCGCGGTGTAGGCCTTGAGCTGGTGTCCGGTGATGGCGGTGTCGAGCAGTCCTTCCTGACTGTTCGACATGTCGACGTAGGGAGCCACGGAATAGACGCTGCTCGCCGCGGCACTGCTGGGCGGTGCCAGAGCGACGACGGCGCCGGTGGCCGCGAGCGCGAGCGAGCATGCGGAAGCCGCGAATCTTGCCAGGTGCATGACAGTGCCCCCCTCGGGGATGCCCTAGGGCGGGGAGTGGTGGGGTGACGCCGCATGGGGCTGGGCGTTGGTACATACCAAACAGCTCGCGAGTCACCCCGTCAAGAGGACTAGACCAACTGTGTCCGTCCGGATTCCTGATGTCTGCGGCCGCGTACGGTCCGCGGCGAACTCGGGGCTGGTCGGCAAGAGTTGGCTGCCGGTCGGCACGGCGTCCGGCAGTGATCGTTCGTCGGTTGTCCGTGGGCGGTATTAGGCTGGGTGACCGTGCATCCGGCACGTCGACGACAACCGCGCCGGACTGAAGCGTCAGGGAGTGACCGATGACCGTGGGAACCGAGCGGGCCGTCCTGGCAGGCGGTTGCTTCTGGGGCATGCAGGATCTGATCCGCAAGCAGCCGGGCGTGGTGGCCACCCGCGTCGGCTACAGCGGCGGCGACACGCCGAACGCCACGTACCGCAATCACGGCGACCACGCCGAGGCCATCGAGATCCTCTTCGACCCCACGGCGACGAGCTACCGCGACATCCTGGAGTTCTTCTTCCAGATCCACGACCCGACCACCAGGGACCGCCAGGGCAACGACATCGGGCGGAGCTACCGGTCCGCCATCTTCTACGGCGACGAGGAGCAGCACCGAATCGCCGTGGACACGATCGCGGACGTCGAGGCGAGCGGGCTGTGGCCGGGGAAGGTGGTCACGGAGGTGGAGCCCGTCGGCGACTTCTGGGAGGCGGAGCCCGAGCACCAGGACTACTTGGAGCGCTATCCCAACGGCTACACATGCCACTTCCCGCGCCCGAACTGGAAGCTGCCACGGCGCGGCCCGGCCACGGCGAACTGAGCGTCCGCCGAACCTCCCCCCGAACTCACCGGCACCGGGTCTCCGCCGGACGGCGGAGAGCGATCCGACCTGCGCGTGATGCGACCGGTCCGGGCGGCGACGAGTGTGGTCCTTCCGGAGGCGGAAGACCAGCACACGGCTTCCGCGGGACGCAGGGGGGAACTCGTGGAAGGGCTGGGCTCGTGGGACCGCTTCGACCGGCTGGGGCGGTCGGCGGCGTACGGGGCTGCGGCGGTGATGGCGCCGTACGCGTTGATCAAGATCTCGTGGGTGGTCGGCGCGATCGCGGGAGTGCTGCCGATCGGCGAGGGCTTCGGCCTGGCGGGGTGGCTCGTGCTCAACACCGCGACCATCGGCATGGCCGGCCTCGGAATCGCCATGGCCCTCGCGCTGGTACGGCCCTGGGGCATGCGGCTGCCGGAGCGGTGGGTCGCGGGTGTCGCCTGGGTGGGTACCGGCTTCCTCGTCCCTCTACTGCCGTACGCCGTACTGGACTCACTGCTGGGCCTGACGGGCGGTACGCCACGGCACCACGAGGACAGCGGCCCGACCATGCCGGGCTGGGAGGCCGCGCTGATCCAGACCAGCTTCGTGGGCATGGGACTCGGCCTGGCCCTCGCCCTGCCCGCGTATCTCAGGCGGCGCCGGCCGGACGTGTTCGCAGGCCGGGTCGGCGACGCGGGTACCGGCACCGCAGGCCGGGTGCGGTGGGGGGTGGGCGCCGGGCTGCTGATCGGGGCGGCCTGGATCTACTGGGCGTTCGGCGGTACGGCCGGTGTCGCGCATCCGGCGGACCGCGGCGCCGCTGAGCGGTTGCTGACCGGTGTGTGGGGGCTGTGGGCGTTCATCGCCTCGGCGGCCACCTGGGCCATCGCCCGCGGCCGCCCCGCCCGGCTGCCGCGGTGGATCCCCTTGACGCTCGGCTGGCTGGGGACGGGGTCGCTGTGCGCGTGGAGCGGCTGGCAGCTCCCGTTCGTCCTGTACGTGGCGCTGGCCCACCCCGCTGATACGTCCCTGCCGGAGAACCTCGCCGTCGCGGCCGCGCTGCACACCGCCGCGGTGACGGCAGGCGCGCTCATGCTGCCGACGCTCGTCCGCACCGGCGGGTCGGTCGCGGCGTGACCTGTTGGTCCGCACCGGCGGGTCGGTTATGGCATGACCTGTTCGTCCGTACCGGCAGGTCGGTTATGGCATGACCTGTTCGTCCGCACCCGCCGATCGGTCACGGCACGACCCGTTCGTCCGCACCCGCGGATCCGTCACGGCCTGACCCGAAGCCGCCGATGTCACGCGCACCCGGCGCTCGCGCGGGGCGGACACCCCGTTGGCCGGCGTGGCCGGTGGGCTCAGGACGGCCCAGGCCCGTCCGCGGGCACGGGCGGCAGGGCGAGGTGGGCCAGGTCGCCGGGCGGGGGAGTGGTCACCGGCCACAGGGGAGCGGCCTCCCCGTCGGCGAGTGCGGCCGGCGCGTCGGTGAGGTTCATGCGCTCGCGCAGCCGGCCGTAGAAGTCAGTGGGGCCCAGCCGAACCGCCTTCAGCCGGCGTGGCGCGGCGTACACGCCGATCCAGTCCCCGGGGCCGAGCACTCCGCGCAGCTGGCCGTCGATGCTGACGGCGGCCTGGCCCGAGCGTTCGAGGATCCGCAGCGCGACGGGCTCGTCGGGGGCGGCGACGACCGATCGGTTGAACACCATGTGCGGGGCGACGGGGGTGAACACCAGGCCCTCCGTGCGCGGTGAGACGACCGGGCCGCCGGCGGCGAAGCTGTACGCGGTGGAGCCCGTGGGCGTGGCCACCAGCAGCGCGTCGGCGGAGTAGCAGGCCAGGAGCCGGCCGGCCAGGTAGACACCGACCGACACCTGTCGGTCCCTGGCGAGCTTCTCCACGACGACGTCGTTGAGGGCGGTGACGTTCAGCGCGACACCCCACTCGTTACCCGTCTCGCACTCCGTACGGACCCGGGGCGGCGGCAGCATCGGCCCGCGGCCGTACCGCAGCAACGCCTCCATCTGCGCCGGCACCTCCAGCCGGCACGACGCCCGCATGGTGAGGAGCATCCGGCTCTCCACGGTGATCCGCTCCGTCAGGACCGCGTCCAGCGCCGCGCGCACCGCCGAGGCGGGAACCTCGGTGAGGAAGCCGACGCGGCCGAGATCGACACCGAGGACCAAGGCGTCGTGCTCGGCCGCCAGCCGGGCACCGCGCAGGAACGTGCCGTCACCGCCGAGCGTGACGATGAGATCCGGATCGCCCGCCGCCTCGACCTCCTCCAGCGCGCTGTGCCGCGCCCCCTCCTGCCACACGTCGATGTCGGCGCACCCCACGGCGTGCTCCGCGCACCACGCGCGCACGGTCCGCGCGGCGGCCACGGCCTCGGGGCGTCCGCCGTGTACCACCAGGCCGATACGGTTCACCGTCATCTCCGCCTCCCAGCCGGCTGTTCCCCTCCGCCATCCTCGCCGCGGACCGCTCCGGCACGGCACGCGCCACGCCGCCGGGGGGCCGCCTGGGTAGGCGGGCACGGGGAGGTGAGTACGGCTACTCGGGCCGTCGGCGCCGTACCGCGGGACACCAGGCGAGGATACGGCTACGCCGCAGCCTCGGGCGTCGTACTGGCCGCCTCCCTGCTGTCCTCCGTGGCGCAGCTGTCGCCGGCCGTGGCGTGCCGCTCGGTCGTCTTCATCGGGCTCGGTACCTTCCTCTCCCTCTACGCGGAGCAACGGCTGGGAGGGGGCGCGGCCGCCGGCACCGCCGCGCTGTTCCTGGTCTACCTCGGCGGCGCGGTCGGCTCCGTGCTGGGCGGCACGCTGGCGGAGCGCTGGAACCGGGTCACGGTGTGCCGGTGGTCCTACCTGGTCTCGGTCGCGGCGGTCGCGGGCGTGGTGTTCGTCCCCGGCCCCGCTCTGTACGCGTGCACTGCGCTGACCTCCGCCTGCAAACCGCCCTCGCCCCGCTCGTCCTCCTGCCCGCACTGAGCTGGCTGTTGCTGCGCACGCTCGCCGAGCCGGCCGACCCGCGGCTGCCCGCGCAAGAAGCCGGGACGTCGTGTTCGCCGTCGTAAAGACGGCGAAACGGCGGGGTAATGGCGTGGCGCGAACCTTCCCTGCAACGCCTCGGCACCCACCGGGGCGGACCGCAGGAAGAGGGAGCAGCCGTGACGGACACCGTCGACAAGCAGGCGCCGCCAGCCCCGCCGTCCTCCCCGGGCGGCCGGACCTACAACGGGTGGACCCGGAACGACACGCTGGAGGACTACTCACTGCGCTACGCGCCCAAGTCCTTCCGCCGCTGGACGCCGTACGTCGTGGCCACCACGGCCCTCGGCGGCATCGCCTATCTCGCGGACTTCGCCATCGGCGGCTCGATCGCCGTCTCCCACGGCTTCTCCAGCGCCATGGTGGCGATCCTGACCGCGGCGGTGGTCATCTTCCTCACCGGCATCCCGATCTCGTACTACTCGGCGAAGTACTCCATCGACATGGACCTGCTGACCCGGGGCGCCGGATTCGGGTATCTGGGCTCGACGCTGACCTCGGTGATCTACGCGAGCTTCACCTTCATCTTCTTCGCCCTCGAAGGCTCGATCATGGCGCAGGCCCTCGAACTGGGCCTGCACATACCGCTGCCCGTGGGCTACGTCATCTGCTCCCTGATCATCCTGCCGCTCGTCGTGTACGGCATGACCGCGCTGTCGAAAATGCAGGTGTGGACCCAGCCCGTCTGGCTGGTGCTGATGGTCGCGCCGTTCGTGTCCATCGCGATCCAGGAGCCGGGAAAGTTCGCCGAGTTCACGCACTTCGCGGGTGACTCGCCCACCGGGTCCGGCATCAGCATGATCGGCGTCGGGGCGGGCGCGGGCGTCGCGCTGTCGCTGATCGCGCAGATCGGGGAGCAGGTGGACTACCTGCGCTTCATGCCCGACAAGACGCCCGAGAACGGCAGGCAGTGGTGGGCCGCGGTCCTCGGCGCCGGGCCCGGCTGGGTGGTGCTGGGCGCGCTGAAGCAGATCGGCGGCGCCTTCCTCGCCTTCTTCATCGCCTCAAGCGTGGGACTGGCCAAGGCGAACGAGCCGATCCAGCAGTACGTCCACGGGTTCGGGACGTTCGCCGCGCCCGTCGCGCTGGGACTGGCCACCTTCTTCGTCATCCTGTCCCAGATAAAGATCAACTCGACCAACGCGTACTCCGGTTCGCTGTCCTGGTCGAACTTCTTCTCCCGGCTGACGCACCGTCACCCCGGCCGGGTCGTCTACATCTTCCTCAACGTGGGTATCGCGCTCGCGCTGATGGAGGGCGGCGTCTTCGGCTTCCTCAACACCGTCCTCGGCTTCTACTCCAACGTGGCCATCGCCTGGATCGGCGCGGTCGTCGCCGACCTGGTCGTCAACAAGCCGCTGAAGCTGAGCCCGTCGTACATCGAGTTCAAGCGGGCGCATCTGTACCACTTCAACCCGGTCGGTTTCGGCTCCATGCTGATCGCGTCGGCGGTCTCCATCGCCGCGTACTTCGATGCCTTCGGCTCCTACGGCAAGGCGTTCTCGCCGTTCATCGCGCTGTTCCTGGCCATGGTGCTCTCGCCGCTGTTCGCGGTGCTGACCAAGGGCAAGTACTACATCGCCCGCCCGGACGGCCTGGACGAGCCGCTGCTGGGGGCCGACGGGCTGCCCTCGGCCGCCACCTTGACCTGCTCGGTGTGCGAGACCGGCTTCGAGCGGCCCGACATGGCCGGCTGCCCCTTCCACCAGGGCGCGATCTGCTCGCTGTGCTGCAGCCTGGAGAAGGACTGCCACGACTCCTGCAAGGCCGTGGGAGCCGCGGGACCGGTCGACCTGGGCCTGCCCGCCGTACGCACCGCGGACTGAGCCGCCGCACGCCGGCGGTCGGTCAGCCGTAGCGACCGTCCTTGACGCCCCCGGTGCACCGGCCTAGCGTGAAACAGACACGTCTAGACAGGTAGGGCAGGTGGCTCGGCCATGACGCAACCGCAGGACCCCCTCGGACTCACCGACGGCAGATCCTCCGGCCGCCCGATGCAGGTGGAGACGCACGGACTCGACGTGATCGGGGACGCGGAGCGCAAGGGCTCCCCGCGCACGCTGTTCTGGCCCTGGTTCGGGGCGAACGTCTCCGTCCTCGGCCTGAGCTACGGCGCCTTCGCGTTCGGCTTCGGCATCTCCTTCTGGCAGGCCCTGGCCGCCGGCGTGCTCGGCATCATCGTCTCGTTCCTGCTGTGCGGGTTCATCGCGGTCGCCGGAAAGCGCGGCTCGGCGCCCACCATGGTGCTCAGCCGGGCGGCGTACGGCGTGCGCGGCAACCGGCTGCCGTCGGTGATCTCCTGGATGCTCACCGTCGGCTGGGAGACCGTCCTCGCCGCACTCGCCACGCTCGCCACCGCGACCGTCTTCAGCCGCCTCGGCTGGGGCGGCGGCACCGAGACCAAGGTGGTCGCGCTCATCGTCGTGGCCGCGCTCACCGTCGTCGGCGGAGTCATGGGCTTCGACCTGATCATGCGGCTGCAGACGGCCATCACCGTCATCACGGGCGTCCTCACGATCGTCTACGTCGCCCTCGTCGCCGACCACATCCACTGGAGCACCGTCAGCGCCCTCCCGGCCGGATCCGCCCAGCAGTTCATCGGCGCCCTGGTGTTCATGATGACCGGCTTCGGACTCGGCTGGGTCAACGCCGCCGCCGACTACTCCCGCTATCTGCCCCGCAGTTCGTCCAGCCGGGGCGTGATCGGCTGGACCACCTTCGGCGCCTCGGTCGCCCCGCTGCTCCTGCTGGTCTTCGGCCTGCTGCTGGCCGGTTCCTCGCAGCAGCTGAGCAAGGCCATCGCGGCCGACCCGATCGGCGCGCTCACCACGATCCTGCCCACCTGGTTCCTGGTGCCGTTCGCCGTGGTCGCCGTCCTCGGCCTGGTCGGCGGCGCCGTCCTCGACATCTACTCCTCGGGCCTGGCCCTGCTCTCCGCAGGCCTGCCGATCCCCCGCTACCTGGCCGCCCTCGTCGACGGCGTCCTGATGATCGCCGGCTCGGTCTACATCGTGTTCTTCGCCGGCGACTTCCTCGGCCAGTTCATGGGCTTCCTGACCACGCTCGGCGTCCCCATCGCCGCGTGGTGCGGCATCATGCTCGCCGACCTCGCCCTGCGCCGCCGCGACTACGACGACGGCGACCTCTACCGCCCGCACGGCCGCTACGGCGACATCGCGCTGCCGCCCCTGCTCCTCACCCTCGCCGCCACGGCCGTCGGCTGGGGCCTGGTCACCAACACCGCGGCGAGCTGGCTCGCCTGGCAGGGCTACCTCCTCGGCCCGCTGGGCCTCGGCGGCAAGACCGGTGCCTGGGCCTACGCCAACCTCGGCGTCCTGGTCGCGCTGGCCCTCGCCTTCCTCTGCACCCTGCTGCCGGGCCGGGGTCGGGTGCGTGCCCAGGAGGCACAGGCGCCGAGCCCGGTGGCCGACGAAGGGGTGCTGAACACATGACCGCCGGACACCTCGCCGTCATCGACATGCAGCGCGTCTTCGCCGACCGGGCGAGCCCCTGGGCCACCCCCCGGTACGCCGACGCGGCGGCGGGTGTACGCAGCCTGCTGCCGGCCTTCGCCGACCGCGTCACCTTCACCCGCTTCCTGGCCCCCGCGCAACCCACCGGAGCCTGGCGCGCCTATTACGACGACTGGCCCTTCGCCCTGCAGCCCCCGGACGCCGAACTCTGGGACCTGTCCGACGGGTTCGCCGACCTGGCCGGCCATGTCGTCGACGCCACCACCTTCGGCAAGTGGACCCCGGAACTCGCCGCCCGCGTCGGCCCGGACGACCGTCTGGTGCTGGCCGGTGTCAGTACGGAATGCTGTGTGCTGTCCACCGCCCTGGCCGCCGCCGACGCCGGTGCCGAGGTGCTGGTGGCCGCGGACGCCTGCGCGGGCGTGGACGACGACTCCCACGTCAAGGCCCTGCAGATCATGGAGCTGTACCGGCCGCTGATCCGCGTCACCACGGTCGACGACCTGCTCGCGGAGGCCGGGCCGTGACCGGCGTCCCGCTCAAGCACCAGCGGATCAGCCGGATCCTCGCCCGGGAGATCCGCGACGGCAGCCGCCCGTCCGGCGAACGGCTGCCCGGCGAACACGCCCTCGCCCAGCGGTTCGGCGTCAGCCGTACGACCATCCGCGCGGCCCTCGCCGAACTGTCCGAGGAAGGCCTGATCACCACCCGCACCGGCAAGGGCTCCTACGTCCTCTTCGACGGCCGCCCGCCGGACGACCGGCTCGGCTGGGCCCACGCGCTGCCCGTACGGGGCGTGGACACCACCGTGCGGACCCTCGCCGTACGCGAGACGCACGACGGGGCCCTCGCCGCCGAACTCGGCCTGGAGAAGGACGTGTTCGTGTGCGTGGAGCGGACCCGGGAGCTGGCCGCGGACGGGACCGTGGTGTCGTACGAGCGCTGCTTCCTGCCGCCGGTGCCGGTGATCCGCGAGCTGCCCGCCCGCGGCCTCGGCCAGGACCCGCTCACCGAGCTGCTGCTGCGCGCCGGGCTGCGGACCGACCACGGGGAGCAGCGGATCTCCGGGCGGCCGGTCGACGCCCGGGAGGCGGAGCTGCTGCGGCGCGCGCCGGGCGACTGGTTCCTCGAGACGCGGCGGACCAGCCGGGCGGCCGACGGCTCCTTCGTCGAGCACGTCGTCAGCCTGCTCGACCCCGACCACTTCCAGCTGACCCTCACCTTCGGCTGACGCGGTCGCGGCCGTGAGCGCGGTCGGCTGCGGTTCCCCAGGGGGAGGCCGCGCCCCCACCGGATCTCCTGCCGTCTCCTGCCGACCCGCACGCATGTCCCGCGGCCCACCGGGTACGCGAGGCGCGAGCACGCCCGGGCGCGGATCCGTCCCCGGGAGGCCCGTACGACCGTCGCTACCTGGGGATCTGCCATGGAGACACCCGCACACAACGACCTGCCGACGCCGGCCCAGCAGGCGCTGGACACGCTCGCCGAGAACGCCGAGGACGAGGCCGCGCTGGACGTCCTCGCCCACAGTGACGTGCTCGTCCCCGTGCCGGACGACGCGGTCGACGGAGAGGGCGCCGACGCCACGACCGTGGCCCTTCCCGTCCTGGAACAGCCCGGAGGCGACCCGGTCGTCCCCGTCTTCACCACAGAGGGCGAGATGGCCGACCTCCTGCCGTTCGTCTCCCGCTACCGCCTCATCCCCCTCGGCGCCCTCGCCTCCCAATGGCCCGACGAGGACCTCTCCCTGGCCATAGACGGCAACTCCACCCACGCCCTGACGCTCACGTCACAGGGGGTACGCACGCTGCTGGCCCGATGATCAACGCGCCCCTGGAAGGGGCGCAAAAATGACCCCATGGAATACATCGTCGGCGCGGCAGGGGCCCTGATCCTGGTGCTGGTCCTGACCAGCATCCTCCGTACCCTGGTGGTACCCCGGGGCCTCTACTCCGCGCTGGTCTTCCGCCTGTGGTGGGTGCTGCGCCGACTCCTCCGGCTCACAGCCGTCCGCAAGGACTACGCATCCATCGACCGCGCACAGACCTGGCTCGCCCCGCTGATGCTCGTCGGCATGCTCGCCACCTGGCTCGCCGGTGCCCTGCTCGGCTTCGGCCTCCTGCTGTACTCGCTGTCCCCGCTGTCCTGGACCACCGCGTTCCGGGAGGCGGGGTCCAGCCTGTTCACCCTCGGTTTCGCCGGCGGAGCCCGGCTGAGGCTGTCGGTGCTCGACTTCGTCGCCGCGGCCACCGGACCGGTCCTGATCGCCCTGCAGATCGCCTATCTGCCCACCCTGTACGCCGCCTACAACCGCCGTGAACTGGAGGTCACCCTGCTCCAGGCGCGGGCCGGCGAGCCGGCGTGGGGGCCGGAGATCCTCGCCCGGCAGTGGCTGGTCGACACCGAGACCGCGCTGCCCGCGCTGTACGGCGCCTGGGAACGCCTCGCCTCGGACATGGGTGAGAGCCACTCGACGTACCCCGTCCTGCTGACCTTCCGCTCCCCGCGCCCGCACCGCAGCTGGCTGGTCGGTCTCGTCGCGGTGATGGACGCGGCCGCGATGCAGCTGGCCCTGGACCCGCGGCTCGCCCCGCCGGAGGCCAGGCTGGTCCTGCGGGCCGGATTCACCGCCCTGCGCGACATCGCCCGCGCGCTGCGCATCCCGTTCGACTCCGACCCGTCGCCGGACGCCTCCATCCGGCTCACCTTCGCCGAGTTCGACGCCGCCGTGGCCATGCTGGAGTCGGCCGGTTTCCATGCCGAGCGTCCATCCAAGGACGCCTGGCAGCACTTCCAGGGCTGGCGGGTCAACTACGAGGCGATCGCCTACGAGCTGTGCCGCCGCTGCGACGCTGTACCCGCGCTGTGGACCGGCCCCCGAGACTTCCCCGGCGGCCCGATCCCGCCCGAGCGCCCGGCGGACCGCAGGCCCGGCGAAGGACGGCCGGAACTGCCCCCCGCCGCCGGGTAGTCCCCGGCCCGACGCGGGAAGATCCCAGCCAGGACAGGTCCGGACGTGTGCGAAGGAGCCGATGGTCGTGAGGGTCGTCCTGCTGGGCACCGCCGCCGGGGGCGGCTTCCCGCAGTGGAACTGTGCCTGCTCGCTGTGCGCGGCCGCCCGGGACGGCGAGCTGCCCTCCCGCACCCAGGAGTGCGCCGCCGTCACCGGCAACGGCCGCGACTGGTGGCTGCTGAACGCCTCGCCCGATCTGCGCACCCAGCTCGCCGCCACGCCGGCGCTGCGGCCGGGACCCGGTCCCCGGGAGACCCCGCTGCGCGGTGTGCTGCTCACCGACGCCGAGGCCGACCACGTCACCGGTCTCGCCGAACTGCGCGGAGCGGCGGGCCTCAAGGTCTACGCCGCCCCGCCGGTCCGCGCGGTCCTGGCCCCCGCCCGTGCCGCCCTGGACCGATACCGTCCCTGGGAGTGGGCGGACAGCCTGGCCGACGGCGGCTTCGTGCTGGCCGGGGGGCTGGTGGTCACGGCCCATCCGGTGGGCGTGAAGATCCCGAAGTACGTACCGGTGCAGGCGCCGGGACCGGCCGGCCCGTGGGTGACGGCGTACCGCGTCGAGTCACTGGCCAGCGGGGGAGTGCTGGTGTACGCGCCCTGTGTGGGTGCCTGGAGCCCGGCGCTCGACGAGCTGTGCGCCGGGGCGGACTGCGTGCTGATGGACGGCACCTTCTACGCGGCCGACGAGATGGGCAGCGCGGTACGGTCCGGCGCCGGGCAGGCCGCCATGGGACACCTGCCGGTCACGGGCCCGGACGGGACGCTCGCGGCACTGGCCCGCCATCGGGGAGCACGCCGGATCTACACCCACCTCAACAACACGAACCCGCTGCTCGACCCGGCGTCACCGGCACGCGCGCGTGTCGCCGAGGCGGGCGTCGAGGTCCTGCCCGACGGGGCCGAGCTGGTGCTCCAGCGGTCCGGCACCGTCTCTAGCGGTCCGGCCCGATGCTCTGACGGTCCTGCTCGGTGAGCATGCGCTCCAGCACGGCGCGCTGCAGGGGCAGCACCTCGGTGTGCAGCGCGCGGCCCTTGTCGGTGAGTGCCACCCACACCCCGCGCCGGTCCTCCGCGCACACCGAGCGCTCGACCAGACCGTCCTTCTCCAGTCGGCCGATGAGCCGGGACAGCGCGCTCTGGCTGAGATGGACCCGGCCGACCAGGTTCTGCACCCGGCACTGGTCCCCCGCCGCGGGCGACTCGGTCGCCAGGATGTCCAGCACCTCGAAGTCGCTGGCGCCCAGCCCGTGCGGGTGCAGGGCCCGGTCGATCTCGCACATCGTGCGTGCGTGCACGGCGAGGATGTCCCGCCACCGTTCCTCGAGCCGGGCGTCGGCCGTCTTGACTGCCATACCCGCACCGTAGCACCGATCCAGCCAATCGTTGAGTGTGCAATTAGTGCGGGTGCAAGCGTATGTGTACGGGGGCCGGTGCTCAGGCGGCCGCGTCCTGGAGGAGGCCGATCAGGTTGCCGTCCGGGTCCTTCACCGAGGCGATCAGCCGGCCGTTGCCGACGTCCCGCACGTCCTGGACCACCTCGGCGCCCGCCGCCAGCAGCGCCGCGAGGCGCTCCCGCAGGTCGGTGACGTGCCAGAACGGCACCGGCCCGGTCAGGCCCTGGGCGTGCCCGTTCGGGTCGAGACCGACGTCCTGGCCCTCGGCCTTGAATCCGACGTAGTAGGGCTGGTCCGCGTACGGCTCGACGCCCAGCAGGGCGGTGAACAGGGCCTTCGCGCGGTCCTTGTCCTTGACGGGGTAGATGATCGTCTGCACGCCGGCGGTCATGGGAGTCTCCTTCTCAGGTACGTGGCCCGACGGGGGTTTTCCGTCGGTGCACTTCACGTTAGGACCCGGGAGCCCGCCCCGGCTTCTTCGATCCTGACCGGTTGCGGGCTCCCCGGGTCCCTACTCGTTGTGCAGCACCTCGGCAACGGTGAGGCGGGCCGCGCGCCGGGCGGGGATCAGGGCGCCCACGACGGCGATCACCAGTCCCGCGAGCGCGAGTCCGGCCAGTTTCGGCGCGTGCCAGACGTCCGTCATGTACGACGGCAGGGTGATGTCGATTCCCGCCGCCATCCGCGGGATCACCACCTCGTAGGCCGCGATGCCCAGCGGGACCCCGAGCACGGATCCCAGCGCGCCGAGCACCGCCATCGACGTCACCGTCATCACCGTCACCTGGCGTGGGGTCATGCCGATCGACTTCAGCATGCCGAGGTCGCGGCGCCGGTCATGGGTGTTCAGCACGGCCGTGTTGAACACGCCGAGGGAGGCGACCAGGGCCAGCATCAGGGTGAGGGCGGTCGCCGAGTCGATGATGGTCCGGGCGCCGCTGCTCGGGCCGGTCAGTTGGGTACTGAGCCCCTTGTCGGCGGCTCGGGCGGCGCGCGCGTACGCCGCCGCGTCCGTGCCCTTGCGCAGTTCGACGTGGTAGGCGAACGCCTTTCCGTCCGGGACCAGGGCGGTGAACGTCGGCCAGGTGCCGGTGACCACCCGGTCGTTCTCCCGCATCAGCTCGCCGACCACGGTGACCTCCTCCGCGCGGCCGCTCTTGCGCAGCCGGAGGTGGTCACCGATGTGCGCCCCGTTGCGGCGTAGAAAGGCCGAGCCGACCACGACCTCTCCCGGACGGTGCATCCAGTGGCCCCGGACGAGCACGTCGTCCAGGGGGAGGTCCGGCCCGCGCCGGCCCTCGAAGACGATCCTCTGTGTGGAACCCTCGAGCCGCGCGTCCTCGTCCCCCCGGGCCGTCACCCGTGCCGCGCCCGGCAACGCGCCCAGCATCGACTGGAGTTCGCGGTCGCCGTGGACCGGCAGCACCTTCTTGCCATGGACGTAGTCGCTTGCGTACACCGTGACGTCGTACGCACCCTTGCGGCCGTCCCCGAAGAGGGTCATCGTCGTCGCCAGGCCCGTCGCGAACGTCACCGTGGTCACGCCCAGGACCACCGCGGCCAGGGTGAGCGCGCTGCGCGCGGGACGGGCGAAGGGCAACCCCACCCCGAGGCTCACCGACCGCGGCAACCGTAGCCCCGCGAGCCGTCGCTGGATGCCGAGCGCCCGCCCCGCACGCGGTGCGCTGCCCGCGCTGATCGCTCGCGCTGCGGACAGCCTCTGGGCCCGCACGGACGGGCCGAGCGCGGCCAGCACGCAGACCAACGGCATGCCGATGAGACTGAGCAGGTCGACCCAGGGCGCGATGCCGAGCTTGTCGTGCAGCACTCCTGAGTCCGGCCCCGTGAACACGAACTTGAAGAACGGCTCGGCCAGCAGGTTGCCGACGAGCGTGCCGAGTGCGCAGCCCAGCACGGCCGGTACGCAGACCATCACCAGGTAGACGCCCAGCACCTGCCCCGGAGTGAACCCGAGGGCCTTGAGGATGCCGATGTGCCGGAAGCCCGACACCACCGCGCCGCCGACCACGTTGGCGACGATCAGCACCGCGACCAGGATGCCGAGGATGCCGAATGCCATGAGGTACGGGGCGTACGCGCGCGCGTTGCTCCCGATCCGGTGCTTGAGCGTCAGATAGCTCTGCGATCCCCTCAGCGAGCCCTTCGGCAGCCCCTCGGTCACCCGGGCCAGCCCCGCGCCCAGCGCGCTCTGCGAGGACGCGTCCCGGAAGCGGTACAGCATCTGCGTGGTGTTCGGGTGCAGGGCCGCGATCTGGTCCGGGGCGACCCACACGTCCGCCGTGTCACTCAGATCGAAAGCGAATCCGACGATGGTGAGGGTCGGCCCGGACGGCAGCTGGAACTTCTTGCCGATGTCGGCGCCGGTCCAGTCGGACTGCCGGTTGAGAACCATCTCGCCCGGCCGGGTCGGCCACCGGCCCGCCCACAGGTCCAGCCGGTCCACCGCGCCGCCGGGCCCGGAACGGCCCACGACCGTGACCTCGCCGCCGAGCCCCAGGTCCTCCGCGTCGCGCGGGATGTCCACCGTCGCCTGCGGGAACGGGCCCGCCACCGCCTCCACTCCGGGCTGCATCGCGGCTCGTTCCAACTGCGCGTCCGACACCTCGCCCGGATCGAACCCGGCGACGATGTGCGGTCCGTGCTGCTTGCCGAAGACATGGTCGAACGGCGCCGACGCCGCGTCCACCAGCCCCAGCGCGACCACGATCGACCCCGTCGACACCAGTGTGACCAGCCAGATCACCAGCGTCTGAAGTCTCCGCCTGCGCACCGCCGCCCGCGCGGCCTTCCACACCGCCCTCATACCGACGGCTCCAGGGTGTGCTCACCGGTCACCCGGCCGTCGGCCAGCTCCACCAGGCGGCTCGCACAGCGCTGGGCGAGATGCCGGTCGTGCGTGACGATGACGAGCGTCTGCCCGATCTGGTTCAGGTCGATCAGCAGGTCCATCACCTGCTCCCCGGCCCGGCTGTCCAGCGCGCCGGTCGGCTCGTCGGCCAGCAGCAGCGCCGGCCGGTTCATCAACGCCCGTGCCACGGCGACCCGTTGCCGCTCACCACCGCTGAGCACCGCCGGGTAGGCGTTGCGGCGGTCCGTGATGCCCAGCTCCTCGAACAGCTCCAGTGCGCGGCGACGGGCCTGCCTGGCCGGCGTGCCGGTCAACTGGGCGGCCAGCGCCACGTTGTCCAGGGCCGACAGATCGTCGATGAGGTTGAAGAACTGGAAGATCATGCCGATCCTGCGCCGCCGGTACAGCGCGAGCCCCTTCTCGCTCAACTCCCCGACGCTCTCGCCGTGTACGACGACACTTCCGGCCGTCGGCCGGTCCAGCCCGGCGATCATGTTGAGCAGCGTGGACTTGCCGCACCCCGAGGGGCCCATCACCGCGACCGCCTCCCCGGCGCGGATCTCCAGTGACACCCCGTCGAGCGCGACCGTCTCGCCGTACTCCTTGCGCACACCGTCGAGCCGTACGACGGTGTCTCCCGTTCTCACCTCGGTGACCATGGGCAGGACGCTAGACGCGGGACGACACCCCGTGCATCCCTCCCCGGATGGCACTGCGGCGCGGACTCATCCCACGGATGGATAACGCTGAATCCCCAGGTCGATGCGGATGTCAGTGCCGTCTGCGACCATGAACGGCATGGGGGAGAACGACGTGCTGGCGGCGGCGCTCGCGGTGGCGTGCGCGGCCGTTCTCGGGCTGACGGTGGCGCTGGTGCGCACCCGGCGCCGCTGGCAGGCGGCGGTCGGGGAGCGGGGCTGGCTGCTGGAGCGCGAGCGGGAGAGCGCGGCGGAGGCCGCGATCGCTGCCGAACGCGACCGGATCGCCCGCGAGTTGCACGACATCGTCAGTCACAACGTCAGCCTCATGGTGGTCCAGGCGAGCGCCGCCCGCGAGGTGCTGGGCACGATGCCGGACGAGGCGGCCACGGCTCTCAGAGCCGTCGAGGACGCGGGCCGGGGCGCGATGACCGACCTCAGACATCTGCTGGGACTGCTGGCACCCGCACAGGACGGCACGGACACGGACCCGGCACGCCCGGACACCGGCCCGGGAGCGGACGCGGATGCGGTGAGCAGGCCCCTCGCCCCACAGCCGGGCCTCGACCGGCTCGGCCCGCTCGTGGACCGGATATCGTTCGCCGGGCTGCCGGTGGAGGTCCGCATCTCCGGCGAGCCGCGCCCGCTGCCCCAGGGCATCGACGTGACCGCATACCGAATCATCCAGGAAGCCCTGACCAATGCGCTCCGGCACGGCGACGGCGGCAAGGCGGAGGTGACCGTGCGGTACGCCGACCACGCGCTGCGCGTCGAGGTACTCAACACCGGTCCCAGCGTGCTCACCGGCACCGCCCCGGCCACGCCGAGACCGCCGACCCGCGGCACCGGCCGCGGCCTGCTCGGCCTGCGCGAGCGGGTCGCCGTCTACGGCGGTGACCTGGACGCCCGCCGCAGACTCGGCGGCGGCTATCGCGTCCGCGCCCGCATACCCCTGGACCGTCCATGGGACCGTCCATGACGGCGGACGCGCCCGAGCGGGCGCCCCGGGTACTGATCGCCGACGACCAGACACTGATCCGAACCGGCTTCCGGTTGATCCTCACCGCCCGCGGCATCGAGGTGGTCGGCGAGGCCGCGGACGGCACCGAAGCGGTGTCCGCGGCACGCGAACTGCGCCCGGACGTGGTCCTCATGGACATCCGCATGCCCGCCATGGACGGCCTGGAGGCCACCCGCCGCATCCTGGAGCAGATCCCCGGCTGCCGGGTGCTCATGCTGACCACGTTCGACCTGGACCGGTATGTGTACGAGGCGCTCTCCATCGGGGCCAGCGGCTTCCTGCTGAAGGACGTCACCCCGGAGCACCTGGCGGCGGCCGTACGCCTCGTCGGCACCGGCGACGCCCTGCTCGCGCCGCAGATCACCCGGCGCCTGGTCGAGCGCTACGCGGCCGAGGCCGACCGGACGCCGGAGACGGTGCCCACCGACCTGGCCGCGCTCACACCCCGCGAGCGGGAGGTGCTGACCCTCATGGGCCGCGGCCTGTCCAACACGGAACTGGCCACCGAGCTGACCCTGAGCGAGGCGACGGTCAAGTCCCACGTGGCCCGCATCTTCGCCAAGCTGGGCCTGCGCGACCGCGCCCAGGCGGTGGTCCTGGCCTATGAGACGGGCCTGGTCGCGCCCCGCAGGGGTGCGGGGAACGGCGCGACCAGCCACAACGGTGCCGCAGACGCCTGACGCCCTTTACCGGCACCCCGCGACGCGCCAAGGCGGCTCACGCGGAAGCGCGCCGCACCAGCTCCGTAGGCAGTATCACCGCCGCCGGATCCTCCCCGCCGATCTGCGCGAGCAGCACCCGCACCATCTCGTTGCTGATCCGGTCCCACGGCTGCCGGATCGTGGTCAGCTCCGGGGTCACGGCCGTCGCCGCCGGGGAGTCGTCGAAGCCGCCGACAGCGATGTCATCCGGCACCCGTTTGCCCGCCCGGTGCAGCGCCGCCAGCACGCCCTGCGCCATCAGGTCGGAGGCGACGAACACCGCGTCCATGTCGGGGGCCTGCGCCAGCAGCCGCTCCGCGCCCGCCTCCCCGCTCGCCCGGCTGTAGTCCCCGGACACGATCAGGCTCTCGTCGACCGCGATGCCCGCCTCGACCAGCACCTCCCTGTACCCGGCGAGCCGCTCCACACCGCCGGGGGTGTCCAGCGGACCGGTGACCACCCCGATCCGGCGCCGGCCCAGTGACAGCAGGTGCCGGACCATGTCCCGGGCACCGTCCCGGTCGTCGGCGGCCACGTAACTCACCTTGGAGCCGAGCCCGATGGGCTTGCCGCACGCCACGAGCGGCACACCCGCCTCCCGAAGCTCCTGCGCGACCGGATCGCCCGAGTGGCTGGAGACCAGCAGCACCCCGTCGACGTGCCCGGCGGTGATGTACCGCGTGATACGCCGCCGTTCGTCCTGGCCCTGCATCTCGCCAAGGGCGGCGACAAGTCCGGCATGGAGTGGTGGTTCGACAACGCCGTCGCGAACGGCGTGAAGTTCGACGCGATCGGCCTGTCGTACTACGGCTACTGGCACGGCCCGCTCTCCGACTTCCAGACGACCCAGGACGACGCGGCCTCCCGCTACGGCAAGCCGGTGTTCGTCGCCGAGACCGCCTACCCGTTCACCCTGGCCCAGGACGACTCCCTGGAGAACCAGATCGATACCACGAGCGAGCTGGTGAGCGGCTACCCGGCGACCGTGGCCGGCCAGACCGAGTGGATGAACGACGTGGCGAGCATCGTCGAGGCCGTCCCGAACGGCCGCGGCCTCGGCGTCTTCTACTGGGAGGCGACCTGGACCGCCGTCACCGGCGACGGCTGGGACCCCACCGACGCCACCTCCGGCAACGGCTGGGAGAACCAGGCCCTGTTCGGCTACGACGACAAGGCGCTCTCCTCCATGACGTGGTTCAGCCACCGCTGAACCACGGGTGACGAGGCCCGGCCGTAAGGGGCGGCCGGGCCTCCGCCGATTTTCCGGGGTCATATGCCCACTCCTTGGTCGCACGGCCGTTCGGTACCGGACAACGACGGCCGAGTCCCCTGCGCGACGGAGTTGCCCGGTCCACAGTGGGAACACTGCGTACGAGGAGGCCGGGGACGGAGGCGGACGGATGATGGGAACTCCCTCGGGCCGGATGCGGCAGACGATTCTGGAATGGCTCAAGGAACCCGCGGCGCATTTCCCGGCGCCCCGTCGCCGCGATCTGGCCGAGACGGGAGTCACCGCGCGCGCCGTGGCCGCCAAGCTGGGCGTGCCGCGCCGGACCGCCCTCGCCCACCTGGACTTCCTCACCCGGCTCGGCCTGCTGCGCAGCCGCCGCGTCTGCTGCCGCACGTACTACCGGCGCGACGAGATCCGCATCGCCGAGGTGGCCCGGGTTTTCGAGAAGGGGTGGTGAGGGGACGACACTGTGGGCACGGCCGGCCGCCGGGATGGACCGGCCCACGGCGGAAGGGCAGCGCACATGGACCGACCCACGGCACTGGTCCCACTCCACTACGTCTCCCTGGGCGCCCGCGGCCCCGAGGACGTCGTGCCCGACGCGCACGGGCGGGTGCTGACCGGGGTGGGCGACGGCCGGATCCTGCGCGTCCACCACCCCGGCGACCCGCGCCTGGCCCGGGTGGAGGTGCTGGCCGACACCGGCGGCCGGCCGCTCGGAGTCGAACCGCTGCCGGACGGCGGCCTGTTGGTGTGCGACGCGGAACGGGGACTGCTGCGCGTCGACCCCGGGGACGGCCCCGGCGCCGGTACCGTCCGTGTCCTCGCGGACGCGGCGGCGGGGGAGCGGCTCCGCTTCTGCAGCAACGTCGTCGCCCTGCCCGACGGCACCGTGTACTTCACCGTCTCCAGCCGCCGCTACCCGCTGGACCAGTGGATCGGCGACATCGTCGGACACACCGGCACCGGTCGCCTGCTGCGCCTGCCGCCCGAGGGAGGCGAGCCCGAAGTCCTGCTGGAGGGGCTGCAGTTCGCCAACGGCCTGGCGGCAGCCGCCGACGGCGCGTTCCTGGTGATCGCCGAGACCGGTTCCTGCCGCCTCACCCGCTACCACCTCACCGGCCCGCACGCCGGACAGTCCGACCTCTTCGCCACGCTTCCCGGCATGCCGGACAACCTCTGGCGCGAGGGCCCCGACGGCCCGTTGTGGGTCGCGCTCGCAAGCCCCCGGGTCCCGCCCCTGGACCTGCTGCACCGCACCCCGCCCGCCGTGCGCGGCGCCGCCGCCCGGGCCGCCGTACACGCGCCGTACCGCCCGAGCGGAACGATCGGGGTGCTGGCCCTCGACGACGCCGGCCGGACCGTGGCGCACCTCACCCGCCGCCGCTCGGGCTTCCGCATGGTCACCAGCGTCTGCGCGATCGGGGACCGTCTCGTCCTCGGCAGCCTCCAGGAGCCGGGCGTCGCGGTCTGTGCCCGGCCCGTCGTCCCCTGACCCGGCGGTAGGCTGGTGCCCGGCCGTGATCACCCGTCGGGGCAGGCCGAACAGGAGACCCAAGCAGCATGACAGCCCCGGAAGTCGAGAGCCTCCGTGTCCGCCCCACGCCACGGCGGCGGTCCGAGTGGCGTACCCAGGCCCCCGTCGTCGCGGTGGTCGCCCTCGGCGGCGCCCTGGGTGCGTGCGCCCGTTACGGGCTCACCCTGGCCTGGCCCACGTCGCCCGGCGCCTTCCCCTGGGCGACCTTCTGGACCAACGTCGTCGGCTGCGCCGTCATCGGCGTTCTCATGGTGCTGATCACCGACGTGTGGGCCGCCCACCGCCTCGTCCGCCCCTTCTTCGGTACCGGCGTGCTCGGCGGCTTCACCACCTTCTCCACCTACGCCGTGGACATCCGCAAGCTGGTCGACGCCGGCCGCCCCGGCATCGGGCTGGCCTATCTCGCCGCGACGCTGTGCGCGGCCCTCGCCGCGGTGTGGCTCGCCTCGGTGGCCGCCCGCCGGGTGCTGATCAGGAGGCAGGGATGACGTCACTCACCGGCCGGGCCCTCAGGCTGACCGTCTACATCGGCGAGGACGACACCTGGCACCACAAGCCCCTCTACTCGGAGATCGTGCACCGCGCGCACGCGGCCGGACTGGCCGGGGCGAGCGTCTTCCGGGGTATCGAGGGCTTCGGCGCCTCCTCGCGCATCCACACCTCCCGCCTGCTGTCCCTGAGCGAGGACCTGCCCGTGGCGGTCGTCGTCGTGGACACCGAGGAGCGTGTACGGGCGTTTCTGCCGCAGCTCGACGAACTCGTCGACGAAGGACTCGTGACCCTGGAGGAGTGCGAGGTCGTCCGGTACGTGGGACGCGAAAGCGGCCCGCGGGGCACGGATCCGAAGGGTAAGAAGTCGTTGTGAACTGGCTGTTGGTCATCGCGGGGGCCGCGGTCGGCGCACCGCTGCGCTATCTCACCGACCGTGCCGTACAGGCCCGCCACGACTCGGTCTTCCCCTGGGGCACCTTCGTGGTGAACGTCACCGGCTGCCTGGTCCTCGGGCTGCTCACGGGCGCGGCCTCCGCCGGGGCCGCCGGGCCCCACCTGCAGCTTCTGCTGGGCACCGGGCTGTGCGGGGCGCTGACGACGTATTCGACCTTCTCCTACGAGACCCTGCGGCTGACCGAGGCCGGATCCGGCCTCTACGCTGCGGTCAACGTCGTCGCGAGCGTGGTGGCGGGACTCGCCGCCGCCTTCGCCGGTGTCTCACTCGCGCACGTCCTGTGGGCCTAGCGCTTGCCACACGTCCGGGCACAGCAAGTACTGTCTACAACACTGTCGACCAACTCTCCTCAGAACTGGATCCCATGAGCGCCATCTCCGTCGGTCAAGCCGTCGTCCTCGGAGTAGTCGAGGGGGTGACCGAGTTCCTCCCGGTGTCCTCCACGGGGCACCTGAAGATCACCGAGGGACTCATGCACATCCCGGTCGACGACAAGTCCGTCGTCGGTTTCTCCGCCGTCATCCAGGTCGGCGCCATCGCCGCCGTGCTCGTGTACTTCTTCAAGGACATCAAGCGGATCGTCTCCGCCTGGTTCCGCGGTCTGACCAACCGCGAGGAGCGCTACCACCACGACTACAAGTTCGCCTGGTGGGTGATCGCCGCCACCATCCCGATCGTCATCGTGGGTCTTGCCGCCAAGCCGCTGATCGACGGCCCGCTCGCCTCGCTGTGGGTGGTCGCGGGCTCGCTGATCGTCGGCTCGGGCGTGATGTGGGCGGCCGACCAGATGGGTCGGCACAAGCGCGGTGAGGACGACACGTCCTTCAAGGACGCGATGTGGGTCGGCTGCTCGCAGATCCTCGCCCTGCTCTTCCCCGGCTTCTCCCGCTCCGGTGCCACCATGTCCACGGCGCTCATCCGGGACCTCGACCGTGTCGCCGCCACCCGTCTGTCGTTCTTCCTCGGTATCCCGGCCCTGACCGGCGCCGGCATCTACGAGCTCAAGGACGCCCTCGGCGCGGGCGTGGGCGCCGCCCCGCTGGCCGTGGGCACCATCGTGTCCTTCGTGGTCGCCTACGCCTCCATCGCCTGGCTGCTGAAGTTCGTCGCCAAGCACTCCTTCAACGCCTTCGTGATCTACCGCATCGTCATCGGCGTCGGCCTGCTCGGCCTGCTCGCCACAGGTGTGCTCAACGCCTGACCGAACCTCCTGATCACCCACGGGGTGCGGATGCCTGCATTCAGGCGCCGCGCCCCGTGAATGTTTCCTTACGCGATGCCTTGACAGTCCCGGCGTGCAACCCGCAGGATCGCTCCCGTGAACCTGTCAGACAGCCAGACAGGTGGTCTCGGTCCCCGGCGTGTGAGCGCCATGGAAGCGGTCCTCGGCCACCTCCGCGACGCCATCGAGCGCGGCGAGTACACCATCGGCGACAAGCTCCCCTCCGAGGCCGAGCTGTGCCGCACCCTCGAGGTGTCCCGGCCCGTGCTCCGCGAGGCGCTGCGCGCGCTGCAGACGATGGGCCTCACGGTCTCCCGGACCGGCAAGGGCACCTTCGTCGTCGCGAACGCCGTCGAGGACCCCACCTTCGGCGACTACGCGGCCAGCGACCTGCTCGAGGTGCGCCGGCACATCGAGATCCCCGTCGCCGGATACGCGGCCCAGCGCCGCACCCCGGAGAACCTGGACCACCTGGCCCATCTGCTCGACCGCATGGAGCGGGAGACGGACACCACGGCCTGGGTCGCGATGGACACCCTCTTCCACCTCGCGATCGCCGAGGCCGCCCAGAACCCGGTCTTCCGCCGGGTCATCGAGGAGATCCGCGACGCACTGGCGCGTCAGTCGGCCTTCCTCAACGAGCTGGGCGGGCGCCGCGAGCAGTCCAACCGCGAGCACCGGGCCATCGTCGAAGCGCTGATCGACGGTTCCGAACACGACGCGGTCCAGGCCATGAGCCACCACCTCGACCGCGTCGAGACGACCCTCACCGACATCGTCCGCCCCCAGCGGACGGACGACCTCCCCACGGAAGGCGGACCCGAGGCGTGAGCGAGCAGCACCTCAAAGACGAGACGCGCCCCTCGTCCGGCCATGTCGACGCCGGAGACGCCGGCTACAGCAAAGGCCTGAAGCACCGGCACGTCAACATGATCGCCATCGGCGGAGCCATCGGCACCGGCCTCTTCCTCGGCGCGGGCGGCCGGCTCGCCGACGCCGGGCCCTCCCTCTTCATCGCCTACGCCGTCTGCGGCGTCTTCGCCTTCCTGGTCGTGCGCGCCCTCGGCGAACTCGTCCTGTACCGCCCGTCCTCCGGCGCCTTCGTGTCGTACGCCCGGGAGTTCCTCGGGGAGAAGGGCGCCTACACCGCCGGCTGGATGTACTTCCTGAACTGGGCGACCACCGGCATCGCCGACATCACGGCGGTGGCCACCTACACGCACTACTGGGGCATGTTCTCCGACATACCGCAATGGTTGATCGCATTGATCGCCCTCGCGGTTGTGTTGACCGTCAATCTGATCTCCGTCAAGATCTTCGGCGAGCTGGAGTTCTGGTTCGCGATCGTCAAGGTCAGTGCGCTCGTCGTCTTCATGTGCATCGGGATCTTCCTGCTGGTCACCCAGCACCCGGTCGAGGGCCACCACCCCGGCCCGGCCCTGATCACCGACAACGGCGGCGTCTTCCCCAACGGCCTGCTGCCGATGCTGCTGATCATCCAGGGTGTCGTCTTCGCCTACGCCTCCGTCGAACTGGTCGGCGTGGCCGCCGGCGAGACCGAGAACCCCGAGAAGATCATGCCGAAGGCGATCAACTCGATCATGTGGCGCGTGGGCCTGTTCTACGTCGGCTCCGTCGTCCTGCTCTCCATGCTGCTGCCCTGGAACAAGTACAGCGCCGGCGAGAGCCCCTTCGTGACCGTCCTGTCGCACATCGGCGTCCCGGCGGCCGGCGGTGTGATGAACCTGGTCGTGCTGACCGCCGCCATGTCCTCGCTGAACTCCGGCCTGTACTCCACCGGCCGCATCCTGCGCTCCATGGCCATGAGCGGCTCGGCACCGAAGTTCACCGCGCGGATGAGCCGCAGTCAGGTCCCGTACGGCGGAATCCTGCTCACCAGCGGTATCTGTGTCCTCGGCGTGGGCCTCAACTACGTCGTCCCCGCCGACGCCTTCGAGATCGTCCTCAACTTCGCGGCGATCGGCATCCTCGCGACCTGGGGCATGATCATGGTCTGTCACCTGTTCTTCTGGCGGAAGACCCAGAAGGGCGAGCTGACCCGGCCGTCCTACCGGCTGCCGGGTTCCCCCTGGACGGAACTCGTGACGCTGGCGTTCCTCGCCTCCGTCCTCGTCCTCATGTACGCCGACGGCGGCGCCGGACGCACCACCGTGCTCTGTCTGCCGCTGATCGTCGCAGCACTGGTCGCGGGCTGGTACGGCATCCGCGGCCGAATATCCCGCACGTCCACCGGCGCCGACGCGTGACCCGCGTACCGGCCGACCCCAACCCAACGATGCAGGCAGTGATGTACAGCAGTTCCCCCGCAGACGCACCCATCGTCCGCGAACCCCTCCACGCCCCCGTCGCCCACCTCATCCGCGGCGGGGTCGTCGAGGGCATCCACTACGGCTCCGTAGTCGTCCTCGGCGCCGACGGCCGGGTCGAGTTCCAGCTCGGCGACATCGAGGCCGCCTTCTACCCGCGCTCGGCCGTCAAACCCCTCCAGGCCGTTGCCATGCTGCGGGCCGGACTGCCCCTCGACGGCGAGCTGCTGTCGCTGGCCGCCGCGAGCCACTCCGGCGAGGAACGCCACCTCGCCGGCACCCGGCGCATCCTCGAACTCGCCGGGCTCACCGAGGAGAATCTGCGCAACGTCCCCGACCTGCCCTTCGACCCGGTCGTCCGGGACACCTGGGTGCGCGAGGGCCGCCTGCCCTCGCGGCTCGCGCAGAACTGCTCCGGCAAGCACGCGGCCATGCTGTGGACCGCGCAGCTCAACGGCTGGTCCCTGAAGGACTACCTCGATCCGGCGCACCCGCTCCAGCAGGCGATCCAGGAGATCGTCGAGGACCTGACCGGCCAGCGGATCGCCCGGGTCACCGTCGACGGCTGCGGCGCGCCGCTCTTCTCCATCTCCCTGCACGGCCTCGCCCGCGCCCTGTCCCGGATCACCTCGGCCGCTCCCGGCACGCCCGAGGCCCGGGTCGCCGACGCGATGCGCGCCCACGCCGAGATGGCCTCCGGCTCGGGACGTGACGTGGCCGCGCTGATGCGGGCCGTGCCGGGGCTGCTGGCCAAGGACGGCTTCGAGGGCGTTCAGGTCGCTGCACTGCCCGACGGCCGGGCCATCGCCGTGAAGATCGCCGACGGGGCGAACCGGGCGCGGATTCCGGTCGCGGCGGCGGCGCTCGCTCGTGCGGGCGTCGACCCGGAGCTGCTCACCGAGTTCGCCGGAGAGCCCCTGCTGGGGGGTGGGGAGCCGGTGGGTTGTGTGCGTCCGGTGCGTGCGCTTGATCCGGTTCCGTTCACTGCGTGTGCGTAGCGCTCCGCTGGATCGGCCGTCCTGGATCTGCGAGTCCGTTGTGGTTGATCGCGCAGTTCCCCGCGCCCCTTTTTCACCTCCGTACCTCAGAAAGAGGACCGTACCCTCATGACCGCCGCCACCTCCCGCAGCGAACACGATCTGCTCGGCGACCGTGACGTACCCGCCGACGCGTACTGGGGTGTGCACACCCTGCGTGCGACGGAGAACTTTCCCATCACCGGTACGCCGATCTCCGCGTACCCGCATCTGATCGACGCCCTGGCCGCCGTGAAGGAGGCCGCCGCCCTCGCCAACGAGGAACTCGGTCTGCTGGCGCCGGAGAAGGCGAGTGCGATCGTCGCCGCCTGCCGGGAGATCCGGGCGGGCAAGTTGCACGACCAGTTCGTCGTCGATGTCATCCAGGGCGGCGCCGGCACGTCCACCAACATGAACGCCAACGAGGTCGTGGCCAACCGCGCGCTGGAGCTGCTCGGCCACGCCAAGGGCGAGTACGCGTATCTGCACCCCAACGAGGACGTCAACCTGGGCCAGTCGACCAACGACGTCTACCCGACCGCCGTCAAGATAGCGACGGTGTTCGCGGTCCGTGGACTGCTCAAGGCGATGTCCGTGCTGCAGGACACCTTCGCGGTCAAGGCCGTCGAGTTCCGTGACGTGCTCAAGATGGGCCGTACACAGTTGCAGGACGCCGTGCCGATGACGCTCGGTCAGGAGTTCTCCGCATTCGCCGTCATGATCGAGGAGGACCGCAGCCGTCTTGCCGAGGCCGTCGAGCTGATCCATGAGATCAACCTCGGCGCCACGGCGATCGGCACCGGTCTCAACGCGCCCACCGGATACGCCGAGGCCGCCCGCCGGCACCTGTCCGCGATCACCGGGCTGCCGCTGGTCACCGCCGCCAACCTGGTCGAGGCCACCCAGGACTGCGGTGCCTTCGTCCAGATGTCCGGTGTGCTCAAGCGGATCGCGGTCAAGCTCTCCAAGAGCTGCAACGACCTCAGGCTGCTGTCCTCCGGTCCGCGCGCCGGACTCGGTGAGATCAACCTGCCCCCGGTGCAGGCCGGTTCGTCGATCATGCCAGGCAAGGTGAACCCCGTGATCCCCGAGGTGGTCAACCAGGTCGCCTTCGAGGTGATCGGCAACGACGTCGCCATCACCATGGCCGCCGAGGCCGGACAGCTCCAGCTCAACGCCTTCGAGCCGATCATCCTGCACTCCCTGTCGGAGTCCATCACCCATCTGCGGAGCGCCTGCCTGACCCTGGCCGAGCGCTGCGTGTCCGGCATCACCGCCAACACCGAGCGGCTGCGCGCCACCGTGGAGAACTCCATCGGCCTGGTCACCGCCCTCAACCCGCACATCGGGTACACGGCCGCCACCGAGATCGCCAAGGAGGCGCTCGTCACCGGCCGGGGCGTGGCCGAACTCGTCCTGGAGAAGGGCCTGCTGCCGGCCGAGCGGCTTGCCGAGCTGCTGCGCCCCGAGGTCGTCGCAGGCAGCGGGGCGCCTGCCGCCTGACCTGCGGTTACGGGCAGATATCAACCCGTACGCGAGTGGGCTCCAGGGCCGGTCCGGAGGCACAATGGTGATCATGACAACGACGTCGTCCCTCGCCTTCCTGCCGGTCCTGGAGCGCATCGCCGAGGAGATGGAACGCACGCCCGGCCGCGGCCGGGCCGCCGACTACATCCCGGCCCTGGCCGCCCGTGATCCCCGCCGCTTCGGCATGGCCGTCGCCGAGCTGGACGGCACGGTGTACGGGGTGGGGGACTGGCGCGAGCCCTTCTCCACGCAGTCCATCACCAAGGTCTTCACGCTCGCCCTGGACCTGGCCCGCGAGGGCGACGAACTCTGGGAGCACGTGGGCCGCGAACCCTCCGGCAACCCCTTCAACTCCCTGGTCCAGCTGGAATACGAGAACGGCATCCCGCGGAATCCTTTCATCAACGCGGGTGCCCTCGTCGTCACCGACCGCCTCCAGACCCGTACCGGAGACGCGGCCGGTGAGCTGCTGGCCTTTCTGCGCGCCGAGAGCGGCAACGCCTCCCTGGACTTCGACAAGGAGGTCGCCGCCTCCGAGACCGCCCATGGCGACCGCAACGCCGCCCTCGCCCATTTCATGGCCTCCTACGGCAACATCGACAACGACGTGCCGGTCCTGCTCGACCAGTACTTCCGGCAGTGCTCCATCACCGCCTCCTGCGCCGACCTCGCCCTCGCCACCGGCTTCCTCGCCCGGCACGGCGTCCGCGCCGACGGCAGCCGGCTGCTCACCCGCAGCCAGGCCAAGCAGGTCAACGCGGTGATGCTGACCTGCGGGACGTACGACGCGGCCGGCGACTTCGCCTACCGCGTGGGGCTGCCCGGCAAGAGCGGGGTCGGCGGCGGGATCATCGCGGTGGTACCGGGCCGGTGCACGCTGTGCGTATGGAGCCCGGGCCTCGACGAACGCGGCAACTCGGTGGCCGGCGTGGCCGCCCTCGACCGGTTCACCACGCTGACCGGGCTCTCGGTGTTCTGACCGGTCCGGGAACACCGGTCCAGGCGTCTCGGTCCAGGAGACTCAGTCCAGGAACTCGTGCAGCAGCGGCAGCAGCAGGGCCGTGCGGCGCATGAGCGTCATGTGGGTGGTACCGGGCAGCACCGCCAGGCGCGCCCGAGGGATCAGCTCCAGCATCTCGGCCGCGTGCTCGATCCGGACGAAGTCCGCGTCCCCGATGACCAGCAGCGTCGGTGGTCGCAGGCCGCGCAGGTCATCGGCGGTCCAGGGCAGCGGGGCGTGCGCGACGGCCGAGCACTTGGCGAGCAGGTCCTGGAAGCGCTCGGGGCGGGGCGCGACCGCGGCGTACGCGTCCGCGATCTCCTGGAAGTCCTCCTGGCTCGGCAGCCGGGACGAGCCGGAAGCCGGGTCCTGGGACTCCGGGTGGAAGCCGTCCTGCCGGTAGGGCGCGGAGGCGAGGACCAGCCGCCCGACCCGGTCCGGGTGGCGTACGGCCACCTCCAGAGCGGTCAGCCCGCCGAGGCTGAAGCCGAGCAAGTCCGCCTGCCCGAGGCCGAGTTCGTCGAGCAGGGCCACCACGTCCGAGGCCAGCGCGGGCACCGTGAACTCCCGGTCGGCGTCGGCGGTGTGTCCGTGGCCCTGAAGTTCGGGGGCGATGACCTGGCGCGTTCCGGCCAGGGCGGGGAGTACGGCGCCGAAGGACAGGCCGATGGTGCACGCGCCTCCGTGCAGGAGCACCAGGGGCGGGCGTGCGGAGGCCGCGCCGTGGATCTCGTAGTACATCTCCAGGCCGCCGGTCTTCGCGTAGGCAGAGCTGCCGGCCACTGTGATCACGTCCGTTCTGTTCCGTTCCATGGCGTGTGGGTGAAGTGGTGACCTCCCGTACGCCCGGAAGTCATCGTTTCTCACATGCCGGTCACGTGCGGGCTGCCTACAGGTGAGAGGAGCGTCGCCTTCCGGCCACCCGGCGTTGACACGCTGACCCAGTGTTGGCCAAGGCATTCCCCGTCGATCTCCGCAGCTGCCAGGTGCTCGGGCTGGCCGGCACCGCCTTTCTCGCGCTGGGCGGTGAGACGGCCGGTGCCCTGCCCGTGCAGGACCTCCTGGCCCCGGCCTCGGTGCAGGCCGCGCTCGGCCTGGTCGGGGTGTACTTCGGTGTCGTCCTGCTGATAGCGGCCTGGGTGCTCCTCGGCCGTCTGGTGCGCGGCCCCCAGCCGCCCACCCCGCGCGCCCTCCTGCTGGTGCTCGCCGTGTGGACGGCACCGCTGCTGCTCGCACCGCCGCTGTTCAGCCGGGACGTCTACAGCTACCTCGCGCAGGGCGCCATGGCCGACCACCACATGGACGTGTACGCCCACGGCCCGGCCCAGCTCGGCGGTCCGCTCGCCGACGAGGTGGCCCCGATGTGGCAGCACACCGGCGCCCCTTACGGCCCCGCCTTCATGGCCCTGGCCTCCGCACTGTCCGGCCTGACCCGCGGCCAACTGCCCGAAGGACTGCTCGGCATGCGCCTGGTCGCCCTGCTCGGTGTGGCCCTGATGGCGGTGGCGCTGCCCCGGCTCGCCCGGCACAGCGGCGCCGACCCGGCCGCCGCCCTCTGGCTCGGCGCCCTCAACCCGCTCGTCCTGCTGCACCTGGTCGCGGGCGCCCACAACGACGCCCTGATGCTCGGGCTGCTGGGGCTCGGCCTGGTCGCCGCGCGCGGGGACCGGCCGGCCGGCGGCGCCGTCGGAGCCGTCCTCGTCACCCTGGCCGCCCTGGTCAAGGCGCCGGCCGCGCTCGGACTGCTGGCGGTCTTGGCCCTTCAGGTGCGCTCCGGCCGCCGCCCACTGCCGGCAGCCCTCACCGCGGCCGCGGCCTCCGCCGCGACCACGGTCGCCGCCACCGCCGTCGCCGGCACCGGCTACGGCTGGATCGGCGCCCTGGAGACCCCGGTGTCCCCGCACAACTGGGCCCTGACCAGCCTGCTCGGCCGCGCCACCGGCGCCCTGCTGGAACATCTCGGCAGCAGCCTGGCCCCGCTGGCCGTCCCGGCCTGGCATCTGCTCGGCCTCGCGGCCACTGCCGTCGCCGTAGCCCTGATATGGCTGCGGCTGCGCCTCAGACCCGTGTACGCCCTCGGGCTCAGCCTGCTGACGATCGCCGTGTTCGGCCCCGCGATCCGCCCCTGGTACGTGCTGTGGGGCCTGTTCCTCATCGCCGCCGCCGCACCCAACACCTCGGTACGGCACCGGGTCGCGGCCCTGGCGGGCGTCCTCGCCCTCGCCGTCCTGCCCAGCGGCGGGCCGGCCGACCTCGGGCAACTGGTGCTCGCCGGCTCCGGCGGCGTGCTCGGCGTGGTCGTCCTGTGGCAGGCCCACCAGGCGGCCCAGGTACCGGCACCGGGACGCATGGCGTGAGCGGGCCGCTGCGACCCCGTACCGACCGCGGCCGGGTGCTTCTCGTCCTCGCCCTCGTCGCGGCCGTGACGGTCTTCACCGCCACCGTTCCGCTGCTGCGCGGCTTCTTCGACCTGCGCGTCTACTACGGCACCGTGCACATGTGGGTGCACCACGGCGGCCGGATCTACGACTACCAGGTGCCGGGAACCTCGTACGGCTTCACCTACCCGCCGTTCGCGGCGCTGGCCATGCTCCCGCTGGCGCTGCTGGACCGGAACTCGGCGATCGCGGTGTCCCTGCTGGTCAACCTGGCCGCGCTGGCGGTGATCCTGCGGATCCTGGCCGGGCCCGGCTGGCGACGGCACGGCTGGTACCGCTGGTCGTTGTGCCTGTGTCTGCTCGCGCTGTTCGAGCCGCTGCGGGACACCTTCAGCTTCGGCCAGGTGAACCTGGTGCTGCTCGCCCTCGTCCTGGGCGACTGCCGGCTGCTGGCGACCGGCCGGGAGCGCTGGGCGGGCGCCGGGATCGGGCTCGCCGCCGCGGTGAAACTCACGCCCGCCCTGTTCATCGGTCTGCTGCTGCTCGCCGGGCGGCGCCGGGCGGCCGCCCTCGCGACGGCCGTCGCCGCCGCGGCGACCGCGCTGGCCGCCTGGGCGGACCCGGCGGCCTCGCGCTTCTACTGGACCGAGGCGCTGTGGGACACCAGCAGGGTGGGCCGCCTCGCCTACGTCTCGAACCAGTCGCTCCAGGGTGTGCTGGCCCGCCTCGGCGATACGGGTCGCCCGCTGTGGGCGACGGCGGTCCTGCTCACCCTGTGCGTCTGGGCATGGCGGACCCGCAGGGCGGTGACGGCCGGCGACTGGACGGCCGCCTTCGCGCTCACCGGGGCGGCGGCCTGCCTGGTCAGCCCCATCACCTGGGTGCACCACCTGGTGTGGCTGCTGCCGTCCTTCGCCGTGCTGCTGCGCACCGGGCACTCGCGGATCGCGGGCGCCCTGTACGCGGTGCTGTGCACGAGCGTGGTGTGGCTGTGGTTCGACGACTCCTCCGGCATCGGCGGCTTCCTCGGCAGCAACACCTACACGTGGATCACACTGGGCCTGCTGCTCGGCCTGCCGACGGGTCAGCCGCGCGCGCTCCGGCTGCCCCTGCCCCGCAGCACCAGCGTCACGGCTCCGGCGCCGAGTCCCGCGAGCCCCGCGACGACGCCGGGACCCGGCCAGCCCGTGCCGTCGGCGGCCCGCGACGTCGCCACGGGCACCGATGCCGCCGGCGACGGCTGCCGTGACCTGACGGCCAGCCCGTCCAGCGAGCCGACCGGATCCACCCGGTCGGCCGCCTCGAAGCCCCAGTCGAGCAGCTCGCGCGCCTCCTCGTACACGGTGAACCCGCCGCCCTCCTGAGGGTTCATCACGGTCACCACCAGCGTGCGCCCGCCATGGCGGGCCGCGGCCACCAGGGTGTTGCCCGCGTTGGTGGTGTAGCCGTTCTTGATGCCGATCAGCCCCGGATACTTCACCACGCCGTCCGCACCGGTCAGCAGCCGGTTGGTGTTGCGGATGCCGTACGACGAGCCGTCACCGGGGAAGTACGCCTCGGCGGTGGAGCAGTAGCGGGCGAAGCGGGGGTCGCGCAGCCCGGCCCGGCCGAAGACCGCCAGGTCGTAGGCGGAGGACACCTGGCCGTCGGCGTCGTAGCCGTCGGGCGAGACGACATGGGTGTCCATGGCGCCGAGCGAGCGCGCCTTGGCCTGCATCCGCTCGGCCGTGGCCGCCCAGCCGCCGCCGAGGGAGGCGAGCACGTGCACGGCGTCGTTGCCCGAGCGGAGGAAGACCCCGCGCCACAGGTCGGCCACCTGGTACGAGTGTCCCTCCTGGACGCCGACCAGACTGCTGCCCGGGCCGATGTCCGCCAACTCCTCGTCCCGCACGGTGTGCCACATCCCGGCGGGCAGCGACGGCAGCAGGGTGAGCGCGAACAGTGTCTTGAGGGTGCTCGCGGGCGGCAGCTTGCGGTGCGCGTCGCTCGCGGCCAGCACCGCCCCGCTGCCGGCGTCGGCCACCACCCAGGACAGCGCCGACACCTCCGGCACCTCGGGCGCACCCCGGCGCGGCCGGACCTGGGTGCCGGAGCGGTAGAGCAGGGACGGCCCGGGCATCACGGCCCGGGGTTCGGGCGGGGCGGGTTCCCCGGCACGGGCCCCGGCGCGGGCGGCGGCCGGCCCGAGTGCCAGCACGCCCGCCACGCACAGGGAGCAGGCCGACACGAGTGCCCGACGAGAAAATCCGGTGACCATGGAGCCAACGTACGAACAGCTCTGCCAAGCCTCGCGCCACAAGGGCCGTTCGGCCCACGCGAGCAACCCGGATGCCGGACCCCGACGTCCTGGCGGCGGGGTCAGCCCGCGGGCAGGGTGGGCCGGATCTGGCGCAGGAACGCGGCGTTGTCGGGGGTGGAGCGCAGCCGCTCCAGCAGCGTCTCCAGGCCGGAAGAAGTGCCCTCGCGGGAGCGCAGGACGCGGCGCAGGCCGTGTACGGTCGTCAACTCGTCCGGGGTCAGGAGGAGTTCTTCGCGGCGGGTGCCGGAGGCGTCCAGATCGACGGCGGGGAAGATGCGCCGGGCGGCGGCCTCCCGGTCCAGGCGCAGTTCCATGTTGCCGGTGCTCTTCAGCTCCTCGAAGTAGTAGCCGTCGGCGCGGGAGCCGGTGTCCACGAGGACGGTGGCGAGGATGGTCAGCGAGCCGCCCTCCTCGGCCTGCCGGGCGGCGCCGAAGAACCGCTTGGGGCCGAGCAGCGCGCCCGCGTCGACACCGCCGCTCAGGGTGCGGCCGCCGGCGGCGGAGGCGTTGTTGTGCGCCCGGCACAGCCGGGTCAGCGAGTCCAGCAGGATCACGACGTCCTCGCCGGCCTCCACCAGGCGCTTGGCCCGCTCGACGACGAGCTCGGCGAGGGCGATGTGCTCCTTGGCCGCCCGGTCGAACGTGGAGGCGTACACCTCGCCGCGCACCGAGCGGCGCATCTCGGTGACCTCCTCGGGACGCTCGTCCAGCAGCAGGACCATCAGCCGGCACTCGGGGTGGTTGCCGGCCACGGCGGCGGCCAGCTGCTGGAGCAGCACCGTCTTGCCGCTCTTCGGCGGGGCGACCACGAGTCCGCGCTGGCCCTTGCCGACCGGCGCGAAGAGGTCCATGACGCGCCCGGCCGGTCCGGATCCGGGATGCTCGAGGCGGATGCGGTCGTGCGGGTGGAGGGGTGTGAGGTCGCGGAAGTGGCGTCGGCCGCGCAGGTCCGCAGGCTCGCGTCCGTCGACGCGCGTGACCTCGGTCAGGGTGCGCCGGTCGCCCCGGACGCCTTCGACGAGGTCGCCCTTGCGCAGCCCGTGGCGCCGGATCAGGGCCGGCGGGACCTGGGGGTCGGCGGGGGAGGGGAGCAGGCTAGCGGCCCGCAGCTGCCCCTTCCCGTGTGTGTCGATGTCGAGGACACCGGTGACGAGCCGGGCGGCCGGGGCCTGCTGGGCCGCGGGAAGGTGTTCGAGTGTGGTGGTCATGAGGTGGGTCCTTTCACGGACGGAAGAGGAGAGTGGGAAGGGGGGAGGGGCCGCGAGCGGGAGGCGTCGGAAACTGCCTCGACAACTGCCTCCGGGCGGCGGGAACGGCACCTCGGGTACGGCGCGGACGCGCTGGTCACGAGGTGGTGCAGAGAAGAAGCCCGGGCCGGTCGGAAGGCTCGGCCGAGGGGCTGATGGTGGAGACGGCGGCACCGGTGTCCGCACGACGGGACACGCACATGCGCTGATCGCACTATACCCGTGCACTCGCCTGGGTCAACATGATGCCGTCCGCGTCTATGGCAACAGCCTGCGCACGTCCGCCTGGACCGCGGTGGACGATGAAGGACCGGGGAACCGCACCAGATGTCCCCAGACCATAACGGTCCCGGACGTCAGGGGACTTGACCGTCAACCGTGGACTATGTTCAGGAGATGTCCACGCCCCCGCAGCCCCCGCAGCAGCCGTCCGTCCCGCCGCAGCCGACCGCCTACCCCTACCCGAACCCGCAGTCCCCGCCGCAGGGCGCCTTCTACGCGCAGCCCACACTGGTCGGTCAGCCGCAGCACGGGAACCCGTACGCCCAGGCACCCCAGTACGGCCCCGCGGTGCCCGTCCCTCCGTCCGGTGGGGGCGGCGGGGCCGGGAAGGCGGTGCTGTGGGCCGCGGTCGGCGCGGTCGTCGCCTCCGCCGCCTGGGCCGCCGGTGTCTTCCTCGTCGGCGGCAAGGGCGACAGCGCGGACCTGCGCGGCTATGCGGCGCCGTCCAACATGTGCTCCAGCGCCGACTACTCCTCCTTCAAGACGGAGTACCCCGACGGAGATTCCTCGCCGACCAAGACCTCGCTCAAGAACGTGGCGCTGGACGAGGGTTACTGCAGCGTGGGCCTGAAGAAGAGCGGCTCCTCGTATGCCGACGCCTATCTGTCCATGCAGCTGGACCTGCACAAGAAGACGGACCCGGGGCCCGAGTTCACGGCCACCTGGAAGAACTACGGTGACAGCCACACCGGTTACGACGTCTCCCCGGTCAGCGGCATCGGCGACGAGGCCTACCTCGTCAGCCAGGACACCACCAGCGGCTCCTCCAGCAGCGGTTCCCGCTACGCCACGCTCGCCGTCCGCGACGGCTGGGTGACGTACACGATGAGCTACAGCGCCTACCTCACCTCGTACGACCAGGACAAGAACCCGCCCGCGCTCAGCGACGTGAAGGACTGGCTGAAGAAGGACGCCAAGGCCACGCTGGGGCAGCTCAAGGGCTGACCGGCGCGCCGGTCGTGTGCACCGCGAACGCCGGGCTTCGGCCGGCGAGTTCGGCCTCGTCGTGCCGCGGTTCCATCGGGATGTCCGCGTTGTCGACGAGGCCGTGCGCCACGTCCCGTCACGTAGGTGGCGATCACGCTTACGGTCGCCTGACGCCCGCGGGGCGGAGGGGCGCTCATGCCGACCGCGCCTCCGCCTCCTTCGCGATCTCCTCGAACCGGGCGCCCATGGCCTCGGCGAGGGCGTGCGCGCCGGACAGCGGGCGGACCATGACCATGAGCTCGTCGATCAGGCCGTCCTCGTTCACATGCAGGAAGTCGCAGCCGGTCAGCTCGCGGTCGCCCACCCGGGCCGTGAAGACCAGCGCATGGTCGGGCGCGGCCGGGTCGCCGATCTCACGGACGTACCGGAAGTCCTCGAAGACCTGGGAGACCGCGCGCAGGATCGCCGCGGTGATCGCCTTGCCCGGATACGGCTTGAAGACGACCGGGCTGGTGAAGACGACGTCCTCGGCCAGCAGTGCCTCGACGGCGTCGATGTCCCCGGCCTCGACCGCGGCGCGGAACGCGTGCATCGGATCACCTCGTATAGTCAATTAATTGAATAGACGCGGATGAGATTAATCAACGACTGCTAGCCTGTCCATATGTCGCTCAAGTACGCCGTCCTGGCCGCCCTGCTGGAGGGCGAGGCCTCGGGCTACGAGCTGTCGAAGTCCTTCGACGTCTCGCTCGCGAACTTCTGGCCCGCCACCCCGCAGCAGCTCTACCGTGAGCTGGAGCGCCTGGCCCAGGACGGGCTGGTCCAGGCCCGGACGGTGCAGCAGGAACGGCGGCCGAACAAGCGGATGTTCACGCTCACCGAGGCGGGCCGGGCCGAGCTGGACGCGTTCGCCGCCGAGCCGCCGAAACGGCCCACCGCCATCCGCGACGAACTCCTGATCAAGATCCAGGCGATGGACCGCGGCGACCCCGAGGTCACCCGCGCGCTGATCGAGGAGCGCATGGGCTGGGCACGCGGAAAGCTCGACCGCTACCGGCGGGTCCGCGACCGCCTCCTGGACGGGCGGACCGAGGACGAGTACCTGCGCACCGCCGATCGCGTCGGCCCGTACCTCACCCTCATGGCCGGGATCTCCTTCGAGGAGGAGAACCTGCGCTGGTGCGAGCGGGTCCTCGCGATCCTGGGCGAGCGGGTGGCCCTAGGCTGAGGAGATGTTCGGTCCCGAAGGCCCCAGCCTGCGTGAACTCGCCGTGCAGGCGCTGTCGTCCGTCGACCGCGGCTACGACCTGCTCGCCCCGAAGTTCGACCACACCCCCTTCCGGACGCCCGACGAGGTGCTGCGGTCCGTGGCGAAGGCGCTCACTCCGCTCGGCCCGTTCGAGGACGGGCTCGACCTGTGCTGCGGCACGGGCGCGGGCACCGAGGTGCTGACCGGGCTGTGCCGCCGGAGCGTGACGGGGGTCGACTTCAGCGCGGGCATGCTCGATGTCGCCCGGCACCGGGTGCGGCCCGCCGGTGGGCCCGGGATCGCCTGGGTACGCGGCGACGCCCGTGCCCTGCCGTTCACGGCCTCCTTCGATCTCGTGGTCTCCTTCGGGGCGTTCGGTCACTTCCTGCCGCGCGAACTGCCGGGGCTGTTCGCCCAGGTCCACGCCGCCCTGCGGCCGGGTGGCCGGTTCGCCTTCCCGGTGCTCGCCCCGCCCCGTCCGGCGCAGGCCGGCTTCTGGATGCTGCTCGGTTTCGACGCGGTGATGCGGGTGCGCAACGCGCTGTGGCGGCCGCCGTTCGTCATGTACTATCGCGCCTTCCGGCTCGGCCGAGTAATCGGGGAGCTGGAGCGCGCCGGGTTCACCGTCGAGCTGCGGGCCCTGCCCGAGTTCGGGCGGCGCGGCGACGGCAGCCCACGGGCCCGGCTGGTGGTGGCCCGGCGGGCTCAGCCGGCGGCCGGCAGCGTGAACTCGTAGACCAGGGCGTCCCGTTCCGCGTTCACCACCAAATCGGTGATCTCCAGCGGCCGGGCGTACTGGTCGTGCACCCGCCGGGTCACCCGCACCGAGAAGGCGCCGTCGACCTGCGTGATGGAATCCCGGTGGTGCAGCGACAGGCCGGCCTTGCGCATCCAGTCGTAGGCCCGCCGCAGCTCCGCGGGGGTGGCGCCGTCCGCCCGGCCCCGGTAGCGGGCCAGCTCCGCGACCTCGGCCAGCGCCACCGCCGAGAACGACGTCACCGCCGTCCGCAGCGCCCGGCCGTCCGGCGTGGCCGACCGGTAGTGGTGCACCAGCGTCGGCCGGTGCGGCGCCAGGCCAAGCTGCCGCGCGTGCTCCGGGGGCGGCGCCTGCCAGGTCACCGTGGCCCGGTCGACCGCGGACGGGTCGGCCGAGTGGGCGCCCAGCGGGAAGGCCGGTGTCCCCTGAGCCTCGACCGGCCGACCGGGCAGCGTCGCATGGCTGCCCCGCCGGTCGGTGGTGACCAGACCGCTGCGCCGCAGCAGCTCCAGCGCCTGCCGGACGGTCTCCCGGCTGACGTGGAAGTGCGCGGCCAGGTGCCGTTCGCCCGGCAGTCGTTCGCCCGGTGGAATGGTGCCCTCGCGCAGTTCGTCGAGCAGTAGCGCCGCGATCCGTCCGTACAGGGGCCGGTCGTCGATCTGGGCGGGTTCGTGCGGGGTGGTGCGGGCCATGCCGCGCCCTCCTGTTGTGACAAGACGTAGTCGTGCGGGCTCGTTGCGCGACCACAATTAGCACTGGTCTAAACCATCAGGGAAGAGTGTCCTGCCGGTTCGGCCGAAACCCAATCCGTGGCGCCCGCGATGCGTGGCCCCATCCGGGCGGGCCCGCGGGAACAACCACGGACCGGGCCCCGCCTCGACCCCACCAGCGCGGCGGATGCCGACTGGCTGAAGATCGCCGCCTATTCGCTGCCCGGCCCGCGCGTGCGCCAACTCGGCCACCCGGCCCGCCTCGGTCGCCGGGAGACCCGGGTCGCGACGCCGCGACCCGGGTGCCGCGCGTGTGCCGACCGGCCGCACTGGGGGGAAGTGCTCGTGTGTCCGCCCGCCGCCTCAGGCGTACGACCGCAGCCAGCGCACCTTCTCCGCCTCGTGGAAGGGGCCGCCGCCCTCGTGGTCGTTGAAGTCGTAGACCTCGATCGCCTTGTCCTCGTGCGCCCAGGTGTTGAACGCGGCGAACACCGTCGACGGCGGGCAGGTCTGGTCCTCCAGCGCCGCCGAGAACAGCGCGGGCGCCCGGCCCCGGGCCGCGAAGTGCACCCCGTCGAAGTAGGACAGCGTGCGCAGCACCTCCGCCGAGCGGCCGCGGTGCGTCTTGAGGAACAGACCGATCTCCCGGTAGGGGTGACGGTCCGTCAGCGTCGTCGCGCGCGGGAAGTCGCACAGGAACGGCACGTCCGGCGCCACCGCGACCAGGTCGGGGACCAGACCGCCGACGGCCAGGGTGATGCCGCCGCCCTGGCTGGCGCCGACCGCCACGGTCCGCGCCGCATCGGTCAGCGGGTGCGAGCGGGCCGCCTCGACGGCGCGCACGGCATCCGTGTACACCCGGCGGTAGTAGTAGTTCTCGGGCGCGTCGATGCCCCGCGTCATGAAGCCGGGGTACGCCGGTGCCGCGCCCACCGGGTCGGCCGTGCCGCCCCCGCCGCCCCAGGCGCTGCCCTGGCCACGGGTGTCCATCACGAAGTGTGCCCGGCCCGTCGACGCCCACAGCAGGTTCTCGTGCGGCAGCCCTCGTCCGCCGCCGTAGCCGATGAACTCCACGACCAGCGGCAGGGGTTCGGCCGCCCCGGTCGGCAGCCGCAGCCAGCCCTTGACCGGGTGCCCGCCGAACCCGGCGAACGTCACGTCGTACACCTGGACCGTCGACAGCCCGGTGTCCACCGGCTCGAAGCGGGCGTCCAGCTCGTGCTCGCGTGCCTCTTCGAGGGTCTTGTCCCAGAAGGCGTCGAAGTCCTCGGGCTCGATGGACTCGCTGCGGTGCGCGCGGAGTTCCTCGAGGGGAAGGTCGAACAGGGCCATCAACAACCGCCTTTGCGAAGGAAACAGCGTCAGCTCACCGTACGCAGGTGATCGGAGGGCTGACCAGTAAGCGTTTGCTCCGTTTCGGCGGCCGGGGCGCCGTCACGCCCGCGGCTGGGTCCACCTCGGTCCCGTCCGCGCCCATTCCCGTTCCCACTCCGCCAGCCGGTGGCGCAGCGCGATCCGGCGCTCCACGGCGTGTGCGAGGAGGACGACGGCCGCAGTGCCGCCCACCGCGCAGACCCCCACGGTGATCGCGTGCTGCAGGACCGCGGCGTGGTCCGGCGGCGGGGCGACACTGCGGCCCCGGGTGTCGAACCACACGGTGACCGTGTCCCCGGTCCGGGTCCCCGCCGGCACCCGGGCCCACGCCGTGCGGGTCTCCTTGCCGGGCTCGGTCCAGCTGACCTGGGCGCGGTACGGGTGCTCGCGGTCGCCCTCCACGGCGGACACCTGCTCGGAGTGGTCGCCGATCACCCGCGCGCGCACCTGGTGGCGCTCGGCCCGCTGTGCGGTCGCGAGGGCCCGGGCCGCGTCATGGGCGTGCAGACCCGCGGCCACGCCGACCAGAGGCGTGAGGACGAACAGCAGGACGGCGACGATCAGCAACGTCCACGCTTCGACGACATCCGAGCGGCGGCGCAGCGGATTGCGCCGCCAGCGCCAGCCGTGCATCCGGGTACGCATGTCCACCTCCTCGCACCGTCGGAGCCGGAGAGCGAACGGGCCTGTCCACGAAGCCCGTCACCCCCCACCGCTCACGCACAAGAGCGTCCACACCCGTCTCGTACCCCGTACGGAGCACCTCGCTCACGTCACGGACCGCGAGTTCAAGCCCACCTGGAGCGCGGGAACACGCCATGCGCCCCACGGACGCGCGGCCCACCCGGCGCGCGAGCCGGTCGGTCAGCCGAAGCGCTCGATACGGATCCGGTCCACCGGCTGGCCCGCGGCGACCAGCAGCCTGGAGGCGTGCTCGGCGAACCCGTTGGACCCGCACACATAGGCCTCCCAACCACCGGGAGGCTGCTCGGCCAGGAGGGACGCCACATGTGCGGCGGCCATACGTCCCACCGGCACACCCTGTGGGGCGCTGCGGGTGAAGACGGGCGTCGTCTCCGCGCCCAGCTCGGACGCGTAGATCAGATCCTCGGGGCTGCGCGCGGACACCAGCATGCGCAGCGGCACGGTGAGGGCGCGCCTCCTGCGGTGCCGCACCATCGACATCAGCGGGACGATCCCGGAGCCGGCGCCGATCAGCAGCGCGGGCCGGTCGCCGGGCCAGGCGAAGAAACCGCTCAGCGGGCCGCGCACCTCGACCGTGTCGCCGGGGCGGGCGACGGTGTGGAACCAGCCCGAGACCTCGCCGTCCGGCACCTGGTCCAGGGTCAGCTCGATGTGCCCGGAGTCGTCCGGCGCCGAGGCGATCGAGTAATGGCGCTGCGCCACATAGCCGTCCGCCGCGGTCAGCCGCAGCAGCAGGTGCTGGCCGGGCACATGCCCCGCCCACTGCGGCACCGCCAGCCGGAAGGTGGCCGCATGCGGCGTCTCACGCCGTATCTCCGTCAGCGTGGCCGTCTGCCACACCGCCGCCACCTGCTCACCCACCGCGATACGCCCGGGCACCGCGAACCGGGGCGCGGGAATGCCGGGGCCGGCGGCCGGGGGAGCCGCAGCACGGGCGGGGGCCGTGGGGCCGGGGGCGGTGCGGGCCGGGGTCGTGGAGGGTGCGGCCGGGTTCGGGGCGGCGGCGGTCGGGGCTATGGAGGGTGCGGCCGGGTTCGGGGCGGAAGCGGCCGGGGCCATCGAGGGGGCGTCCGGGTCCGAGGCGGAAGCGGCCGGGGTCGCAGCCTGGGCGTTCGTTCCAGGGGTCGCAGCGGGGGTGCCCTGGGGCGTCCTTGTCGTGTCGGTTGTCGTCGTCTCAGTCACCGGAGTACCGCTGCTCCTCCCAGGGATTGCCGCGTTCGTGGTAGCCGTTGCGTTCCCAGAAGCCCGGCTCGTCGTGGTCGAGGAGGGTGAGGGCCGCGATCCACTTGGCGCTCTTCCAGAAGTAGAGGTGGGGCACCAGGAGCCGGGCCGGGCCGCCGTGCTCGGGCGGCAGCGGTTCGCCGCCGTACTCCCAGACGATCCAGGCCCGCCCGCCGGTGAGGTCGGCGAGCGGCAGGTTGGTGGTGTAGCCCGTGTGGGAGCGGGCGACCGCATGGGTGGCGGACACATGGGGCCGCACCACATGGAAGAACGCGTCCAGGGAGACCCCGCCGAAACGCACGCCGAACTTCGACCAGCCCGTCACACAGTGGATGTCGCCGTCGTACGCGGACTCAGGCAGCGCGTGCGCGGCGTCCCAGTCCCAGGTGTGCGGCCGCTCGACCATGCCGTCGATGCGGAAGGACCAGTCGGCCGGTGCCAGGTCGGGGGTGACCTCGGCGGACAGGACGGGCCAGTCCTCGCCCGCGTCGTACTGCCCGGGCGGCAGCCCGGGGTTGTGGACGCGCGGGCGGCCCGTGAAGCCTCGCGTAACGTTCATTCTTCAACCGTACGTGGTCGTTCCGTGTGCCGCGTCCCTGGTCACCGCCCGTCAGGCCCGGATGATTGCGGCCGTATGAACTCTTTCGGACCAGGGGAATAGCTCTGCGGCGCTTCTCCTTTGCGCTCGATGCCGGCACCGGTACACCGGTGACAGCGCGAGAGAGCGAGGAACGAGCATGCCCAAGGCGTATGTCTACACGCGGCACGGAGGTCCGGAGACCGAGGCGCTGATCGACCTGGACCGCCCGAGCCCCGGCCCCGGCGAGATCCTGATCGCCGTCCGTGCGGCGGGCGTCAATCCCGTCGACTGGAAGCTACGCCAGGGTTTCCGCCGCCCCGGCGAGAGCGGGCGCGCCTTTCCCACGGTCTTCGGCAGCGAGGCCGCCGGCGTCGTCGAGGAGGCCGGCCCGGGAGTCACCGGCTTCGCCGCCGGCGACGAGGTGTTCGGCAGCACCGCCCACGGCGGGTACGCCGAGTACGCCCTGCTCACCGCCGACGTGACCGCCCACAAGCCCGCGGCGCTGTCCTTCCGTGACGCCGCCACCCTCCCGGTCGCCGCGGCCACCGCCTACGACGGCGTCCGCCAGCTCGATCTGCCCGGGGGCTCGACGCTGCTGGTGACGGGCGCGGGTGGCGGGGTCGGCAGCGCGGTCGTGCAGATCGCCCGCGCCTTCGGACAACGGGTCGTGGGTGTGGCGAGCGAGGGCAAGAGGGACTTCGTGGAGTCGCTGGGCGCCGTGCACGTGGCCTCCGGGCCCGACCTGGCCGAGCGGGTGCGGGCCGCCGCGCCCGACGGGATCGACGGGGTCTACGACCTGGTGGGCGGCCCGGTGCTCACCGAGGCCGCCGAGCTGCTGAAGGACCGGAGCAAGCTGGTCACCGCCGGCTCCCCGGTCGAGGCCGTCGCCGCCCTCGGCGGCGACCGCGTCCAGCGGGCCCGCACGGCCGCCGTTCTGGACGCGCTGGCCGATCTCGCCGTACGTGGTGCCCTGAAGCCGCACGTCATCCGTGTCTTCCCGCTGGAGGAGGCAGGCCAGGCGCTGCGTGCCGTCGAGGAGGGGCACACCCTCGGCAAGATCGTGATCGAGGTGTCCTCGTGAGCCTCATAGCCGGCGCGGGCGGCTCCGGCCGGGCCGTAGGCGACCTCCCGCACGTCCTCGACAACCCCGCCCTCGCCTCGCTGACCGGCCCGCACGCGCACTTCGCCGAGCGGCGCGGCCGTGTGCTGCGCTACCCGGTGGACGTCTCCCCCTGGCTGGCGCTGCCCGACGACCCGGACGCGCGGGACTGGGCGGACCTGGCCGCGCTGACCGGCCCCGGCGCGGAGATCCCGCTGCCGGGCTACCGCGGTGCGGTGCCGGCGGGCTGGGAGGTCACCTTCCAGGTGGACGGCGTGCAGCTGGTGGACGACGGCCTCGCCGCCGCGCCGGACCCGGAGGCGGTCCGCCTCGGCCCGGCGGACATACCCGAGATGCTCGACCTCGTGGCCCGCACCCGGCCCGGACCGTTCCTGTCGCGCACCGTCGAACTCGGCACCTACCTCGGTATCCGCCGCGGCGGCGCGCTGATCGCCATGGCGGGGGAGCGGCTGCACCCGCCGGGCTGGACCGAGATCAGCGCGGTCTGCACCGACCCCGCCCACCGCGGCGAGGGCCTCGGCACCCGGCTGATCCTCGCGGTCGCGCACGGCATCCGGGAGCGCGGCGAGACACCGTTCCTGCACGCGAGCGCCACGAACACCAACGCGATCCGTCTGTACGAGTCCCTGGGCTTCGGGCTGCGCCGTCGTACCAAGTTCCTTGCGGCACGTGCCCCGGAGCGGCTGGCGAACGACCGGACCGCACTACCGGTGGCGTGACCCCCACGACGCGGAGGACCCCCGGGGGCTGCCGGTCAGCCGGACCCTTCCCCGCCCGGACCCGCGTTGTACCGCTCCAGGTAGGCCGCGAAGCGCACCAGGTCTTCCTCCGGCCAGCCCGCGAGCCGCTCGCGGAAGGCGGCCCGGCGGCTGCGGGTGACCTGGTCGAGGATCTCCCGGCCGGCCGCCGTGGGGTGCAGCACCTGGACCCGGTGGTCCTCCGGGTCCAGCCGGCGCTCGATCAGCCCGGCCCGCTCCAGTGCGGCCACCTGGCGGCTGACCGTGGACTTGTCCAGGGCGTAGTGCGCCGCCAGGTCCGTCGCCCGGCAGCCGCCCTGTTCCTCCAGATGGGCGAGCAGGGTGTACGACACCAGCGACAGCTCGGGGTGCGTACGGCCCGCCGAGGCCCGGGCCCGGCGGGCGAAGATCGTCATCTCGCGCTGGATCGTCTCGACGGCCGACTCCGCTGTGCTCACGGGAATACCTCCTCCGGCGTTCTAGTTGTATAGTACAACTTGAAGAGGAAGTTGTATAAGCCAACCTTCGGAGGTTCGCGCGCCATGAGGTCACCGGCACTGCGCCATGTGCTCACGCACCTGATCACCCCGCTGCTGATGTGCATAGGCATGGGGCTCGCGTACATGGGGGCCTTTGTGACCCCGGAGCCGCACCACCTGCCCGTCGCCGTCGTCGGCAGCGCCCCGCAGGCGAAGGTCTTCGCCCAGACGGTCAAGGACACCGCCGGGGACAAGCTCGACGTCCGCACGGTCACGACCCGCGCCGACGCCGTCGACCTGCTGAAGTCCCGCGCTGTGACCGGCGCCTATGTGCCGAGCGCCAAGGCGCCCGAGCTGCTTGTGGCGAGTGCCGCCTCCGACATGGGTGCCACGGCCGTCGAGAAGGTCTTCACGCCGGTCGCCGCCAAGGAGGGCCTGCCGCTGAAGGTCACCGACGTGGCCGAGCCGGTCGCCGACGACCCCACGGGCCAAGGCCTGTTCTTCCTGCTGATCGCCCTCAGCATCGGCTCCTACGCCTCGGTCGCCGCCCTCGGTGCCGCGGGCGCCGCCCTCGCGATGCGGGTACGGGCACTGCTCGCGCTCGGCGTGTCCGCCGTGGTCAGCGGCATCGGCGCGCTGCTCGCCGGACCGGTGTTCCACCTCGCCCACCACGACCTCGCGGGCGTGTGGGGCATGGCCTGGCTGTACTCGGCCGGCATCCTCTTCATCGGCGTCGGCCTGCACACCTTCCTCAAGCGGTGGACCACGCTCACCATGATGGTGCTGTTCGTGATGCTCAACTTCACCAGCTCCGGCGGGTTGTTCCGCCCCGAGCTGCAGAACGGCTTCTTCGGCACCCTGCACGCCTTCTGGAACGGCGCCGGCTTCGTCGAGGGCGTCCGCAGCCTGCTCTACTTCGGCGACGACGGCCTCGCGCGCCATGCGTGGACCCTCGTGGTCTGGCTGCTGGTGGGACTGGTCGTGACCGGGATCGCAGCCCTGTACGAGCGGCCCCGGCAGGCCCGGTACGCGGCCGGCCACACCGGTACCGGCACCGCGACCACGGCCGTGACCACGACCGAGCCCATGCCCGCGCCCGTGCCCGCCGTGGCGTCGGCCGAGCGCGAGGCGGAGCGGGCGGCCACGGAGGAGGCCGAGGAAGAGGTCGAGGAGACCGTCGGCGTCTGACCCGATGCCGGCCCGGTACAGGGAGCGCGCCCGGCGACGGGCGGGGCTCCCTGCCGGCATGTCACCGGAAGCGGCCCCCGCCACCGGCACGTCATCCCGTCACCGCGCCGCCGACCCGATCGTCACCACCCGCGCCCACGCCGGCGGGGCGTCCGGACGGTAGTCGGGATCGTCCTCGTCGTACGACCCGCCGGTCCGTGGAAACAGCCCCACCACCGTCCGGCACGCCGGTCGCGCCGCCGGCCACGGGGTCTGACCGTCGGTCAGGACCACCACCACATCGGGACACGTCCGCAGCGCCCGCGCGAACCCGGCGCGCAGATCCGTCCCGCCGCCGCCCACCAGCTCGATGCCCTCCGTCCGGCACAGCGGCTGCACCGTCCGGGCCGCGGCATCGCAGGACAACACGGAGACCAGGTCCCGGCGGCCGCCGAGGGCCCGGCAGATCGCGGCCACCTCCAGCAGCGCGCTGCCCAGTTCGGCGTCGCTGACCGAGCCCGAGGTGTCGACGACCACGCACACCCGAGGCGGCCGCTGCCGCAGACTCGGCAGCACGACCCCGGGCAGCCCGGCCGAACGCCGCGCCGGCCTGCCGTAGCGGTAGTCCTCGCCCGCACCCGGAGCGGAGACCGCCGAGCGCAGCGCCGAGCCCAGCAGCTGGCGCCACGGCTGCGGCGGATGGAACACCTCCTGCGCCCACCGCCGCCAGCCGTCCGGCGCACTGCCCGGGCGGCCCTTGATGCCCTGCGCCACCCGGAACCGGACCGCGTCCCGCTCCTGCTCGCTCAGCCCGTGCGCACCACCGGGCCCCAGCTCCCACCCCCGGCCGAGCCCGTCCGCGCCGCTGCCGCAGTCCAGCCAGGCCAGCCGCTCCAGGCGCGGCCCCAGCCGGAACTGCCGCAGGTAGTCCTCCATCAGCTCGCCGTCGCGAAGCCCCAACTTCCCCGGAGTCACGGCGCCTTCAGGCCGCGGCAGCCCGTCGCCGTACACATCGTCGTTGATCTCGCAGTCCGCGGCGATGTTCATCCGCAGGCGCTCCGCGGGCCCGGTCAGCCGGTGTTCCCGGGCGTACCGGTCGCTGCGCCCGTGATGGTCGCGCAGCAGGTGTGCCACCTCGTGCACCCACACCGCCGCCAGCTCCGCCACCGGGGTACGGTCCACGAACGCCGGTGACACATAGCAGCGCCAGTACCGGTCGACGCCCATCGTCGGCACCTCCCGTGACTCCACCGGTCGCAACGCGAACAGCGCAGTCGCCAGGTACGGCCGGACACGGGCCGCGTGCAGCCGCGCGGCGAAGAGCTTGCCGAGGTCCAGCGCGCCCGGCGCGTCCGCTGTCATCGGCGGGCACCAGCCGTACGCGCGGCCTCGTCGGCCCGCCGGGACAGCGACACCACCCCGGCGAGCCGCTCGATCGCCGCCGGTATGTCCCAGTCCTCCCGGCGCAGGGAGGCGAGTGTGGTCGCCGGGACGACCACCACGTCCGGTGCCCCGGTCTCCATCGCCCGCACCAGCACCGCCCAGGCCGCGTCCCAGCGGGCCCGCTCCGGCCGCTTGCGGACCGCGTCCACCACCCCGTCCAGCACGGCCTGCCGCAGGTCCCCGCGCTCGGGAAGCTCGGCGCCCGCCGGGTCGGCGAGCACCGTCTCGGGGTCGGGCAGGTCCATCCGGTCCAGGCTCGCCAGCAGCTCAAGACCGGGACCGTCCCCCACGGTGCCGCGGACCAGCAGCGACAGCACGTCCCGCGACGATCCGGCGGCGGTCGCGAAGGCGATCAGCCGCAGGGTCGCCTCCCAGCTCCGGGGCGACGGCCACGCGCCGCCCCGGAGGCTCTCCCCGCTCGGCAGCCGGTGGACCAGCCCCGGCCGCGCCACGAGGAACTCGCACACCGCGCGCCGGGCGAAGGCCACGGCATCCGGCAGCCGCTCCGGGGCCAGCCGGGGCAGGGTCGCCCGGGGCCAGGTCCCGCCGAGGCCCCGTACGACGACGTCGTGGTCGTGGGCCCACTGCAGATGCACGAACCGGTTGGCCAGCGGCGGGCTCAGCTCCCAGCCGTCGGCCGCCGAGGAGCGCGGGTTCGCGGCGGCCACGATCCGTACCCCGGGCGGCAGCCGCAGGGCCCCGATCCGCCGCTCCAGCACCAGCCGCAGCAGGGCCGCCTGCACCGCCGGGGGAGCGGTGGACAGCTCGTCCAGGAACAGCAGTCCCCGCCCGGCCCGCACCAGCCGCACGGCCCAGTCCGGCGGGGCCATCGGGACCCCCTGCACCGCCGGATCGTCGCCGACGACGGGCAGGCCCGAGAAGTCGGACGGTTCGTGGACGCTCGCGATCACGGTGGTCAACGGCAGGTCCAGGGCGGTGGCCAGCTGGGTCAGCGCCGCCGTCTTGCCGATGCCGGGCTCACCCCACAGCAGCACCGGAAGGTCGGCGGCCACGGCCAGGGTCAGCGCCTCCAGCTGGATGTCGGTGCGCGGTTCGGAGGTCGTGTCGCGCAGCAGGGTCAACAGGGCTTCGGCGACGCCGAGTTCAGGGGAGGAGGAGACGGGAGCAGTGGAAGCAGTCATGTGGGATCACCTGAGGGATGTGAGGTCGGCAGGAGAGGAAGGCGATTCGGTGCTCACTGCCGTATTCGACGAAGTGGGCGGTTGAGCAAGGGAGTTCAGCGGAACGCGGATGCGCCGCGCCGGTGGTGGCGGTCGTGGCGGGCCCGGTTGCGGTACGGGTCGGCGGGGGCGTGACCGGGGCCGGTCAGACCGGCCCGGTACAGTCCGTAGGCGATGCGCCGCTCGGCGGCCGCCGCCAGTTCGTCCCGCAGCGGCCCCTCGCGCAGCACCGCGCCGGGGCCCAGCAGCCCCTCGACCACGGCCAGGGCGCCGACGGTGTCGCCGTGGTCCAGCCGTTCCCGCACCCCGGCGAGGCAGTCCGGACGCCGGTGCGCCTCGTCGATGACCCGCAGACAGGGCAGGGGCGGCCCGCCGAGCGCGAACAGCAGCTCCTCGCGCCGGATCTCGTCCGGGTCGTGGTCCAGCGGCACCAGAACGCCGTCGACCAGGCCGAGCCGGTGCGTGGCTCCCCGGCACTCCACAAGCCGCGCCCGCGCCACCGGATCGGCGTCCTGGAAAGAACCCTCCGTCCGGTGACCGGGCGCCAGCGCGGCGGCGACCAGCGGATGCAGCCGGTCCGGCGTGATCAGGCCGGCGCGCAGGAGTTCGAGGTCGGGCGGGATCCAGGTCGCCGCGTCGGGCAGCACCGGCACGGCGGAGAGCCCACCCGGCGGAAGCTCGGCGACGCGCAGAAGGCTTGGCGCACCGCAACCGTCCGCGGCAAGGCACGCGTGACCGGCGTCCGGGAGCGGCCCCGGGCCGCCGCCCGCCGGTTCGGCCCGACACCGGTGCCCGCTCCCGCCTGCTTCAACGCCACGCCGACACCCGACCCGGCCCACACGCTCGGCCCCGGCGGGTTCGGTCCCGCTTGTGTGTTTGGTCCCGGGGGGTTCGGTCCCGTCCCTGCGCTCGGCCCCAGCGGGTTCGTCCCCGGCCGGTTCGGCTGTGCTCAGGCGTTTGGCCCCGGCGGGTTCGGCCCGGCCCACGTGCTTGGCCCCGGCCGGTTTGGTCCCGTCCCTGTGCTCGGTCCCGCCCAGGCGCTTGGCCCCGGCGGGTTCGGTCCCGCTTGCGTGTTTGGTCCCGGGGGGTTCGGCCCCGTTCCTGCGCTCGGCCGGGTCCATGCCCTCGCCCGCGGCCACCGTCAGGACCAGCCGGCGGCGGCTGCCGAGCCGTACGGCGAAGGCGCCGTCGTGCCGTCCCTCGGCGCGCAGCAGGATGTCCGCCTCGGCTGCCCACCGGCCGACGGCACAGCCCTGCCCGGGTTGTACGAGCCCCAGCGGATCGCTGTCCGGCGGTGCGGGTCCGTCGGCACCCGACCGGTCCCGCAGCTCACCGGCCCGGCGCGCGTCCCACAGGTGCCGGTGCAGATCGAGCCGGTAGCGGCGGCTTGGGCGGGGATGCGGATGGCGGCCGGTGGGCGGGTCGGCCGGATCCCACAGGGCGAGGCCGATCCGCTGGCCGGCGTCCGCCCAGGCAGGCGGAGTACGGGCCACGAGGTGCAGCGGGCCGGCCCGGCCGGGACGTTCGTACCGGGCCAGTGTGAGGGTCAGGCCCGGGCGCAGCAGCCCATCGGGCGCGATCCTCGGCATGTGCCAGCGCAGCAGGTCGGGGGCGAGATGGCGGAGGTCGGCGCGGAGCCGGGCCGCGAGCTCGCGGCCGTGGGCGCGGGCGACGGAACGCAGATCGAGGTCGACGTCGATCCGGGCGGCGGCACAGGCCCCGGCCCAGTCGCCGGCCGCGCGGCGGCTGGTGGCGAGCTCGATCATGGACGGTGGCACGGCGTACGTCCGTACGCGGAGCCACAACGACAGCCGGGAATCCCCGTACGCGGTGGAAGGGAGCATCAGCGCTCACCTTGCGCGGACGGGACCCCCAATCGGTAAGTCGAATGGATGGTCATCGCCGCGAGCGTAACGGCCCGCCCGCCACCGCGCCAGGCGTTTTTCCCGCCCGAAACAGGCCGCGCACCTTGGGGTATGGTGGCCGTCCGGTCGCGGACGGTCGCGGCCGCTGAGCCGGTGAGCGCGAGAGCGCCCTCAAGTCTCGCGCCGCGAAAGGCTTTCGGCCCCATGTCTGCTCTTGGTTCCCCTTCCTCTCCTGCCTCGTCTGCCTCCTCTTCCTCCCCTTCCGCCGTCGTCTCCGCGCTGCGTGCCGCCGGGTGCGTCTTCGCCGAGGACGAGGCGGAGTTGATTCTCGCCACCGCGCGCACGCCCGAGGAAGTGGCCTCGATGGTGGCACGGCGCGCCGCCGGGCACCCGCTCGAACACATCCTGGGCTGGGCCGAGTTCCACGGAGTGCGCGTCGCGGTGGAACCGGGGGTGTTCGTCCCCCGCCGCCGTACGGAGTTCCTGGTCGACCAGGCGCTGGTCCACGCAGCGCGGGCGACCGTGGTCGTGGACCTGTGCTGCGGATCCGGCGCACTCGGCGCGGCCCTCGCGGCCGCCTTGGACGGCGCCGAGGTGCACGCCGCCGACATCGACCCGGCCGCCGTACGGTGTGCCCGCCGCAACCTCGCCGCCTTCGGCGGCCGGGCCCACGAGGGCGACCTCTACGCCGCGCTGCCCGCCGGGCTGCGCGGCCGCGTAGGCATCCTCACCGCCAACGTGCCCTATGTCCCCACCGTCGAACTGCCCCTGCTGCCGGCGGAGGCCCGCGACCATGAACCGCGCGTCGCCCTGGACGGCGGCGCGGACGGCCTGGACGTGCTGCGCCGGGTGGCCGCCGGGGCGCCCGAGTGGCTGGCGCCGGGCGGCTGTCTGCTGACCGAGACCAGTGAACGCCAGGCACCTGCCGCCGAGCGTGCCTTCAGGGACGCGGGCCTGACGACCCGTCTGGCGGAGTCGGAGGAGCTGTCCGCGCACGTACTGATCGGCGTACGGCCCTGACACACGCCCCGGCCGGACCCCCGGCTACGGCAGTTCCTGGGCCCGGGCGATGAGCAGGGCGACGTCGTCGTGGTTGTCGGGGTGGTGCAGGGTGCGCAGGAGGAGGTCGCAGGTCTCCTCCAGGGGGCGGGCCGGGGTGTCGAGCAGGGACAGCAGGAAGTCCAGGCGTTCGTCCAGGGAGTGGCGGCGGGTCTCCACCAGGCCGTCGGTGTAGAACACCAGCTCGTCGCCGGGCTCGAAGTCGACGGTGACGGTGGAGAACGCGACCCCGCCCACGCCCAGCGGCACCCCGGTCGGCAGGTCGAGCAGTACCGGCGGCCGGCCCGGGCGGAGATGGGCCGGCGGCAGATGACCGGCGTTGGCGATCCGGCACTGCCGCAGATGCGGATCGTGGACGGCGTACACACAGGTCGCGATGGAGTGGTCCAGGGCCGACGTCGTCTTGTCCAGGTGCTCCAACAGCAGCGCCGGGTCGAGGTCGAGCGAGGCCAATGTGGTGGTCGCCGTGCGCAGCCGGCCCATGGTCGCGGCCGCGCTGATGCCGCTGCCCATGACATCGCCCACCACGAGCGCGGTCTTGCCGCCCTCCAGCGGAATGACGTCGAACCAGTCGCCGCCGACCTCGCTGGTCGCCCCGGCGGGCTGGTAGCGGGAGGCCACCTCCAGCCCCATCGTGACCGGCGGGCGGCTGGGCAGCAGACTGCGCTGCAGGGTGAGCGCGGTGTTGCGGGCGTTCTGGTACCAGCGCGCGTTGTCGATCTGCACGGCGGCGCGGGCCGCCAGCTCCCGGGCGAGCAGGACGTCGTCCTCGCCGAACGGCTCCGGATTGCGGGTGCGCTTGAGGTCCAGAGCGCCGAGCACCTCGCCGCGCGCGATCAGCGGCACCGCGAGGTACGAGTGCAGTCCCGCCCGGCCCAGCAGTTCGGCCGCCTCGGGGGAGCGGGCGATGCGCGGCAGGTCCTCGTCCTTCACCTGCGGCACCAGCACCGCCTCGCCCGAGCGCACACACTCGGTGACCAGGCGGTCGGGTGCGTACCGGGCGATCCGGCCGGGCGTGTCGGCGGCCCGTACGGCGTCCGAGCCGTCCTGGGGGCGCACCGCGAGGGCCCGGATCACCGCCGCCTCCGACGGGCCGAGGGTGCTGGGCCGGCCCTCCACCACCGAGTCCAGCAGATCCACGGCGGCCACGTCGGCGAGTTCCGGTACGGCGACCTCGGCCAGCTCGCAGGCGGTGCGGTCCAGTTCGAGCGTCGTACCGATCCGGGCGGAGGCGTCGGCGATGATCGCGAGCCGCCGCCGGGCCGCCTCCGTCTCCAGTGACGCGCGGTGCTGCTCGGTGATGTCGACCACCGAGACCGCGACGCCGAGCACGTTGCCCATCGCGTCGTCGAGCCGGTACAGCGAATGCGCCCAGGTGTGGTCCTCGTCCGGGTCGGCGGGGGTGCGGCCGACCAGCGTGTTGTCGATCACCGGCACACCGGTGTCCAGCACCCGCCGGGCGTCGGCCGCGATGGATTCGGAGTTCAGCATGGGCAGCACCTCGCGCAGCGTCCGTCCCACGTGCTCGGCGGCCGGCACCCCGTTGATCTTCTCCAGGGCCGGGTTGACCGAGACGAACCGCAGCTGGGTGTCCAGGACGGCGTAGCCGACCGGCGACTGTCTCACCACCCGCTCGGACAGCGCCACGTCCTGCTCGAGGCGCCGGACGGTCGACTGGTCGGCGCAGAGCCCGAGCGCGTACACGTCACCGCGGTCGTCCAGCAGCCGCATGTTGCGGAACTCCACCAGGCGGGTGCTGCCGTCCTTGTGGCGGATCGGGAAGCCCCCGGCCCAGCTCTGGCCGGTGCGCATCACATCGGCGAACAGCTTGCCGACCAGTTCGAGGTGCCGCTCGTGCACCATCAGCCGGGCCGCGTACTGACCGAGGGCCTCTTGCGCGGTGTAGCCGAACAGCTCCTCCGCCTGCGGGCTCCACAGCACGATCCGGCCATCGGTGTCCAGCACCACCGATGCCACGCCCAGCACGTCGAGGAGACCGCCGGGACGCACCGGCCCGCGCGCGGGCTCCCTGCCCCCGGTCGCCGGAGCCTCGGCTGCGCTCATGCCCTGTACCGCCTTCGCCCGTTCGCACGGCACGTCGTCCCCCGTGCCGACTCCCCTTGATCCACCGAGCTCACACCCGACTCTCCGGCGCCTTCGCCGGTTACCTCCACCATCTCTCACCACAGTGGTGCACGTCCGCCGAAGCCTCCACGCCGGGGCCGCCCGCTCTCCCGGACATCCTGCACGCCCCTGCGGCGGACCGGGAGAGTTCACGCTCATGTTGCGCTATTGGTCTGTACATGACCATCACGCCACGCCAGACTGTCCGCCGACCGAGTGTCTTCCGTGCCCCCGCCCCCTCCGAGGAGTCGGCCATGCCCGCGTCCGCCCGGCAACGTTGTCACGCAGTTCTCGCCGGACTCGTCACCCTCGCCACCGCCGCAGTCGTGCCCCTCGCCGCGCCCGTGCCCGCCTCCGCGGCCGACAGCTGGACCGAGACCGGCTCCGACCGCGCCCGCCCGCTGGACGAGAGCCAGGGGCTGACCTCCGTCGAGGTCCCGGCGAACAGCCCCAACCGGTACACCGGTATCGGCACGATTCCCTTCAGTGTCTCCAGCCGCGGCTGGAACCACGTCGGCGATCCCGACGCCTCCTACAACGGCTACTACATCGAGCCCTACCAGCAGGATTCCGGCAACTCGAAGATGTACCGCGTGCAGGCGCCCGACGGCACCTGGTCGGAGTACGTCCACACGCTGAGCCCCGGCGAGGCCCTGAACAACTCCTGGGACGCGATCTCGCCCGACGGCCAGTGGATGCTCTCGGGCGAGTGGGGCACGATGAACCGCCTGCTGATCTTCCCGACCCCCGGTGTCAATCCGAGCACCTCGCCCTCGGTGAACCTCCCGCAGGCCTCCAACGTCAACCTGGACCACGCCGTCCGGGACGTCCAGGGCTGCGACTTCTCCGGCCCCACCACCCTGCTGTGCTCCTCCGACGACCCGGACGGCAGCCTCTTCGGCATGACCAAGCCGCTGCTGCAGATCGACCTCTCCGCCGCGCCGAGCGGCTCCGGAGACGTCACCGGGCATGTCACCGCTCTGCGCCGGCTTCCGCTGCGGAGCGGCTGCTCCGGCACCTTCGAGGTAGAGGGCATCGACTACGACCGTCGCACCGGGATCCTGCGCGTGATCGTGATGTCGCCCGGCTTCTGCATCCTGACGGACAGCAAGACGTACAAGTTCTCCCGCGGCTGAGCCCGCCTGGGGGTGTGCCGACCGGCGGGTGGTGCTTTCCTGGGGGATGGACGCGGTTCGGCGGGGTACCCCGCTCCACCGCAGCACGGCCACGAAAGGAGCGATCAATGGCACGCACGGAGCGGTCGCATCCCGAAACCGTCACGGTGGAGATCAGCGGGACCAAGGAGGACGCCCGCCTCGTCTTCGACGCGCTGAGCTCGTGCTTCGCGTCCGACCGGGGTCCGGACGAGATACCGCAGCAGCTCCACGAGGTCCGGCCGATGGTGTGGCTCGGCACGTACGACGTCGCCGACGCCCGCGGGCCGGGCTGCCCGCCGGTCCACCTCGGCGCGTCCGTCCAGGCGGACGTCCAGGGCGGCTACTGGGCCGTGGACCGGTTCCGGCACACCCTGGACTCGATGTTCACCGTCGAGGAGACCTGCACGGCCTCCGGCGACCAGGAAAGGGACCTCCACCTTCGCCTGCAGAGCCGCTGACCCCCTCCGTACCACGGCAGCGCCCCGGCCGACTCCGCGTCGGCCGGGGCGTACTGCGCAGAGTGGTTGGTGTCACGCCTCGGTGGTTGTGCAACTAGTTGCATAAAGGAGCGGGCTTCCTCTACAACAAGAGGCGACGACACCGCGCACGGAGGGCCCCGATGAGCCGTTACCCGCACCTGATGACCCCGCTCGACCTGGGCTTCACCACGCTGCCCAACCGCGTGCTCATGGGCTCCATGCACGTCGGCCTGGAGGAGGCCGAGCGTGGCTTCGAGCGGATGGCGGCGTTCTACGCGGCCCGTGCGCGTGGGGGTGTCGGGCTCATCGTCACCGGCGGTATCGCGCCCAACGACGAGGGACGGCCGTACGAGGGCGGTGCCAAGCTCACCACCGAGGCGGAGGCCGAGCGGCACAAGGCCGTCACCGAGGCGGTGCACCGCGAGGGCGGCCGGATCGCGATGCAGATCCTGCACTTCGGGCGGTACGCCTACCACCAGGACCTCGTCGCGCCGAGCCCGCTGCAGGCGCCGATCAGCCCCTTCGTACCGCGCGAACTGACCGACGCCGACGTCGAGCGGACCATCGACGACTACGCCCGCGCCGCCCGCCTCGCCCGGCAGGCCGGCTACGACGGCGTGGAGATCATGGGCTCCGAGGGCTACCTGATCAACGAGTTCATCGCCGCCCGGACCAACCAGCGCACCGACCGCTGGGGCGGCTCCTACGAGAACCGGATGCGCTTCCCCGTCGAGATCGTCAAGCGCGTACGCGAGGCCGTCGGCGAGGACTTCATCGTCATCTACCGGCTCTCCATGCTCGACCTCGTCCCGGGCGGCTCCTCCCTGGAGGAGGTGATCACCCTCGGCAAGGCGGTCGAGGCCGCGGGCGCGACGATCATCAACACCGGCATCGGCTGGCACGAGGCCCGCATCCCGACCATCGCCACCTCGGTCCCGCGCGGCGCCTACACCTGGGTCACCAAGAAGCTCATGGGCGAGGTCTCCCTGCCGCTGGTGACCACCAACCGCATCAATACCCCGGAAGTCGCCGAGGAGTTGCTCGCCGACGGCTACGCCGACATGGTCTCCATGGCCCGCCCGATGCTCGCCGACCCCGACTTCGTCGCCAAGGCCGCCGCCGGCACACCGGAGGCCATCAACACCTGCATCGGCTGCAACCAGGCCTGCCTCGACCACACCTTCAGCGGGCAGATCACCTCCTGCCTGGTCAACCCGCGCGCCTGCCACGAGACCGAGCTGGTGCTCTCCCCGACCCGGCTGAAGAAGCGCGTCGCCGTCGTCGGGGCAGGTCCCGCCGGCCTCGCCTGCGCCGTCTCCGCCGCCGAACGCGGCCACGAGGTCACGCTCTTCGACGCCGCGAGCGAGATCGGCGGCCAGCTCAACGTCGCCCGCAAGGTCCCCGGCAAGCAGGAGTTCGACGAGACGCTGCGCTACTTCCGCCACCAGCTCGACGCCCACGGGGTCGACGTACGCCTCGACACCTGGGCCACCGCCGAGACCCTGACCGGCTACGACGAGGTCGTGGTCGCCACCGGCGTCACCCCGCGCACCCCGGACATCCCCGGCGTCGACCACCCCCGCGTCCTCGGCTACCTCGACGTGCTGCGGGACGGCGCCCCCGTGGGCGACCGGGTCGCCATCCTGGGCGCCGGCGGCATCGGCTTCGACGTGGCCGAGTACCTCACCGACGGCGGCGACAAGGCGAGCGAGGACCCGCAGACGTACTTCCGGAACTGGGGCGTGGACCTGGACTACCGTACGCCGGGCGGCCTCGCCGCGCCCGAGCGGCCCGCCCCGCCCCGCCAGGTCCACCTGCTCCAGCGCAAGACCACCAAGGTCGGCGCCGGCCTCGGCAAGACCACCGGCTGGATCCACCGCACCGAGCTCAAGCACCGCGGCGTGACCATGGTCCCGGGCGTCCGCTACGACCGGATCGACGACGCCGGCCTGCACATCACCGTCGGCGAGGAGAGCACGGTCCTGGAGGTCGACACGGTGGTCCTGTGCACCGGCCAGGAGCCGCGCCGCGACCTTTACGAGGAGCTGGCCGCGGCCGGGCGCAGCGTCCATCTGATCGGCGGCGCGGACGTCGCGGCCGAGCTCGACGCCAAGCGGGCCATCAAGCAGGGCACGGAGCTGGCGGCGGCGCTGTAGGGCGCCTCGCGCACCTCCCTAGGATGAGCCCATGTCACTCCCGCACGCGATCCTCACCGCCCTGCTGGAAAAGCCGTCGTCGGGACTGGAACTGACCCGCCGGTTCGACAAGTCGATCGGGTACTTCTGGTCCGCGACGCACCAGCAGATCTATCGCGAGCTGGGGAAGCTGGAGGCCGAGGGCCTCATCCGCACCCTGCCGGCCGAGCAGCCGGCCCGCGGGCAGAAGAAGAGCTACGAGGTGCTGCCCGCGGGCCGCGCCGAACTGGCCCGCTGGACCGCCGCCGCACAGGACCCCAAGCCCCAGCGGGACGTGCTCCTGCTGCGGCTGCGGGCCGCGGCCGTGGTCGGCACGGCGGGCCTGGAGGCGGATCTGCGCCGCCATCTGGAGCTGCACCGGCGGCAGTTGGCCGTGTACCAGGAGATCGAGACGCGCGACTTCCCGCCGGACCGGGACGCCCCCGAGGACCGGCTGCGCCACCTCGTGCTGCGGGCCGGCATCGACCTGGAGACCTTCTGGACCCAGTGGCTCAGCCACGCCCTGGCGGAGTTCACCGAACTGCCCGACGCCGGCTGACTCCCGCGCCGGCGCCGGCACGACCGCTCGGAGCCGGGCACGACCGCTCGGAGTCGGTACGACCGCTCAGAGCCGGTACGGCTTCGAGCGGCGGCGCAGATACCAGCCCGTGGCGATCACCCCCGTGCCGACCAGGGCCGCGCCGATGCCCAGCGTCAGCGGGCCGTAGTCCCGGGCGGTTCCGCCCAGGCCGCCCAGCACACCCCGGGAGGGAGCCGGCGAGGCCGTCGACGAGATCGTCGGCCCCGTACCGGAGGAGACGATCACCGACTGGGTGCCCGCCGTGCTGCCGCTCGAACAGACCACGACCACGGTGTACGTCCCCGGGCTCACCCGCGACCAGGCCGCGGACTGGCTGACGGACGTGCCCGCCAGGGTCACCTGACGCCCCTGGGCGAAGTTCGCCTGCTTGCTGGTGAGCAGGGCCGCGTTGCCCCAGCTTCCGTTGATCTCGGAGCACGCGCTGGTGACCACCGAGACGGTGGACCCGGTGGTGCTGACCGAGATGCCCGAGGCCGCGGCGGCCGGCCCGGCGAGGGCCGCCGGGAGCGCCGCGGCGGCCGCCAGGGTCAGTCCGGAGCGGACGAGGAGTCGCGAGGTGTGCATGGGCAGCAGCCAACGCGGCCCCGGGCGGGCCCGCACCCGTTGGGCATCCGGTCGGGTGACGGTTTCCTTCGTACAGCGCAAGGTGGGTGGGCCTGCTCGTCCGCCGGGATCCGTACGTGGGCGGGTGCGGCCGGTTCCTGGTTGCGCGCGCGGTTCCCCGCGCCCTGGGTTGGTCGCTGTGCCCGTCAGCTGCCCATGGTCACCGTCCGCTCCGGCGACCAGCCGCCCCAGGTGCCGTCCGGGAGTCGCGCCCGCAGTCGTACCCGGTGTTCCTCGCCCGCGCTCCGGCCGGCGTAGAAGCTGTAGCTCGCCCGCCCGCGCGGGGGTGTGCCGCCCCACACCAGCGAGGTGGCCGCCGTGCCGTCGAGGCGGATCTGGTACTCGGTGATCACTCCGTCCACGCGCGGCGGGTCCCAGGACAGATCGATGTAGTACGCCCCGCCGGCCCGGTGCGTCGTCGCGGTGAAGGCGGTGGGCGCGGTGTTGCGGCCGTCGTCGGTGCCCGGGGTGGTGAGGCGGACCGGGGCGCCGGCGGGGGAGAGGTTGCCGGCGGCGTCGCGGGCGCGCACCGTGAAGACGTACCCGGTGCCGGGGCGCAGTCCGGTGACCACGGTCGCGGTCTGGTTCCCACCGACGCTGTGGATCTTCGCCCCGCCCTGCCAGATGTCGTACGACACCACGCCCCGGTCGTCCCGGGAGGCGCCCCAGGACAGCTGGACCTCCCGGCTGCCCACGGCCCGCCCGGTAGGACTCGACGGCCGGGTCGGCGCCGAGCGGTCCGCGGCCACCATGGCCGGGGTCCTGGCCCGCACAGCCTGGCTCGGCGGGCCGAGCCGGCCCTCGGTGTCCCGGGCCCGCACGGTGAAGGCATACACAGTGGACGGCCTGAGCCTGGTGACGTCCACCATGTGCTGCGAGCCCGGCACTTCCTCCACCTTCGTGGCGCCGCGATATACCTCGTAGCCGCGGATGCCGGGCTCGTCCGGCACCGCGTTCCACATCACGTGCACGCTCGTAGCGCTGCCCGCCTGCGCGGTGACCCCGGTCGGGGCACCGGGCGCCCGGCCTTCGTCGCTCTCGGCGGCCCGACTCCAGCCGCAGGACGCGACCAGCAGCAGAGCCCCGCAGACCAGGACGAGCGGCCAGGGAACGCGTCGCACGGCTCTGCCTCCCCCGGGACGGCGGCATGGGCATCACGTAAAGGTCCGGACCAATATGGCGCGTGGGTGCGGGCGCGGCAAGAGGGCCGGACGGGTGACCCCTGCGGGGCCGCGTGGGTGACCGTGAGCGTCCGGGTGAGTGACCGACCAAGGGCCGCACGGGTGACCCGCGTTGGTGACCATCCCGGGGCGTTACGTATGCTGAGGCTCCCTACGGCTGAACTGCCCGAGAGGGCAGGGCAGTTCATGCCTGTGGCGCGGACACGCTGTCGTCGCCGATCCCGCGCCGACGCGGGTGGCCCGGGGATCCGGACCGGCTTCGGCCCGGATCCCCGGCCCCTGTTGTCACTGTCACCGCACTGGCTCCCGCCGTCCCTCACAGGGGTGTCAGAGGCGTGCTCCATCCGGCCCCTTCGGAGCGGCCCGGACGGCCGGGGGCGTGGACCCGCCGCAGAGTGGGCTGAATGTCCATGTCCCCGACGAGAGGGTCCCTCATCGTGCGTGTCCAGTCGTTGACGCTGGCCGCGGCCGGCGCCGCCCTGCTCGCTCCGGCCGCGCTGCCCGTCCCGGCCGCCGCCGTCCCGCCCCATGAACGGCCCGCGGACCGCGGCGAGGCCGCCGTGGCCGCCGCCGACCTGATGGCCGGGCTGGGCGAGTGCCACCAGGTCTCCCGGGGCCGGTACCGCACCGACGCCGGCAGCCCCGCGACGGTGCCCGTCTGCGACACCAGGGACGCCGTCTACTGGAAGGCCGACCTGGACGTCGACTGCGACGGACAGTCCACCCGCCGCTGCAACAGCCGTACCGACCCCCAGTTCGCCACCATGACCGCCTACCAGCAGTCCGACGGCCGCCATCTGAACGCCGAGACCCTGCCCTACATCGTGATCCCCGAAGCGAGCCGCATCTGGAACCCCCGCAAGCAGGGCGTACAGGGCGGTTCCGTGGCAGCCGTCGTCTACCGGGACCGGGTGCAGTACGCCGTGGTCGGCGACACCGGTCCGAGCGACCTCATCGGTGAGGCCTCCTACGCCACCGCCCGCGGCCTCGGCATCCGGACCGACCCGCGCGGCGGCGGGGCGCCCTCCGATGTCACCTACATCGTCTTCAAGAACTCCCGCGTGGACCCGATCGAGGACCAGGCGGCGGCGACGGCCATGGGGCAGCGGCTGGCCAGGCTGTTCATCGCGAACAAGTGACCGGCCGGCCCCCGTGGCCCTCTCACACCTTGCGGTAGCCGTACGCCTCCGTCGCCGCGGCCTCCACCGCGTCCAGGCCGGCACCCGCGGCGGCCGTGACCACCGCGGCCACCGCGCCCTCGACGAACGGCGCGTCCACCAGCCGTGTGCCGTCCGGCAGTTCGTCGCCCTCGGCGATCAGCGCCTTCACGGTGAGCACGGCACTGCCCAGGTCGGTGAGCACCGCGACACCGGCGCCCCGGTCCACCGCGGCCGCCGCGGCCGAGATCAGCTCGGCGCTGGTGCCGAGCCCGCCGTCCTCGGTGCCGCCCGCCGGGGCCACGGGCACCGCCGGGGCCCCGCCCGCCAGGCCCTTCGCCAGCTCGGCGACCGAGGCGGCCACCTCCGCGCTGTGCGACACCAGCACGATCCCGACCACCTTCCCCTCGCTCACCTCAGCCCTCCGCCGCCGCGGCCGCTTCTTCCAGTCCGGCGACGAGCAGTGCCGACGAGGTGGCCCCCGGGTCCTGGTGGCCGATGCTGCGCTCGCCGAGATAACTCGCCCGGCCCTTGCGGGCCTGCAACGGCGTGGTGGCCACCGCGCCCTCCTCGGCGGCGGCCCGCGCCGCGGCGAAGCCCTCGCCCAGCGCGTCCACGGCCGGCAACAGGGCGTCGATCATGGTCTTGTCGCCGGGGGCCGCCCCGCCGAGCGCCATCACCCCGTCCACGCCCGCGCGCAGAGCCTCGGCCAGCTGCTGCTCGCTGACCTCGGCGGCGTCGCCGAGCGCCTTGCCGGTCCGGCGCAGCAGCGTGCCGTAAAGCGGCCCGGACGCGCCGCCCACCGTCGAGATGAGCTGCCGCCCGGCGAGGACCAGGATCCCACCCGGGGTGTCCGGCGCCTCCTTCTCCAGGGCGGTCGTCACGGCCGTGAAGCCGCGCTGCAGATTGCTGCCGTGGTCGGCGTCCCCGATGGCCGAGTCGAGGTCGGTGAGCCGGTCCGCCTCACGGTTGACGGAAGCGGCGGCCGCCGCCATCCAACGGCGGAAGAAGTCGGCGTCGAGCACTGGATCTCCTTGCGTGGTAGGGGTGTTGACCGGCGTGCTACGGCTGATGGTCGCCTCGTCCGCCGTATCACATCCCCCAGCGCAGCGCCGGGGTCTTCACCGGCGCGTCCCACAACCGCAGCAGCTCCTCGTCGGCCTGACAGAGCGTCACCGAGGCGCCCGCCATGTCCAGCGAGGTGACATAGTTGCCGACGAGGGTGCGGGCCACGGCCACCCCGCGCTCGCGCAGCACCCGCTGCACCTCGGCGTTGAAGCCGAACAGCTCCAGCAGGGGCGTGGCACCCATGCCGTTGACCAGCACCAGCACGGGGCTGCGCGGCGGCATGTCCTCCAGGATCGCGTTCACCGCGAAGTCGGCGATCTCCCCGGAGGTCATCATCGGCCGCCGCTCCCGGCCCGGCTCGCCGTGGATGCCGATGCCCAACTCCAGTTCGCCGTCCGGCAGATCGAAGGTGGGGGAGCCCTTCGCCGGGGTCGTACAGGCGCTGAGCGCGACACCGAAACTCCGGGAGTTCTCGTTCACCTGACGCCCGATGGACTCGACCCGCTCCAGCGGCTGCCCCTCGGCCGCGGCGGCGCCCGCGATCTTCTCCACGAACAGCGTCGCGCCGGTGCCGCGCCGCCCCGCCGTGTAGAGGCTGTCGGTGACCGCCACGTCGTCGTTCACCAGCACCTTGGCGACCTGGATGCCCTCGTCCTCGGCCAGTTCGGCCGCCATGTCGAAGTTGAGCACGTCACCGGTGTAGTTCTTCACGATGAACAGCACCCCGGCGCCGCTGTCCACGGCGGCCGCGGCCCGCGCCATCTGGTCCGGCACCGGCGAGGTGAACACCTCTCCGGGACAGGCGGCGGAGAGCATGCCCGGGCCGACGAACCCGCCGTGCAGCGGCTCGTGCCCCGACCCGCCACCGGACACCAGTGCGACCTGCCCGGCCACCGGAGCGTCCCGGCGGACGATCACCCGGTTCTCCACGTCCACGGTCAGGTCGGGATACGCGGCCGCCATCCCGCGCAGCGCGTCCGCCACGACGGTCTCCGGCACGTTGATCAACATCCTCATGGGTGTCTCCTCGTGAGCTTAGCGGCTGAGCCCAGGGCTACTGGAAGTATCGACCTTGCACCAGCGAAGGTCACCTGCGACCGCGCGGCTTCACGGTCTGTAGCGTCCAGTGGCCCTGGGTGGCAGCTGCGGGCGTCCGTCAGCCGCGCAGCTAGCCGCACGTCAGCGTCGGCACGCCCCAGTCACCGTGGTCGTTCCCATTGCCGTCGCCGGCGTCACCGACCTTGAGGTCGACCACCTGGGCGCCGCTGACGTCGACGTCGACCGGCACCGCGGCCTGTTTGCCGCGGATCGTCGGCGTGGTCGCCAAGGTCTTGCCGTCGGCGACCACGGAGAAGGTCACCGTTCCCGCGCCACCTGTCTCGTCGTCGACACCGACGTCCGCCGTCAGACGAGAGCACTTTCCGGCGAGGTAGAGCTCGACGTCGCTGACCGCGTTGGTGCCCAGGCCCTTGGCGTAACCGGCGCCGGCGATACTGATCGGCCGGCCGTCCCCGGCCGCCTGTTCGCCGACGCTGCTGTCGCGCTCGACCGGGCCCCACCCGTTGGTGGACGACAGGAACGGCAGGTCGCTCACCGCGCTCTTCCCGGTCGGCGGAGCCGGGGGGATCCCGCCGACGATGCGCTCGTCACCTCCGGCGGCCTGCCGTCCGCCTTGCAGGTAGTGCACCGTGGTGGTGAGTGCCGAGGCGGAGGGCAGCTTCCCGGCCGGCGGCTGGACCTTCCAGGTGAAGGTGGCCGATGCGCCGGGTTGCACGCGCTTGACGGACGTGGGGCTCGTGGCACTCACGCTCCAGCCTTCGGGCGCGGACATCGAGGCCGTCAGCCGGGTGGCGGACGGTCGGTCCTTCGGCACCCGCACCGTGGCCTCGGCCGCGAAAGCCTGTGCTGACTGAGCGGTGTTCGGCACGTCCAGGGTGACATCCGCTCCCGGACGCTTCGGCATCGCGTACTTCCCTTGGTCGTAGCGCGGGCTGTCGTTCTGCGCGACGCGGAGGGACGAGGCATAGCTGCCGTAGTCGGTGAGCGAGACCTTGCCGAGTCCGCCGGTGCTGCCGTCCAGGTTCCACACGGCGATGGCGATGCTGTTCCGGCCGTTCGGATCCAGGATCCCGCCCGGGACCGGGAAGGTGTGCTGTGGGCCGAGGTAGTTGACGTAGTTGCCGACCTGCCAGCCGTTCACGAAGATCGTGGCACGGTACTTGCGTGACGGGTCGTCGGTGAACGTCAGCCCGAGCGAGGTGTCCTGACCGTGCGGCAGGTCCAGGTTGACGTCGGTGCGGTACCAGGAGACCCCGGGGCGTGTGTCGGCCGTCGGAAGGGACACCCGGTTCCAGCTGCCGTCCGGGTAGCCCGGCAGGGACCAGCCGGCCCGCTCGCCGTACAGGCCGCCCGTCGAGAGCGGGCCGCGCACCGGGTCCTGCGGGTCCTCGCCGCCTCGTACGCCCTGCAGCCGCCAGGTGACGGTGGTCAGCGGCGCCCCCACGAGGGAGGCGCTGGTCAGGCCGCGCGCCGTCTTGTTGCCGTTGGTCGCGTCGTAGTCCTCCTCGTGCCCCATGTTCACGGTGAGCACGGAGATGACGTTGTCCCCCTCGGACTTCACCGAACCGGCCGGGAAGGTGAAGTCGGCGCTACCGGTGGTGGAGCTGCCCAGGAAGGTGCCGCCCAGCCAGGCGGAGAACGCCTGCGCGTTGCCGCCCGAGTCCGAGACCAGGTGGATGCCGGTCTCCTTGCCGGTGGCGCGGAAGCGGCCGCGGTACCACGTGTTGCCGGTGTGGAAGCCGTAGTCGTCCGCGTAGAGCACGGGCGGCGAGTTGCTGCCGGAGACGCTGTTGGTGGTCGTCTTGTCGGCCACCTGCCAGCTGGAGTCGTCGAAACCGGGGGTCGCTTCGGGGGACTCCTCGGCATGCTTCCAGTTCGTCAGTGTCGGCAGGTGTATCGGGCCGGCGACCGGGATCTTCCCGGTGAGGCTTCCCGCGTCGGTGGCCCGGGTGTCCAATGCCTTGCCGTTCCAGGTGACGTGGTCGGCAGCGGTGAACACCTCGATGTTCTTGTCATCGGCGTTGTCGCCGGTGAGCGCCGCGGTGTGGCCGCCGTCGAGGCTGGTCGCCGTCCGCAGCAGGTGGGTGCCGCGCACGAGCACCGGGCCGGTCGCCGTGTCCTGGCGCCAGAAGGTCTCCGCGGTGGCCTTGTCGCCGACGAGCAGCTGCAGCGGGCGCTTCCCGCCGCCGCTGACGCTGATGCGTATCAGGCCCTTGTGCGGGTAGTTCAGCCGCAGATCACCGGTGGCCTCGTCCCACGTGGTCGTGACCGTACCGCCGCTGCTGGTCACGGTGGGCTTGGCGGAGTAGCGCAGCACGGTCTCGCCGTCGCTGCCCGGGTCGCCGTAGAGCACGGCGACGTCCCGGTCGCCGATGGTCGCGTGGGTCATGATCTCCGAGGTCGAGTACTGCAGCTGCGCATCCCCGAGCCGGTAGTTCGCCACGATCACGTGCGAGTCGCGCCCGTCCAGGGTGATCGCGGTCCCCGGCTGCTGCGGCACGACCGGGTAGGTCGGCGTCGCGGTGGCGGCCGTCGGCACGTCGATGGCGTCGACGGACACATAGTCGTCCGTGGACCCGGAGCTGTGGTTCCCGTTGACGACGATCTTCAGCGTGTGCGCCCCCGGCGTCAGCCCGGTCTTCTGGAAGATCACCGCCTGGTTCTCGCCGCCGGAGTCGTCGACCGTCGCCACCTTGGTGCCGTCGAGATAGACGTCGGCGTAGCCATGGTTGTTCGTCTTCGAGCCGATCCAGCGGATCGCGGTGCCGTCGAAGGGGACGGTGACCGAATCACCGGCCTTGTTGGAGAACGACTCGGTGTGCTTGTAGTCGCCGCCGGTGTAACTCTGGTCGGCCACGTGCGACCACGAACCGGTGTACTGCAGCGCGGAGTCGGGGTCGTCCCAGGTGTAGGTGGTGTCCGAAGACGGCTGGGCGTTGAAGTCCAGCGCGATGTGGGTCTTGTCGACCGCGGTGGACGTGGAGTTCCCGTGCCGCAGGACGTGGAACTGCGTCTTGGTGTCGGGGTTCATCCGGGCGGTGTCGACGACCGCGGAGTCGTCCGGCGGCGTGGCCCTGATCGCCTCGGTCTTGGTCAGCGGGGCGACCGACTGCGTGAAGTACCCGATCAGCTTGTCCTCGTAGTACTTCGGATCGAGCTGGCGGTTCTCGCGGATCGCGGCCCCGTAGTCGTAGGAGGTGTAGTTCTCCGGCATGCCCAGCCAGCCCCAGTTGGTGCCGCCGTAGGTCATGTAGAAGCTCTGCGCGGTGGCGCCGACGGCTATGTTCTGCTTGTAGAACACGTCGGCGAACCGGTCGTTGATCAGCTGGGCGCACTTGTCGTAGCCCGGCCCGCCCCAGGGGTCGAAGGCGCCGCCCTGGAACTCCGGCGAGTACAGCGGCTTGCCGTCCGGGTGGTCGTAGCCGATGTCGGGTACGCCGTTCCACTTCGAGGGGTTGGAGCAGTTGAAGCCCTGCGGGTAGGAGTCCGGTCCGTCGACGTCCAGGGCGCCGGTGCCGGAGTTGAAGGTGCCGTTGTTGTTGCCGGTCAGCGGTACGGTGATGCCGTCGGCGCGGGCCTTGTCCTCCAGGTGCTTCATGTAGGAGCGGCCGGCGGCCGAGCCGTTGTAGTACTCGTTCTCGACCTGGTAGGCGATGACGGACCCGGTGCCGTTGGTCAGTTGATGCCGGGCGATGATCTGGTCGATCCGGGTCAGCCACTCGTCCGCGTATTTCAGGAACTGCGGGTCGTCACTGCGGTTGTGCCCGGCCTTGGTGGTCATCCAGCCGGGCAGGCCGCCGCTGTCGACCTCCGCGTTGATGTACGGCGCAGGGCGCGCGATCACGTAGAGCCCGGCCTCCTGGGCCATGTCGAGCAGCTTGTCGACGTCACGCACCCCGCTGAAGTCGTACACGCCCGGCTTCGGCGAGTGGTACCCCCAGTCGAAGTACAGGGACGTGGAGTTGAACCCGGCGGCCTTCATCTTCTGGAAGATGTCGCGCCACAGGTCCGGACTCGGGAGCCGGAAGTAGTGGAACTCGCCGGACCACAGGTAGGTGCGCTTGCCGTCGACGCGGAACGAGTAGCCGTCGAGACTCACCGTGTGCGCCCCTGGACTTGCGGCAGGAGCGGCGGCGGGTGGGTGCCCGCCGACGTCCTGCGCGGCGGCGGGCGCGGTCATGCCGGCGGCCAGGGCGATGGTCGCGGCCGTCGCGAAGACCGCTCTCCACCACCGACGGTGACTGGGTCTCGCAGCTTCTGAACCGATCCGATTACTCCGCATTGCGGCCTCCATACCGCCTGAGCAATCAACATCGAACAGACTCAGGCAAAGTCGAACAGTAAGGGGCCGCAAGGCGCAACACAATGGGGCGGAAGCGCACAGTGTGCAAAGGGCCTGGCTCTTGGCCGCAGTTCCGGCACCGGGCTCATCGCGGAACAGGAATCCGGTGTGCGTACATGAGGCCGAGGCGTCGAGGGAACTCGCGCGTCCGGGGACGGAAGCCGCCGATCGGCGCAGGAGGTGCCGTCGCCGTGGACGACCGGGAGATGGGGGAGATGCACGACGAGGTACGGCTGTCGCCGCGCGAACGGCGCGTACTGATGCAGATCGAGACGGACCTCCGGCAGGACCGCGGGTTCGCGTGCCGCATGGGCGACGCGCACCGCGAGGTGTGGCTGCCGGCGGCGGTGGCGCTGCTCGGCATCGCCTCGGCGTTCGTGGCCGTCATGGGCGTACGCACCTCGGACCCCGCCGTGCTGTGGTGCTTCGCGCTGCTGTGGCCCCTCACCCTCTTCCAGGCGTTCCGCCTCCTGCGCCGAGCCGCCCGCCGTCGGCCCCGTTCCGGGGACCGAGTGCGGCCCCGGCTCTGAGGAGCCGGGGCCGGGGGGCGGGGGCCCCGGCTTTCAGCCCTCCTTGCCCCGCCCCGACAGCGCGTCGCGCATCCGGTCGACCAGGCCGGTTCCCGGGGCCAGCAGCTTGTTGGCCGGGGGAGTGTGCGGTGCCGACGGGTGCGGGCGGGTGGGAGCCGTCTTCTTCGCGCGGCGTACCTTGTCGCCCAGCTTCATCAGCGCGTCAGCGGGGCAGGCGGCCTCCAGCCTGGGGAAGAGGTTCTGCTCCTCGTCCCTCACATGGGCCCGGATCTCGCTCATCAGCCGTGCCATGAGCGTGTCGAACTGCGGATCGTCCGCCCGCAGGTCCTCCATGTCCTTCATGATCCGCTCGGCCTTGGCGTGGTCCTCGAGCTCCTTGTCCGCCATGGCGTCCCCGCCGGTCAGATGCTCGCGCACCGCCGGGTACAGATAGGCCTCCTCCGCGACCGAGTGCCGCACCAGCTCGATCGTGGCCTGGTCGGCGAGGTCCTTGCGGTTCCCGGAGCCGGGCGGCAGCGCCTCGATACGGCCGAAGAGCTCCTCGACCTCACGGTGATCGGTCGTCAGCTCCTGGATGACGTTTCCACCGTGCCCCATGTCGTCACCTCCTGCGAGACATCACGGCGGCCCCTTGGCGGCCTGCCGTCGCCGCGCCGAGTGCCCCGGGCACGCCGCGCTACACGGTCGTACCGCACCGGTCGCCGCATCGAGCGACGCCGCCTCCACGGGGCGCGTCCGCCCACGCCACCGCCGTACGGCCGTGGGCGCCGCGCCGGCGCGATCCGGTACCGCCGGACCTGCGGCGCGCGCCGGCCGCACCGAGCGGGCTCCGCACCTCACCCGCCCGGCGGTACGGCGGCCCAAGCCGCCCGAGCCGCGACACGCCCGAGCAGAATCGTTGCGTCAGCGCGGGGCCGGAGGCACAGTGAACTCCCGGTCAAGACGCGGCTGGCTGGTCCTTCCCCACCCAGGAAGTCCGATCCCCATGGAAAACGGTCAGCTGTCCCGTGCCCGGGTCCACCCCGGCATCCCGACCCCGCTGCTGCTGCAGACCGTGCACGAGCAACGGCCCGAGGCCGGCGCGGTCAGCGTCCTGAAGGCACGGGGCACGGTCGACGCCTCCAACGCCCTGGAGTTCTCCGAGACGCTCGCCGAGCACATCGCCCAGGCCGACAGGGCCGACGAGCACCCCGTGCTGGACATGACCGAGGTGTACCTCGCCTGCCCGGCCGCGGTGCGGGCCGTGGACCGGGCGACCGGGACCCTCGCCTTCTCCGGCCGCGCCCTGCCCGTCGTACAGCCCCGGCCGCATGTGCGCGAGGCCCTGCGCGCCGCACGACTGCCGGGCGTCCGCGTGTACGCCACGATGGCGTCCGCCCTGAACTCCCTGGAGGCCCGCAGACGGGCGGGCCCACGGCCGGGTGGCACCGGTTGGTGAGCGAGGCGGCCGCCCCGCCCGGCGCGGTGGATGGCGCGGCCGGCGGCCGGGCACCTACCGTACGCAGTGGTCAGGAAGCGGCCGCCCGAGTCCGTCGCGACGTCCTGTCCGGTGATGCCATGAAACCCTCTTCCGACCCGCCCGCCGCCACGGCCCCGCTCGTCATCGAGTCGTCCGTCGTCGAGGGACTGCCCGCCGAGGGAGCGCTGCTGCTGCGCATCTCAGGCAGCCTCGACGCCGCGGGAGCCCAGTCCTGGGCGGCGGAGCTGCGCGGCCATCTCGACCAGGCGGACCGCGCGGGTCTGCGGCCCGTCCTCGACATGGCTCACGTGCAGCTCGGCGGTGCCGCCGTGCTGCACGCCCTCAGCGAGACGACCCGGGCCCGCGCCGGGCGCCCGGACCTGATCATCGTCCGCGCCCGGCCCGGAGTGCGCGAGGCGGTCCATCTCGCCCGCCTCGGCGGCGTCCAGCTCTACGCCACCCTCGACGAGGCGCTGCGAGAGCTGGCCCGCGGTGCCTCCCGCGTGGAGGAGCTGCCCGCCTGGCGGTCGCAGATGGCGGATCCGCTGCGGCCCGGTTACGAGGACCTGCGCAAGGAGGTCCGCGCACTGCGCGCCCGGGTGTGCACCGCCCCGGTCATCGGCATGGCGCAGGGCGTGCTCATGGTGCGCTACGGCCTGCCGGACTCCGGAAGCGCCTTCCGCGCGCTGCTCGAGGCCTCGCAGCGGTTCAACGTGCCGTTGCGCGTCCTGGTCTCCGCAGTGGTGGTGGCCCGGCCCCCGGACGGCGAGGTGTGGTTCCCCGGCCGCCGCCCCCTGCCCCTGCCACAACTGCGGATCCTGGCCCGCGACGGCCGCGACCCCCGCTACCGGCGGCAGATGATCGACGCCGCGCTGCACGAGGCGCTGACCATCGCGGGGGCACCGGCCGGATATGTACTGCTGGTCGACCCGGCCGTGAACGCGCTCGTACCGGAGACCCACCACGGCTGCACGGACACGTTTCTCGACCACCTCGTGCGCGGCCGCGACGAGGGCACGGCCGACGCGGTCGCGCGGCTGCGCGGACGCCGGGTGAGCGTGCCCGACGTGGCCGCCGACACGCTGCTCTCCGAGGAGTCCCGGCGCGTCCTGCTGACCACGGGCACCGGCGCCCTGCAGAGCATCCCCGTGCTGTCCGCGGCCGGCTCCTGCACCGGCGTGATCACCCTGCACTGGCCCGACGCCGGCCACCGGCCGACCGCCGCCCAGGCCGAGGCTCTCGGTCTGCTGGCCTCCGACACAGCGAACTGGCTCAGCTGGTACCACCGCTCGGTACTCCTCGACGCCCTCGAACACCTCCACCGGTCGGTGTCCGGTTCGGTCCCGCGACCCGAGGGCGGGGTGGGTGGGCCGCGCCGCCCCGGGACCCCGGACCCCGCACGCACCACGCACCGCCTGGCGGGAGTCCGGCGCACGTCCCATCCGCAGCAGCCCGGACAACGGCGCAGTGCCAAGGGAGGTGGCACCCCCGAGGACAGCGGCGAGCCCAAGGCCCGCCAGGCCGCCGTGCCGCCGGAACAGCGCCCCGACCAGCCGTGAGCGCCCCGGAGGGGCACGGGAGATGCCTGGCCGCTCCGCCACGATCACCACCCCTTCGGCGCAGTCACCCGGCGCCCCCGCTCGCGGTGGGCGCGTTCCCGTACCCACGCTGGAGCGGAGGCCTGCGGCCGAAGATGCGGCGGTGTGCCGAGCCGACGCACTCTCGACACCGTGAAGCCGGCGCGCCAGTGCAACTCCCGGACGAATCCGTGATCCCGGCGGTCGAGTACCGGCGGGTCATCGACGAGTTCCGTGCCAACGGCGGCAGGGTCGGCGGCCGGTACCAGGACGTCCGGCTGCTGCTGACCACCGTGGACGCGGGGTCCGGGGCTCCGCGTACGACCCCGCTCGTCTACCTCCTCGACGGCGCCGACCGTCATCTGGTCTTCGCCACCGCCGAGGGTGTGTCGCGGCCCCCGGCCTGGCTGCGTGACGTGTCGGCCGACCCGAGGGCCGGGGTCGAGGACGGCGTCTTCGCCTACGACGCGCGGGCCGTCGTCCTGGAGGGGGAACGGGGCGAGCGTGCCCTCGCCCGCGCCGCGGAAGTGTGCCCCGGAGCGTGCGGGCCCGTGGTCGCCCTCCAGCCGATCGGCCTGCCGAGGCCGGCCACGGATTCGCGGGGAACGGCCCTGAAGCTGATCCACGACGCCTTCCGGCGGGAACTCGCCCTCCTCCGCAAGGAGATCGCCGACTCCGGCACCACACTGGGTGCCCAACTGCGGGTGAACTGCCTGACCGTCTGTCAGGGGCTGCGTCAGCACCACGCCATCGGGCACCGGCCCGCCGTCCCCGTACCGGCTCGTGCTCAGTTCCCGCAGCAAGTCCGGCGCACCCCCCCTGCAGACGGCGCTGCGCGTTCAGCTCGGCGCACACACTCACCAGCTCGAACTCGCCCCGAACGAAGAAGAACAACGGCCCGAACACCGGCCGCAGATAGGAGTAGGCCTGGGCCACCGACAGCGACTCCTCGGGCTCCGAGAAGAACCGCTCGCGGTCGTCGTGGTCCAGCAGGACCACCGCCTGCCGGGACGCCAGCTTCAGGCGGAACAGCCGGCCGTGCTCGGCATAGCCCCGCCTGAGCAGGCCGACCAGGTTGTCGGCGAACTCCGGGAGATGTCCCACCAGCGGCAGGGCGCCGGACACGAGGGGCGCCGTGCCGGACGACGCACGGGTCGGCGCAGCGGACATCGGCCTCTCCTCCGGTTCGCGCCTCGTCGAGCCGGACCACGGCCTGCGCCAAGGGGCACACCCCGTTCGCCGGGGCAGCGGCGTCGGGCCGCCGGGCAGCGGATACGCGAAACGCTACCCACCCGATTCCCACGCCGTATTCCGGAGCCCGCCGGTGCGCGTACGCGAGCGCGACGGCCCTGCTCAGCACGTGCGGTGCCCCTGCCGCCATGAGTGGATGGCGGCAGGGAACCCCCTTCGTCTGGTTGGAGGCTGCTCAGTCCGATCCGGATGTCGTCGTCGTGGGCGCCGGTATCGCCGGCTGCGCGGCCGCCCTCGCCTTCGCCCGGAGAGGCGCCCGTGTCGTGGTGCTCGACTCCACGAGTGCCCCCTCGGCCCGGCTGGCCGGTGAGTGGCTGCACCCGGCGGGCGGGGCCGTGCTCCGCCGGCTGGGTATCACCGACCTCGCCGGCCACGGCGTCAGCGGCACGGGGTTCACCGTGTACCCGGCGGACGGCAGCGAGTCCATCGCCCTGCCCTACCCGGACGGTGTCACGGGTCTGAGCATCCCTCACCACACGCTGCTCGGCAGACTCCAGCAGGCCGTGCAGGACCGCCCGGAGGTGGAGTTCGTCAGAGGCGTGCACGCTCGCGTCACCGGTCAGGGCCGGGTGGAGACCAACGGCCGGGGCCGGGGGCGCACCCACCGCTTCCGAGCCGATGTCGTGGTCGGCGCCGACGGCCGCTCCTCCCAGGTGAGGGAGTTCCTCGGCGCCGCCGACCGGCACATCACACCCTCCCGTACGGCCGGTGTGCTGCTGGAGGACGAGGAACTGGGGGAGCCGGGGTTCGGCCGGGTCCTGCTCGGCGGGCCGGGCCCGGTGCTCGCCTATCACATCGCCCCGAGCCGTATCCGGCTCTGCTTCGACGTCCCCCTCACCCACCCCCGGCCGCCCGCGCCGTACGACTACCTCTGGCACGGCTACCACCGCGCCGTCTCCGAGGAACTGCGGCGGCCCTGAACCGGGCCCTGCACACCGGGCGGGTGCAGTGGTCGGCCAACCGCTGCCGCCTCCGCACGAGTTACGGCTGCGGCCGCACCGCGCTGATCGGCGACGCGGTCGGCTCCACCCACCCGCTGACCGGCATCGGGATGAGCATGGGGCTGCTCGACGCCGAGGCACTGGCCGACTGCGAGAGCCGGGTGTCCGCCTACGTCCGCCACCGGGCCACGTCCGCCAAGGTCTCCGAGCGGGTGGCCCTGACCGTCCACCGTGCCCTGACCGGTCACGACCCGGCCACCACCGTGCTACGGCAGGCGATGTACCGGGTGTGGCGCGACAGCGACGCGGAGCGGCGGCGCACCATGCGGCGGCTGGGCATGCAGGACAGCGCGTGCGGCTCGTTGTACGGCGCCGCGCTGCACATCCTCGGGGCCGCCGCCACGGACACGGTCGGCCTGATCCGCACCACCCGCCAGCTGACCCATGTCACGCAGACGCTGCCCGGCCTGCTGAGCTGGCTGGCCTGGCTGAACCACAACTCGGCGGCCATCACCCCACCGGCCTGCCGTCCCGCCAACCGCATCGCCGTACTGAGCCCCTGAGTCCCCGAGCCCCTGAGCCTCGGGCATGGCGTGAAGCGTCGGATAGCGTAGAAGCCCTCCCGAGAGGATCCCGAGAGGACACAGCCGCTCATGATGATCTCCGTCTCCTCCGACATGGACGAACCCGTGGCGCGTCTCCTCCTCGCCGAGTTGCGGGCCCGTGGCCACGAGGTACGGACCCACGGCGCGCTGCGGCCCGGCGCCGACGCGCAGTGGGCGGCCTGCTCGGAGGCGGCCGCCCGGGACGTGGCCGAGGGCGCCGCGGATCAGGCGGTGGTGTGCTGCTGGACCGGCACCGGAGCCTCCATCGCCGCCAACAAGGTGCCCGGCGTACGCGCGGCGCTGTGCACGGACGCCGTCACCGCGGAGGGCGCCCGCCGCTGGAACGACGCCAACGTCCTCGCACTGAGCCTGCGCCTGACCTCCGAACCGGTGCTGAAGGAGATCCTCGACGCCTGGTTCGCCGCCGAGGCCAGCCAGGACCCCGAGGACCGGCAGAACGTGGCCCGCGTCGGCCGCCTGGACGCCACCCGGAAGGATTCCTAGGGGCGTACGGCGGACCGGCGCGGGCCGGGCCGATCGTGTCGGGGTCGGGGTCGGGGGCGGGGTTCAGTGGGCGCCGAGCCCGCCGCCACCGAACGAGCCGCTGGAACCCCGGCTCCAGCGCGGACGATCCTTCGATGCGCTCGGCCTGGTGTCCATGTTGCTCAGCTCGTACGGGGTGAGCGGGCGTTCCCCCTTGGCGGTCCGGGGAATCTCCTGGGATTCCCTGTTCTCCCGCAGTTCGCCCACCGGGCCCTCCGGCGGCAGCTTGGGCTGTTCCTCGGGCCGTGGCCGAGGGGACTCGCTGTACTTGACGCGGGAGGTCATCCAGAAGCCGCCGGCGAGCAGTGCCAGGACGGCCACGGCCACGATGAACAGGACGAGGCTCATCAGGCCGCTCGCGGCGGCCAGCTGCATCGATGCGGTACTCATAGGACAGGGATACCCCACCCAGAAGCGGACGAACCGGACACTATGCGTGACGAGCGGCGGACGTACGGCGACCGGCTCCACCGCAGCCGCCTCCGGGCCCGGCCCGGGGCGCCTCCGGCCCCGTACGACACTGGTTTGCGCCCCCGCGCCCCGGCTACCCGCAAGGTGTGACAACGCCGACTTCGCAGCAGCTCTACCGGTTCCTGGAAGACCGCTTCGCCTGCGCGCAGGCGTGCACGGAGTGTGCCCGGGCCTGCGCGGTGCGCGCGAGCCTCGCCGATCCGGACGGCACCGAGCGTCAGGAGCGGGTGCGCAGACTCGGCATCATGTGCGCCGAGGTGTGCGACGCCACCTGCCGTGTGCTGGGCGAGGAGAGCCGGCAGGACGAGGGGGAGATCCGGATCCGGCTGGACTGGTGCCGCTCGGTCTGCCTGGAGTGTGCCCGCGCCTTCGACGGGCAGCCCGGCGCCGAGTCGGCCGCGGTCGCCTGCCGGACCTGCGCCGACGCCTGCTCGGAGTTCCTGCGAAGCCTCGCGTGACGGCCGGCCCGGCCGAGCGCTCCGCGCGATCCGACGGAATTCCCCCGTGGCGCGTCATTCCCTATTTCTGAAACACGTTCTACGGTGTGCGCCGTCAGGACCGCCCTTGGGGAGCCTGGAGGCGCCGTGCATCTCGACCACACGCCCGAGCAGCAGCGACTGCGCGCCGAACTGCGCGCCTACTTCGCCCGGTTGGTCCCGGACAACGCCTACGCCCGGTACGCCGACCCGGCCGCGCAGAAGCGGTTCTACCGCGACACCATCCGCCGGCTCGGCGCGGACGGCCGGCTCGGCGTCGGCTGGCCCGAGGAGTACGGCGGGCGCGGCATGTCGGCGATGGAGCAGTTCATCTTCTTCGACGAGGCCGCACAGGCGGGCGTACCGCTTCCGCTGATGGCGCTGAACACGGTCGGCCCGACGCTGATGCGCTTCGGCACCGAGGAGCAGAAGGCGTACTTCCTGCCGCGCATCCTCTCCGGCGAGATCGACTTCGCGATCGGCTACAGCGAACCGGACGCCGGCACCGACCTGGCCGCCTTGAAGACCCGGGCCGTACGGGACGGCGACACGTACGTCGTCAACGGCCAGAAGATCTGGACGACCAACGGCGACACCGCCGACTGGGTGTGGCTCGCGGTGCGCACCGACCCCGCCGCCCCGCCGCACAAGGGCATCACCATGCTGCTGGTGCCCACCTCCGACCCGGGCTACTCCTGCACGGTCATCAACACGCTCGCCTCCCACGACACCACCGCGAGCTACTACGAGAACATCCGCGTCCCGGTCTCCCGCCGCGTCGGCGAGGAGAACCAGGGCTGGCGGCTGATCACCAACCAGCTCAACCACGAACGCGTCACCCTCGCCGCACACGGCACCATGGCCATCCGCGCCCTGTACGACGTGCAGCGCTGGGCGCGGGAGACCAAGCTCGCCGACGGCCGCCGGGTCGCCGACCTGCCCTGGGTGCGCCGACTGCTGGCCCGTACCCACACCCGGCTCGACGCCATGAAGCTCCTGAACTGGCAGATGGTCACCGCCGTCCAGGACGGCACGCTCACCCCGCAGGACGCCTCCGCCGTCAAGGTCTACGGCTCAGAGGCCCGCCGCGACGCCTACGCCTGGCTCATGGAGATCGTCGCAGCGGCGGGCCCGCTGAAGGAGGGCTCGGCGGGTGCCGTCCTGCACGGCGAGCTGGAACGCGGCTACCGCTCGGCGGTCATCTTCACCTTCGGTGGCGGCAACAACGAGATCCAGCGCGAGATCATCTCCTGGATCGGCCTGGGGATGCCGAGGGTACGGCGCTAGGGCCTTGTGACGAGGATTTTTAGTTGGCACAAAAGAGGGATAGTTGGCACCGGAATGAGCTGGGAGCGAGACCGGGCGGCCGAGCCGTGACACGGCAGTTGGCACGGCAACGGTGGTGGCTCCAATTCACGCTCGAGTGGTTGCCGCCTGCCGGGCCGCGAGTTCTCCGTTGGCGCCGCGTCCGAGGTTCCCCGTGGACGTACACCAGCGGCAGCGGGCGTTCTGGCGGGGATCTTGGAGATGTCGTTCGCGAGTTCGAGGGCGGTGGATGACTGATCCGACGGCCTTGAGCGCGGCGTGCTCCACGGCGGCGTCCAGGCGGTTGGACCGGCGGGAGACCTGCATGGCGGGGCTGTCTTGCCACTGAACCCGTTGGATGGCCGGTCCGTGCGGCTGACCGTCGGCGCGGGTGAGGACACCGGTGGGGATAGACGTCCGCGTCCGGGTAGGCGGCGCTGATCTGGAAACCGAGCCATGTCACCGAAGGCGCGTATGCGGAGCCGACGGGCACGTCCTCGATGATCACAACCACTCCGTCGGCGCCGTCCGTCCGCGAGGATTCGGCTTCAGGGACTGAGCAGGCTGGGGTTCTCACGGACGTATTCGGCCACCCCGGTAGGAGGCCGCCCTGTGACCTGCTCGACGCCGTCCGCCTTGCGGTCGTATCGGTTCTCCGCGTGAAGGCGAGCCATGGTCGAGATGTGCTGGAAGACGTGGTCCGGCAGCCCCAGCGGTCTGAGGTCGTCGTCGATCCATTCCTGCAGGCCGACGTCGGTGTAACTGACCGGCTGGCCCAGAGCTGTGGAAACCTCCTCCGCCATGGCGGAGATGTCCTCCGAGCGGGGGCCGGTCAGCTCATAGACGCGGCCGGTGTGCCGGGACGGATCGGCCAGGATCTCCGCCACGACCGCGGCGACGTCCCCGGCCGCCACGGGGGAGGTTTTCGCCTGGCCGAAGGGCAGTCTGATGCTTCCGTCCTTCGCGATCGAGGAGAAGCCGACACGGAACAGCGGGTTCTCCATGAACACGGTGGGCCTGATCTGGACGACGGGCAGGCCTGACCAGCCGAGGACCTGCTCCACCAGCCAGTGGTGCCGCTGCTGCACAGACTCGGAGTCGCTGGTGAGGTCCATCTCGGAGACGGTCAGCTGCGACATGTTCACGAGCGCTTCCAGGCGCCCGTACGCACGCGCCACGGCCGCCACCGTCAGGGCAGCCTCCAGATACCGCGCCGATACGCCCATGCCGAAGTACATCCGTCCGCAACCGGACAGGGCGTCACCCACATCGCCCGCACGCGTGAGGTCTCCGACGACAACCTCGGCACCCGTCGCGCGCAGCGCCTCCGCCCGTTCGTCGTCACGACGCACCATGGCTCGCACGGGCAGGTCCCGTTGCCGGAGAATTTCGACCACGGTTCGTCCGACAGCGCCGACGCTACCCGCCGCGCCCGTCACCAGTATGGGCAGCAAACTGCCTTCCGGGGGGCGGTCCATACGAGCAGCGTGCGGTGCACGTCGCCGGGGCGCAACCTGAGCCCGATGCGCCGATACGCTCGGTGGCAGCGGGTCGCGTAGGCCGTGACACGGACGCGAGCCGGTCACCGCTCGGCAGATGCGCGCCGCGGGCCCGGGGTGTCCCATCCGAAACAGCTACCAAGGGCGGACGAGGACGGTGCCGACCTTGCTTGGCCGTACTACGTGTTCAACGGCGTCGGCGAGTGCGCCGAGGCCGTACGTGGCGGCCACTTCGAACTGGTCCTTGAGCGCCAGCGCGATCAGCTTCGCGGCGGCGACGTCGGATGCCCGCCTCTCGGCGGAGACCTCGGACAGCCACCGGCCGATGTTCTTGCCCTGCAGCGTCAGCGATTTGTGCAGCAGCTTCGACGCGTGCACCGAGATCGGCTCCTGGGCGATCTGCCCGTAGCTGACCAGCTTCCCGCCCGGCGTCAACAGGTCCAGAAGGCTCTCCGCCAGCTTCCCGCCGATCGGGTCGAAGGCCACACTCACCGGGCGGCCGGCGGCCGGCGGCCGCCTCGAGGACCTCGTCGGCCCGGCGTGGATGCTCGGTCGACACGACCGGAACGTTCGTAGATATTGGCGCTGATGTTGGCCAGCCGCCACAACTGGGTCTCCCCCGGGCGGATGCGGATGACCGGATTCAGCTGGCCGTCGACGGTGCGATGGGTGGGCGCACCGATGTGCAGACCCTGGGTATTGATGGCATCGCCCTGGAGCTGGAAGTCCTTGAGCGCGATGACGTGCTCGGTGATGTGGTGCAGGTTCGCCGGAAGGTACTGCTGCAGGCCGTCGACGATGCGGCGTCGCCGCTCGGTGACACATGGAGACCGTGCACATGCAGGTTGGTCTCCTCGCCGAGCGTGTTCTTGAAGGCCAACTCCATCTTGTCCCCCGGCCGGATCCGCAGCGTGGGCGGCAAGTAGCCGCCGTTGTAGGTGAGCGCCCACAATGCGTGGCCGCCGCAGTCGGATCGCCCCCGATCCCGGCCCAGGTGCCGTCCCGCTACCGGGCGGGCGGAACAGGGCGTGGGCCCGGTCCCGGGGCTCGTACCGCTCCGGAACATCGTGCCAGGGGACACTGGTCCGGGTGGGTGTTCGCGCTGTCTGGTGCCGCTCCCCGACAGTACTCGTCGTCAGGGCTGAGCGGGTGGGGACGGCCTCCTGCCCACCGGGACATCTCACGACACCAACGTGTCAAGCGGCAGCGGCCAGTTCAGAGGGGAACGCGCATGCCAGTCCCCTTGTTCGCGTCGACGACGGTAGTGGGCGTCGGCTCCGGGCGAGGATCACAGGGCTGAGAACGCCGCGGACGTGACCCGTCGTGGTGGTGGTTCAGTTGGGTGGCGTACGGGTGATGGATCGGTTCCGGATGGGTGTACTGACGGCCCGTCGGGCAGCGCGGCGTTGTCTGGTCGCGCTCACTTGCCAGGTGGCGAGGAGCAGCAGCGTGCCGGTTTCGGCGAGGAGGCTGAGGACGGCTTGTGGTGCCGGTTGCAGACCGCGCTCGGTGAATCCGAACACGCCTACGGTGCGCGAAGCGGTGAAGCCGACGAGGGCGCCGAGCGCGACGCCTGCCTCGGAGATTCTCAGCAGCGGGGGTGGTGTCCCGATCAGCAGCAGGGCAGCGAAGGCGAAGGATGCGCTGGCCTGGAGCAGGAACAGGGGGCCAATGATGTGGATGAAGCGGTACCCGTCGATGTAGAGCCGGGCGTGGATGTATCCGCCCGCGGCGAGGGTTGCGGCGGTCGCCGCCCGCAGGGTGGGGACGAGGAATCTTTGGGCGTTCATGCCAGCCTCTGGTCCTTGATGGCCAGTTCGCGGTCGCCTTGGCGGTAGCCGACGCTGCGGATGCCGAGTGCGTCCTTGAGTTGCCGGGCGGGGACGACCTGGGGCGTGGGGGCGGGGGCGCGGCCCGGCTTGGGCAGCGGGTAGGCGGTGGTGGTGGCGGAGTGGAAGGTGATGTTGCCCTCTGTCTTGGTGAACAGTTGGTGGACGTGCCCGTTGAGACAGGTGACGGAGGAGAAGCGGCGCAGGAGTGCGATGACTTTAAGAGCGTCGTCGGTGCTCCAGCCCCACTTCGGGTACATGGCGAACAGCGGGATGTGGCTGAAGAAGAGGATCCATCACGTCTGCACGCGGAGCACCGCGGTCCAGCCGAAATGTAGGCACGGACGTCCGTCCCAGGTCTACGGCGCGACGCTTCCACGGGGTCGTCCGGAAGACCACCGGCGAGGGGACTGAACTGCCGGTACCCAGTCCGGCCGCGCAACAGTCGGCTCTGGACAGAGGCAGCTGAGCCCAGACAGGGGACGACATTGGCATGACTCGCAAGAATCGGAATAAAAAAGGCAAATAGCTCGAACCGTCTGGCATGTGTCGTCCGTGGAACTGATTGAGCGCGCCCACGCAGGATCAGGATCCGGCCTACCGACCACCCCCGAATTGCTTGCGGTCACCCGTTCCGGTCTCCGCACATCGACAGAAGAGCCAGAAGACCATGTTCGTGACCGATTCCCCCAGCCCGACTTCACTGCTCGGCCGGCCCTGTCGCCGCCATGCACTGCTCACCCTGCCGGCGCAGGAGGCGCACGTCTCCGCCGCTCGTCACTTCGCAGCCGATTTGCTGGAGACCTGGAGTGTGCCCGCGGGTGAGCGGGACTCCGCCATTCTCATCGTCGACGAACTCGCCGCCAACGCTGCCCAGTACGGCCATGAGCGCATGACCCTGCTGCTCGCCCTCGACCACGAAACTCTGCACATCGTGGTCACCGACTCCGGCGCGGCCATGGAGCGTCATCGCCCCGGCATCGCCTCCGACGAACACGGCCGTGGCACCGGCATCGTCCAGTCCCTTGCCCAGTCGACCGAGATTCGCCAGACACGCAGCGGCCGCGTAGTCCGCGCCTGCCTGAGGTGCTCGCCATGACCGGGCCGGCCGATCCGCGCGAGCTGCGACCCCCTGCCGGGGCCGGCACTGCAGCACAGCGACGGGCCACCGGGGGCGGCCGCGGCGAAGGGCCACCCGACACCCCCGCCGAGTGGTCCTCCGCGACCCACAAGCCGTGTCCCATCGACGGCTGCCCGGGCCCGGCCCAGGTGCCCATGCGGTCCGCGGCCCACCCATCGGCACTCGATCGCGGCGGCCCCCACCACGACACGGTGCTGTGTCAACGCTGCGGCGCCGGCCCCTGCGTACCCGCGGAGGTGTGAGCGTGAACGTCACCCCGAACAGCGGCAAGGGCATCGATGCCCCGCCCCCGCACGAGGCATATACGCACGCGCCAGATCTGCGCCGCGAGATGCACCAAGTGCGGGCCCCCGGAGCCGAACGCGCCTGGCTGCTACGCCGGAAGGCCCTCATGGACCGGAGGGCCCCGGACGACCCCGGCCCCGTCGCAGCTGCCGCGGAACCCGCCGAGCAACTCGTCCTCCACGACCGCCGGCATCTCGACCTGGCTGCCGGCCCGCACCACCCCGACACCATCACGCTCGCGTGGCCGACCCAGATGAGCCACGCGGATGACCGCCAGTTGTCACAGCCCGCCACCAGCGACAAGGAGCCACAGAACATGGGTGGAAAGCAGAAGACACTCGCCATACTTGCCGGAGCCGCGCTGGCAGCCGGACTCGCCGGCCCGGCCTTCGGGTCCACCACCGCTCACTCGCCGGCCCTGCGCACCGCCGCGCCGGGGGCAGGGATGTCGGTCGTGGAGTGGAACCGCGAGCTCGTCACCATCCTCAGCAATCCGAAGGCGCAGCCGCCCACCGTCCAACCCACGCGCAGCTTCGCGCTTCTGCAGGCTGCCGAGTACGACGCGGTGGTATCGATCACCCGGGCCGGCCCGGCCTACGTGTTCTCGGTGTCGGCGCCGCGAGGCGCTCGTGCGGACGCCGCGGCGGACCAGGCGGCCCACGATGTGCTGGTCGCCCTGTACCCGGCCAGGCGCGCAGGCTTGAACCAGCGGCTGAGCAGCCAATTGTCCGCGATTTCCGGCGGCCCGGGCAAGCAGGCGGGCATTGGTGTGGGAGCGGAGGTAGCCCGCAGGCTGATCACCCTGCGGTCCAACGACGGATCCTCAGCCAAGCCGCCGCGGTTCCGCCCCGGCGACAAGGCCGGGGACTACCGACCCACCCCTCCCAATTTCCCGACACCGGTGTTCACCGACTGGGGCTCGGTCAAGCCGTTCGTACTGGCCGACGGACGGCAGTTCCGCCCGGCACCGCCGCCGGCCGTGAGCAGCGCCGCGTACGCCACCGCCTTGAACGAGGTCAAGAGCCTGGGGAGCAAGACGAGCACCACCCGCACTCCCGATCAGACGGCAGCCGCGAAGTTCTGGGCGGCGGCACCCGTATGGAACGTCTGGAACCAGATCACGCAGAACCTCGTCACCTCCCAGAACGCGAACCTGGAGAAGGCGGTGAAGGTCTTCGCCCGGCTCGACCTGTCCCTCGCCGACACCGCGATCGCGATGTACGACGCCAAGTATGTCTACAACGTCTGGCGGCCCGTGACCGCCATCCGGCTCGGCGGTACGCACTACAACCCGAGCATCGTCGGCGATCCCAGCTGGACCCCTCTGCTGCCGACCGCACCGGATCCGTCCTATCCCGGCGCTCACAGCGCTCTCAGCCAGGCTGCGGCAACGACGCTCGCCGGACTCTACGGGGCGCGGCATCATTTCGCGGTGACCTCGAAGGGCGTCACTCGAACCTTCACCGGCTTCCAGGACGCCGCCACCGAAGCGTGGCTCAGCCGGATCTGGTCCGGCCAGCACACCTCCCTCGACAACCACGCGGGCCAGCAACTCGGCGCCCAGGTGGCCGACTTCGTGGCAGGTCGGCTCTGACCGCACCGCCACGCTACGACCATGCACATGGTTGGGCCGAGAAGCCAGTGGTCCCGGCGCATCGGGTACCACTGGCTCGGGCCACGCTCAGAGGGCGGCCATCCTGCGCGCCGAGGGCCCGCAGCTGCTGGCCGGCAGGCAGGATGTCTGCCCGCAGGAAGTCCTGGCTTCCTGTCACCGCGACGCACTGACTGAATGACTGTCGTGGTCGGACCCAGCCGGTCCAGGTCGCTGAGCGCGGGCCCGCCCATGTCACTGTCGGCGGACCCGCAGTCGGTGGCCTCGCTCGAGTCCCCGTAGGACTGCTGGAGAGTCACCCTTTTTCAAAGGTCCTGACGTCCATGCCGGGGATCGGCGTAAGGACCGGAGCCAGGATCCTCATCGGCGTCGGCGACGCCAGCAGCGTCGCTGGCCGACCCGGCCTCTAGGACCTACTACGCCCTGGGCACCGGCAGCACCGTCTCGCCCTTGGGGTACTGGCACTTCCAGCCCCGCTCACCGACGAGATCAAGGAGTGCCTGCCAGTCCTCCACCGAGGCATCCGGGACACGCACGTCCGGCAGCGAACCACGGCCCCGGGCTGGACCATGATCAACGATCGGTCCGGCGTGGGTCCGTCGTCGCCATGGCATGAACCATCAGGATCATCAGTTACACGAGGAACAACCGACAGCATGTCGTTCCTCTCGGCTTGGAGGAGCTTTTCATGGCTGCAGAACTGGACGGATCCACCGCTCTTGTCACCGGCGCCACCGCCGGCATCGGCCGGGCCGTGGCCCTTCGCCTGGCAGCGTTGGGGGCCTCGGTCATCGTCCACGGGCGGGACGAACAGCGGGGTGCTGAGACCGTCAAAGAGATCGCTGCCGCAGGCGGGAAGGCTCGGTTCGTTGCTGCGGATCTGAGCAGCTCTGAAGATGTCCTGCGTCTTGCCGCTGAAGCAGGCGAGGTGGACGTTCTGATCAACAACGCCGGTATCTACCGGTTCGCCAGTACGCCGGACACCACCGCCGAGATGTTCGACGCTCAGATGGCCGTCAACTCACGCGCCCCGATGCTCCTGGTCGGTGCCCTCGCTCCGGGAATGGCTGCGCGGGGGCGTGGCGTCATCGTGAATGTGAGTACAGCGGCGGCTACCACGCCGGTGCGGGAAGCGGGCGCTTACGGGGCCTCCAAAGCTGCACTCGAACTTCTCACCCGAGTATGGGCCGACGAGTTCGGCGCCCAGGGCGTCCGCGTGAACGCCGTGGCTCCGGGCCCTGTCCATACCCCCGGGACGGAGGAGATGGGAGGTGAAACCCTCCAGGCGATCGGGCGAACCACCGTACTGGGGCGGGTCGCAGACCCTGAAGAAATCGCGGAAGCGGTTCTGTTCCTTGTTTCGTCCCGCGCCAGCTACATCACCGGCGCAGTTCTCGAGGCACGCGGAGGACAGCTCGCGATCGGATGACTTTGGGCTGGGCCGCGATGGATATGCCAAACCCGATGCCCATGCCCACGATGTCTGCCTCGACCGCGAAGAAGCATCCGGTGGCCATGCCGGCCACTGTCGGTCTGCATTCTTCGTGATCCCCACACTCATCTCTTCCGCGGCGCCTCCGTTCCTGGTGCCCGATCGCAGCCTCATTCCGGCCCACCTGCGCGTTCTCGAACACCCTTGCCCGCGGGATCTGGCCCCGACGGAGTAGCCGGGCGAGCGCCTGGCGCCTTCCGGGGCACCTACGACCGGCTGCTGTTCGCCACCGGAACCCGCGCGCGCCCCTGGCCCCAACCGGAGCAGGCCGCCCTGGACGGAGTCTTCACCCTGCGCACTCGTGACGACGCCGGTTGCCTGGCCGAGCGGCTGACCGCCGGGCCGCGCCGGGTGCTGGTCATCGGCGCAGGCTTCACCGGCTCGGAGATCGCCTCAGCCTGCCGGGAGCGGGGCATCGAGGTCACGGTCGCAGAACGCGGCACCGCACCGCTGGTGGGCGCCCTCGGCGGCACACTGGCGAAGCTCGCAGCCGGCCTGCAGCGGGCCCACGGCGTGGACCTGCGCTGCGGAGTGACGGTCACCGCGCTGTGCGGGAACGCCAGCGGGCGGTTCACCGGAGCTGACCTCTCCGACGGCAGCCACATCGACGCGGACGTGTGCGTCATCGCCATGGGTGCGGTCCGCAACGTCGAGTGGCTGGCGGATTCCGGGCTGGCGGCGGGCCCGCACGGGGTCGCCTGTGACGCGGGGTGCCGCGCTTTCGACATGTACGGGATCGTCACCGACGATGTTTTTGTGGCCGGCTACGTCTCCCGCTTCCCCCACCCGCTCTTCGATTACCAGATGCTCTCCTTGGAGCACTGGGGCAACGCGGTCGCGCAGGCCGAGGTGGCGGCCCACAACATGATCAGTCCCGGGCCGCCGCGGCGCCCCCACCTGCTCCGACCAGGTGGTCATCGCCCAGGGCTCACTCAGTGAACGCCGTCTGGTGGCGGTCTACGGCTACCGGGGCCGCATCACTGCCGCCGGGGTCTTTGCCGTAGCGGGTGGCGAGGCCCCGCCATGCTTTGATCTTGTTGATTAGCACGAGGACTACCGGCGAGCCCAGATCGCGCACCGATGAGTTTCCCGCGCCGCGCTGGTCTATACGCCGGACACCCACGGACGGAAGGCTGGGCCATGCGGAAACTGATCTACGGCATGAACCTGACCCTGGACGGCTACATCGCCGCGGCCGGCGACGACATCGGCTGGAGCGGACCGCCGAGCGACGAGCTGTTCCAGTGGTGGCTCGAACACGAGCAGGCGAGTGGCCTGTCGCTGTATGGGCGCAAGCTGTGGGAGACGATGAGCTCCTACTGGCCGACCGGCGACCAGCAGCCGGGCGCCACCCCGGCGGAGATCGAGTTCGCGCGGAACTGGCGGGACACGCCGAAGGTGGTGTTCTCCTCGACGATCGACAAGGTCGACTGGAACGCCCGCCTGGTCACCGGCGACGCGATCGCCGAGATCACCCGGCTCAAGGCCGAGGACGGCGGCCCGATGAACATCGGCGGCGCAACGCTCGCCGGGGCGGCCATGCGCGCCGGGCTGATCGACGAGTACGCGATCGCCGCCCATCCGGTCCTGGTGGGCGGCGGCACGCCGTTCTTCACCGCGCTGGACAGCTGGGTGAACCTGAACCTGGTGGAGACGCGGACGTTTCCCGGCGGCGTGGTCCTGACCAGGTACGAGACGAGGCGCTGAGCAGCAGCACAACGGAGATCACAACACCAGACAGGCCCTGGCCCGCCGCGACCACGGTTCTTAGGGTTGGCACGGATGTCACGGCAGCACGACGATCTTGCGTCCCTGGCCGGCCGCGAACTGTTCCAGCGCCTGCGGGTACTCCGCGAGCGGAAGTCGGTGGCTGATGAAGACCTGTGGATCGAGCACCCCGGTGGCGAACAGTTCCGCCGCGCGTTCGTAGCTGTGCAGCACCGCCATGGAGCCGGTGATCGTTATCTCCTGGTTGTAGATGCGGTACGGCGAAATGGTGGCTGTCGTCGCGTAGTCGGAGACCCCGAACTGCAGGAACGTGCCGGCCTTGGCGACCCGGCCCAGGCCGTCCTGGATGGCGGCGGCGTTGCCGGTCGCGTCGACGACCACGTCCCAGCCGGCCGGCCGCCCCAACTCGTCGGCGGAGAGCGCCGCCTGGGAGCAGCCCAGTTTCCCGGCCGTCGCCAGCCGCTCCGGGTTGACGTCGACGACGTCCACCGAGGCGGCACCGGTGCGCTTGGCCAGCTCCAGCATCATCAAGCCCATCGTCCCACTGCCGTAGATCAGCACATGGGAGCCGATCCTGCTGCTGAGCACGTCGTAACCGCGCACGGCGCAGGACAGCGGTTCGATCAGCGCCGCGTCCTCGACGGCCACGTGGTCCGGCAGCCGTACACAGTTGGCGACGGGCGCCACGGCGTACTCGGCGGCGCCACCCGCCACCGTCACTCCGATCGCCTGCCAGCGTTCGCAGAGGTTGTTGCGTCCGGCCCGGCAGTAGCGGCACTCGTAGCAGTACAGCGAGGGGTCCACGGCGACCCGGTCGCCGATCGCGAGTTCGGTCACCTCGCTGCCGAGGCCCACGACCTCGCCGGCGAACTCGTGTCCCGGCACGACCGGCAGGGTCGGTGCGAACTCGCCCCGCAGGATGTGCAGATCGGTCCCGCACAGCCCGCAGGCCGCCACGTCGACCACGACCTCGCGCGGCCCGGGAGTGGGGTCGGGCACCGTGGTGACGGTGACCTTGCCGGGGGCTTCGATGACAGCGGCTCTCACTTGACTGCTCCTAGGGACAGGCCGCGGACCAGTTTGTCCTGGGCGGCGAAACCGGCGACGAGGACCGGCAGGGAGACCAACGTGGCGGCGGCGCACAGCCGGGCGAGGAACAGGCCCTCGCTGGTGATGAAGCCGACGAGGAAGACGGGGGCGGTCGAGGCATTGGTCGCGGTGAGGTTCACGGCGAACATGAACTCGTTCCAGCTGAAGATGAAGCAGATCAGCGAGGTGGCCGCGAGTCCCGGCATGGCGACCGGTGCGACGATCCGCAGCAGCACGGTGGGCAGTCCGGCGCCGTCGACCTCGGCGGCCTCCAGGATCTCCTTGGGCACCTCGGCGAGGAACGAGCGCATCATCCACACCGCGATCGGCAGGTTCATGGCCGTGTAGAGGATGATCAGGGTCCACACGTTGTCCAGCATCCCGGCGTCCTTGACGATCAGGTACACCGGCAGCAGGGCCGCGATGGCCGGCAGGAACTTGGTGGACAGGAAGAAGAACATCACGTCGGTCCACTTCTTGACCGGCTTGATGGACAGCGCGTAGGCCGTCGGCACGGCCAGGGCGAGCACCAGCAGCGTCGAAATGACGCTGGCCATGGCCGAGTTGAGGAGGTAAGGGGTGATGTCCCGGCTGAACAGCAGTTTGTACTGGTCGAAGGTGAGCGGGGCGAAGGGGGTCGGCGGGTTGGTCGCCGCGTCCGCCTCCTGGTGGAAGGAGGTGAGGACCATCCACGCCACCGGGGCGAAGAACGCCAGGGTGGCCAGCCAGGCGACGAACGTCCAGAAGGGCGTCAGGCGCGCGGTCATCGGGATACCTCCTCGCGGAACAGCGACGCGATGGTGCGCAGCGCGAAGGTCGCGATCACGATCGAGCCGAGTACGACGACCACACCGGCGGCGGCCGCCTGGCCGTACTCGTACTTGCGGAACATGGTCAGGTAGATCTCGTAGGGCAGGTTGGTCGTCTGGGAGCCGGGGCCGCCCTGGGTGATGGTGTAGACCGCGTCGAAGGTCTGCACGACGTAGATCGTGCCGAGCAGGATGCCCAGCTCGATGTACTGGCGCAGGTGCGGCAGGGTGATGTGGCGGAAGGTTGCCATGGCCGACGCCCCGTCGACGCGGGCCGCCTCCAGGACGTCACCCGGCTGCGCCTGCAGACCGGCCAGGAGGATCAGCATCATGAACGGCGTCCACTGCCAGACCAGCGAGACCACGACGGCGGGCACGGGGTACGAGGACACCCAGTCGACCGTGGGGCCGTTGTCCGCGCCGAACAGCCGGTACACGGCGTTGAGGGTGCCGTTGAGCAGGCCGTAGTCGGGGTTGTAGATGGCGTGCTTCCACAGCAGCGCCGCCGCGACCGGCATGACCAGGAACGGTGCGATCAGCAGGGTGCGCGCCAGGCCGCGGCCGGCGAACCGGCGGTCGAGCAGCAGCGCCAGACCGAGGCCGAGGACCACGCTGATGAGCACCACCGACGCGGTCAGCACGATGGTGTTGAGCACCGCTGTGCGCAGTCGTTCGTCGGTGAAGACGAACGTGAAGTTGGACAGTCCGACGAAGTGCCGGTCGCCCGGCTTGAGGATGTTCCACTGGAACGTGGAGATGACGATCGTGGCCACGAAGGGCAGCTGTGTGACGGCGATGGTGAAGACCAGCGCCGGCAGCAGGGGGATGCGGCGCTTCCATTTGTCCTTGCCCGGGGACTTCCGGGTACGGGCGGGTGGTGCTGCTGTCTTGGGGGGAGCGGTGAGCGTGGTCATGGACTTTCCTCCGCCAGTGACGGCCGGGTAGGGGGGAGCGGTGCCCGGCCGGGGGGAGGGCCGGCCGGGCGGTTCGTGCGGGTCACTGGTAGTTCTTCGCGACGTCCTCGGCTTGCTTCTGGCCGTCGTTCAGTGCCTTGTCCACGCTGGTCTTGCCGGCGATGGCGGCGGAGATCTCCTGGGTGACCTTGGTTCCCAGGTCCTGGAACTCGGGGATGGCGACGTACTGGACACCCACCGTCGGCCTGGGCTGGACGCCCGGGTCGGCCGGGTCGGCCTGCTGGATGGACTTCAGGGTGATGTCACCGAAGGCTCCGGCGGCCTCCCGGTACTGCGGATTCCCGTACGTGCTGGCCCGCTTGCCGGCCGGGACGCGCGCCCAGCCGAGCTTCTCGCCGACGAGCTTCTCGTACTTCTTGCTGGAGGCCCACAGCATGAACTTCGAGGCGGCGTCGGCGTTCTTCGTGGTCTTGGGCATGGCCCACGCCCAACTCCACAGCCAGCCGCTGCTCTTGGTTCCCACGGTCGGTGCGTAGGCGTAGCCGACGTGCCCGGCGATCTTGCTGGAGCTGGGGTCCTCCAGCGACCCGGCGGCACTGGTCGCGTCGTACCACATCGCGACCTTCTTCTGGCTCATGGCATTGAGGCACTCGGTGAAGCCGGACTGTGCCGCTCCCGCCTCGCCGTGCTTCCTGACCAGGTCGACGTAGAAGTTCGTGGCCTTCTTGAACTCGGGGCTGTTGACCTGGGCCTTCCAGTCCTTGGTGAACCAGGTGCCGCCGAAGGTGTTGACCATCGACGTCAGCGGCGCCCCGAGTTCGCCCCAGCCGGCCAGACCGCGCAGACAGATGCCCCGCATGCCGGGCTCGGCGCCGTCGACCCTGGCCGCGATGTCGGCTGTCTGCTGCCAGGTCGGGTGCTCGGGCACCGTGATGCCCTTCGCCTTCATGACGTCCTTGTTGTACATGAGGAAGGACGACTCGCCGTAGAACGGCAGGGCATAGAGCTTGCCGTCGGAGCCGGACAGGGACGTGACCATCGGCTTGAGCAGGTCGGCCTTGTCGAAGCCCGCGTCCTTGTCGGCGTAGGAGCCGAGCTCGTGCAGCCAGCCGTTCTTGGCCCAGATGGGTACCTCGTAGGCGCCGATGGTGGCGACGTCGTACTGGCCGGCCTGGGTGGCGATGTCCTGGGTGACCTTGTCACGCAGCTCGTTCTCGGGCAGGACCGTGAAATTGACCTTGATACCGGTGTCCTTCGTGAACGTGCTCTTCGTCAGCTTCGCGATGTCCTCCATCTGCGGATTGCCGACCATCAGCACATTGATGGACTTGCCGCCACCGGAGCCCGAGGAGCCGCCCGCCCCGCTGCAGGCGGCCAGCAGCGAGCCCGCGGCCGTGGCCGTGACGAGGACATGGATCATTCTTCGTGTGCGCATGACTGACTCCAGGGATGTTTCGAGGGCGTGGGGAACCAGGCCCCCGGACTTGCGGGGGTGGGGAGAGGGAGATGAACTGCGTTCAGGCGCGGATGACTTCGGGGCCCAGCAATGCGTAGCGGTGTGCTTCGGAGGCGGGCAGCCCGGCGTCGGTCACGATCGCCTCGAACTCCGTGACGTCCGCGAAGCGGCAGAAGCTCACGGCACCGAACTTCGTGTGGACCCCGGAGAAGACCCGGCGCCGGGCGGCCCTGAGGACCTGGGCCTTGACCTCGCTGACCGCGGGATCGGGGGTGGTGAGACCGTACTCACGGGAGATGCCGTTCGTGCCGACGTACGCCAGTTCGATGACGAAGCCGGACAGCATGCGGGTCGCCCAGTGGTCGACGGTGGCCGGCGAGGAGGTGACCACGGTCAGTGGCCGGTCGCGGGGGAGGGGCGGTGGCGATGAGCTGCGGGGTGTAGCCCTCGTCGATGAAGACGGTCTCGGCGTCCCCGAGCAGTTCGACCGCGGCGGCCGCGATCCGGGTCTTCTCGGGGACGTGCGTGGTGGTGCGCATGGCGAGCGTGGTCTCGAATCCCGCGCTCTCCACGGGATGCGCACCGCTTCCAGGATTCCGCGTCTTCGTTCATCGGCGTCCACGGCGACACCTCCGTTTCACGGCTCTGCGCGTCGTGCCCGCGCCGGCTGATTCCCGGAGCCCGGCCCGTTCGGGCTTCGGTGGCCAAATTTCTACAAGGGGAATGCTCGTACTAGCCAGGTTCGGCGTAGCGCGGTTCGTGACCGAATGTGCCCGGTTTTCGGAGTGCGGAGCCCATGGATGATGCCCTGGAGGGCTCGGCGGCGCGGGAGCCGTTGCCTGTATGGCGGTCGGCTCGTGCCTGGTTGATGCCCGTTTCCCCAAAGCGTTTCGGACACCAGGCCTGGATCGGCGTTCATCAGCCGCTGCGAGACGCCCGCTGACCGGCGGCCCGAGAACCCACCGGTCCTTGGCACCGCCGGTGCCCCTGATCCATGCTGGACCCCGCCGATCGCCGCCCCCTGCGCAGGAGTCACCCCATGCCCAAGCCCCGCTTCGCCGTGCTCGGTGCCGGCAGCATCGGCTGTCACCTCGGCGGCCACCTCGTCGCCGCCGGGCACGACGTGGCATTCATCGGCCGCACCGCCGCCATGGATGTGCTGCGCGAGCGGGGACTCACCCTCAGCAGCTCCGTCCGGCCGCCCGTCCACCTCCCGCCGGACCGGCTGAACCCGGCCACCGGCCCCGAAGCGGCAGCCGGAGCCGACTATGTGCTGGTCACCGTGAAGAGCGCCGGCACCGAAGCCGCCGCCAAGGACCTCGCCCCCCATCTCGCCCCCGACGCCGTCGTGGTGAGCCTCCAGAACGGGCTGCACAACCCCGCCACCCTGCGCGCCGCGCTCCCCGGCCGCACCGTGCTGGCCGGGATGGTGCCCTACAACGTGGTGCAGTCCGAGCCGGGCACCGTCCACCAGGGCATGCCGGGCAGGGTCATGACCGAGCCCGACGACACGCTGGTCGCCGCCTTCCGCGGTGCGGGTCTGGCCATCGAGGCCCGCACCGACATGTCCGCAGTGCAGCACGCCAAGCTGCTGATGAACCTCAACAACGCGATCAACGCCCTCTCCGGGCTCCCGTTGCGCGACCAGCTCGGCCAACAGGCGTACCGCCGCTGCCTCGCCCTGTGCCAGCGCGAGGCCCTCGCCGTCTACCGGGCCGCCGGGATCGCTCCCGCCCGCCTCGGACCCACCCCGCCCGGCGTCACCCCGTATGTGCTGGACCTGCCCGACGCCGTCTTCCGCCGAGTGGCGGCAGCGTCGCTCCGGATCGACGCCCACGCCCGCTCCTCGATGTGGGAGGACCTGCAGCGCGGCCGGCCCACGGAGATCGACTCCCTGCAGGGCGAGATCGTCGCCCTGGCCACCACCCACGGCCGGAGCGCCCCCGCGAACGCCCGGCTGGCCACCCTCGTGCGCGAGGCGGAATCCGCGCCGCGCACATGGACGGGACCGCAGCTGTACGCCGAGCTGCGCGCGGCGCGCAAGGGGTGACGCCCGGCGGTTGCGCGCATAGCCTGCGGGCATGGGCGACCCCGGGCTGTTCACACCGAACTCCGTGACCTGGCAGATGCACGGCGACCCCATGATGTGGGTCGCCGGCGTCCGCGCGCTCTACCTCCAGGCCCTGCACCCGCGCGCGGTCCGGGGCGTGATGCAGAACTCCGACTTCCGGCGCGACGCGTGGGGCCGGCTGATGCGCACCGCCAACTTCGTCGGTACGACGACGTACGGCACGACCGAGGCCGCCGAGCGAGCCGGTGCCCGCGTGCGGAAGATCCACAGCACGCTGACGGCGACCGACCCGGCCACCGGCGAACGGTACGGCGTCGACGAACCCGAGTTGCTGCTCTGGGTGCACTGCGCGGAGATCGACTCCTATCTGCACGTGCTGCGCCGCTCCGGCTTCCCGCTCACCGATGCCCACGCCGACCGGTACATGGCCGAACACCGGGTCAGCGCACGCCTGGTGGGCCTCGACCCGGAGGCCGTACCGGCAAGCCGGGCCGACATGGCCGCGTACTTCGAGAGGGTGCGGCCGGAGCTGACCGCGGGCCCCGAGGCACGCGCCGTGGACGACTTCCTGCTCCGCCCGCCGACGCATCCGCTCCTCGTACCGGTGCGGGAGGTGCTGTGGCGGCGCGTGGCGCAGCTGGCCTACGCCGCTCTGCCGCCGTACGCCCACGAGTTGTACGGCAGACGGGCCCCCGCACCCGCCGTCGTGACCCGCCGGCTGCGGGCCACGGGCGCGCTGCTGCGGTGCGTCCCCCCACGTGTGCGCTGGCAGCTGCCCCCCAAACACATCCTGCGGGCCATGGCGAGGCTCGGACCTGAAGCACGTCCGGCACCGTACAAAGTCGGACGATAGGCCGCCATACTGGACGAGTAGGGGGGTGTGGCGCGGATCGGTCCGGCGCGGTGCGGCGGGCGCGGTCCTGCGGCGGCCTCCCGGCAGCGGGGCGGACGGCGACGGGGGCGGCGGATCGCTATGGGGGAGCACAGGCTGGTTCAGGGCCGGTACCGGCTGCTCGACCTGATCGGGCGGGGCGGGATGGGCGAGGTGTGGCGGGCCCGGGACGAGTCCTTGGGCCGGCAGGTCGCGGTGAAGTGCCTCAAGCCGCTCGGCCCGTACCACGATCCGTCGCTCACCCGCGTCCTGCGGGAGCGGTTCCGCCGTGAGGCTCAGGTCGCCGCCGCCCTCTCGCACCGCGGGGTGACCGTCGTCCACGACTTCGGCGAGTCCGACGGGGTCCCGTACCTGGTGATGGAGCTGCTGGAGGGCCGTGACCTGAGCCTGCTGCTGGAGGACAACAAGGGCCATCCGCTGCCCGTGGACGACGTGGCGGACATCGCCGTCCAGGTCGCCGCCGCCCTCGCCTACACCCACCGGCAGGGCGTGGTCCACCGCGACTTGAAGCCGGGCAACATCGTGCGGCTGACCGACGGCACCGTGAAGATCTGCGACTTCGGCATAGCCCGCCTCGGCCACGACATCGGCTTCACCGCCCGGCTGACCGGCACCGGCGTCGCCCTCGGCACCCCGCACTACATGTCCCCGGAACAGATCGTCGGCGGCGAGGTCGACCAGCGCAGCGACCTGTACTCGCTGGGTTGCGTGCTGTACGAAATCGCCACCGGCACACCGCCGTTCGACCTGGAGGACGCCTGGGCGATCCTCATCGGCCACCGCGACACCCCGCCCCGGCCCCCACGCGAACGCCGCCCCGAACTGCCCGGCCACCTGGAGGGGATCATCCTCGACCTGCTGGCCAAGCGGCCCGAGGAACGACCGGACGACGCCGGGGAGTTGGTCCGCAGGATCCGGGGCGGCGGCACAACGCCCGCCCCGCTCACGGTCGTTCAGGTACCGGATGCGAAGGGCGGAACCCGCCTGCCGTCCTGGACCCGCGGCATGACCACCGGCCACAAGGCGCTCGGCACCGGACTGTCTGCGCTGCCCCCGGACGCCGGGGCGGCACTCTCCGGCCGGTGGGCCGCAGCGCCCCATAGAGGCGCGGGGCTCGATCGAAATGCGGCTCCGCCGCGGGGCGCTACCAGCCACAACGGACCCGCAGACGCTCGACGGCCGGTACCGGCATCCCCCGCGGAGCGCACCGCACTTCCCGCGGAGCGGCCCGGCCCCGACCACCCCGAGACCCTGGCCGCCCGCCACAAGGCCGCCTTCGAGCTCGTCCACGCCGGTCGGGTCGCCGAGGCGCTCGCTGCCTACGCGGAGCTCACCGAGGCGAGGGCGCGGGTGCTCGGCGCCGACCATCCCGACACCCTCGCCACCCGCCAGGAGACGGCGTATGCGCTGGGGCGGCTGGGCCGTCACTTCGAGGCCCACCAGGTGTACGCGGAGGTGTTCGCCGCCCGGGTCCGCGTCATGGGCCCCGATCACCCCGACACCCTGCGCTGCCGCCACAACCTCGCCTGCACCCTGGGCCGGCTCGGCCGCCTGGACGACGCCTGCCGTACGGCCCTGGAGGTGGCCGCCGCCCGGGCCCGGGTGCTCGGTCCCGACCACCCCGACACCCTGGTCTCGCGCTGCGAGGTCGCCTACGCCCAGGGCCAGTCGGGCCGTTGGGAGGAGGCGCTGCGCATCTACCGCGAGGTCGCCGAGGCGAGAGCGCGCATCCTTGGTGCCGACCATCCCGACACCCTCGCCGCCCGCTACGAGACCGCCCTCAGCCTCGGCCGGCTCGGCCGCAGCGCGGACGCCCTGCGCCGGTACCGGGAGCTGATCGCGGACCGTACCCGCGTCCAGGGCCCCACCCACCCGGAGACCCTGCGCGCCCGGCACGGCCTCGGGGTCAACCTCGGCCGGCTGGGGCGCTGGGAGGACGCGCTGACCGAGGCCCGGGACGTCTGCCTGTTCCGCGAGCAGACCCTGGGGCCCGCCCACCCCGACACGCTGGTCAGCCGCCGCGAGATCGCCGTCGCCCTGGGCTGGCTGGGCCGCTGGGAGGAGGCCCTCACCGAGTACCGGCGGATCACCGCCACCCGCGAGCAGACCCTCGGCCCGGACCACCCCGACACCCTCGCCGGGCAGGGCGACGAGGCCCACTGCCTGGAGCGGCTCGGCCGGGGCACCGAGGCCGGTGAGCTGTACCGGAAGGTCGCGGTGGTCCGCCGGCGGCAGGCGTCCGGCGGCGCCTGACGCCGGCCGCTCGCCTCGGGCTGCCGGGCTCAAGGGCGTGGGACCGGGACCGCCTGCCGCCGGCCACTGCACACGGCCGCGCGCCGGGGGCCGCTCGGCGCAGCCCATCCGGCCGAGGCCACCCGGCCCAAGGGCAGGGCACACCTCTGGCCGTCGTGGATCATCACGTGTTACGAAGAACCATGCCTGCCAACGAGCACACCCGCACGTACGACGCCGTCATCGTCGGCGGTGGACACAACGGCCTGGTCGCCGCCGCCTACCTGGCCCGGGCCGGGCGTTCGGTGCTGGTGCTGGAACGGCTGGACCACACCGGCGGCGCCGCCGTCTCCACCCGCCCGTTCGCCGGCGTTGACGCCCGGCTGTCGCGCTACTCCTACCTGGTCAGCCTGCTGCCGCAGAAGATCGTGCGCGACCTCGCCCTCGACTTCCGCGTCCGCTCCCGCACCATCTCCTCGTACACCCCGGCGGAGCGGGCCGGCCGGCCCGCGGGACTCCTGGTCGGCGGCGGCGAGCAGCGCACCCGGGAGGCCTTCGCCCGGCTGACCGGCGGCGAGCGCGAGTACCAGGCCTGGCAGCGCTTCTACGGCATGACCACGCGACTCGCCGAACGCGTCTTCCCCACCCTCACCGAACCCCTGCCCAGCCGCGACGAACTGCGCCGCCGCATCGACGACGAGACCGCCTGGCGGGCCCTGTTCGAGGAGCCGATCGGCGTCGCCGTCGAGGAGAACTTCGCGGACGATCTGGTCCGGGGCGTGGTCCTCACCGACGCCCTGATCGGCACCTTCGCCGACGCCCACGACCCCTCCCTCGTCCAGAACCGCTGCTTCCTCTACCACGTCATCGGTGGCGGCACCGGCGCCTGGGACGTGCCCGTCGGCGGCATGGGCGCCCTCACCGACGCCCTGGCCGCCACCGCCCGCTCCGCGGGCGCGGTCATCGCGACCGGGCACGAGGCGGTCCGGATCGCCACCGACGGACACACCGCCGAGGTCACCTACCGCACCGCCGACGGCGAGGGCGTCGCCGCCGCCCGGCACGTGCTGGTCAACGCCTCCCCACAGGAGCTGGCCACCCTGACGGGGGACCCGTCACCCGAACCAGCCGAGGGCGCCCAGCTCAAGGTCAACATGCTGCTCACCCGGCTGCCGAAGCTGCGTGACCCGGCCGTCGACCCGCGCGAGGCCTTCGCCGGCACCTTCCACATCGCCGAGGGCTACCGGCAGCTCGCCACCGCCCACGCCCAGGCCGCCGCCGGTGAACTCCCCGCCGTCCCGCCCTCGGAGATCTACTGCCACTCGCTGACCGACCCCACCATCCTCGGCCCCGACCTCGCCGAGCGTGGCTACCAGACGCTCACCCTGTTCGGCCTGCACACCCCCGCCCGGCTCTTCGACCGGGACAACGACGCCGTACGCGAGGAGCTGCTGAAGTCCACCCTCGCCCAGCTCGACGCCCACCTCGCCGAACCCCTCGCCGACTGCCTGGCCGTCGACGCCGACGGCCGCCCCTGCATCGAGGCGAAGACCCCGCTCGACCTCGAACGGGACCTGCGGCTGCCCGGCGGCAACATCTTCCACCGCGCCCTGTCCTGGCCCTACGCCCAGCCGGACACGGGCCGTTGGGGAGTGGAGACCCGGCACCCGAACGTCCTGCTGTGCGGCGCGGGCGCGGTGCGCGGGGGAGGGGTGAGCGGGGTGCCGGGGCACAATGCGGCGATGGCGGTGCTGGAGGCCACTTCGTAACGCACGACTGCCAAACGATTCTGACGGTACGTCAGAAAACCCTTCCCTCCTCCCGTCCGCTGCGGCATCCTGCGCCCATGCAGACGGAGCTGAGCAGGAAACTGGGAGTCGAGCACGCCGTCTTCGGCTTCACGCCGTTCCCCGCCGTCGCCGCGGCCATCAGCCGGGCCGGCGGCTTCGGCGTGCTCGGCGCGGTCCGCTACACCGCTCCCGACGACCTCAAACGCGACCTCGACTGGCTCGACGCGCACGCCGACGGCCGGCCCTACGGCCTGGACGTCGTCATGCCCGCCAAGAAGGTCGAGGGCGTGACCGAGGCGGACGTCGAGGCGATGATCCCCGACGGGCACCGGCAGTTCGTGCGCGAGACCCTCGCCACGTACGGCGTCCCCGAGCTGGCCGAGGGCGAGGCGTCCGGCTGGCGCATCACCGGCTGGATGGAACAGGTCGCCCGCACCCAGCTCGATGTCGCCTTCGACTACCCGATCCGGCTCCTGGCCAACGCCCTCGGTTCGCCGCCCGCCGACGTCGTCGCCCGCGCCCACGACCGGAGGGTGCTGGTCGCCGCGCTCGCGGGCAGCGCTCGGCACGCCCGCAAGCACCAGGAGGCGGGCATCGACATCGTCGTCGCCCAGGGCTACGAGGCCGGCGGCCACACCGGCGAGATCGCCACCATGGTGCTCACCCCCGAGGTCGTGGAGGCCGTCGACCCCCTGCCCGTCCTGGCGGCGGGAGGCATCGGCAGCGGACAACAGGTGGCGGCCGCGCTCACCCTCGGCGCCCAAGGTGTGTGGCTGGGCTCCATATGGCTGACCACCACAGAGGCCGACCTGCACTCACCCGCCCTGACCCGCAAGCTCCTCGCCGCCGGATCCGGCGACACCGTCCGCTCCCGTGCCCTCACGGGCAAGCCCGCACGCCAGCTCCGTACCGCGTGGACCGACGCGTGGGACGACCCGGCCGGACCCGGCACCCTGCCCATGCCGCTGCAGGGGTTGCTGGTCGCAGAGGCGGTCTCCCGGATCCAGAAGTACGAGGTCGAGCCGCTGCTCGGCACGCCGGTCGGGCAGATCGTCGGCCGGATGAGCAGCGAACGCAGTGTCCAGGCCGTCTTCGACGACCTCACCCGCGGCTTCGAACGGGCCGTGGACCACATCAACCACATCGCCGGAAGGAGCGGCCAGTCGTGAGCACACCCCCTGCCGGTTTCTGGGCCCAGGCCGCCCAGCACCCCGACCGCCCGGTCCTCGTCGCCCCCGACGGCGAGGAGTGGACCGCCGGACGACTGCACGGCGCCGCCAACCGGCTCGTCCACGGGCTGCGCGCGGCCGGCCTGCGGCGCGGCGACGCCTTCGCCGTCGTCCTGCCCAACGGCGTCGAGTTCCTCACCGCCTATCTGGCCGCGACCCAGGCAGGCCTCTATCTGGTCCCGGTCAACCATCATCTCGTCGGCCCCGAGATCGCCTGGATCGTCGGCGACTCCGGCGCCAAGGTGCTCATCGCCCACGAGCGGTTCGCCGACGCCGCACGCGCCGCCGCCGACGAGGCGGGCCTGGCCGCCACCCACCGGTACATGGTCGGCGAGGTCGACGGCTTCCGGCCGTACGCCGAACTCCTCGACGGACAACCGGAGTCCGCGCCCGGTGCCCGGGAACTCGGCTGGGTCATGAACTACACATCCGGTACGACGGGACGCCCGCGCGGCATCCGCCGCCCGCTGCCCGGCAAGGCACCCGAGGAGGCCTACCTGGGCGGCTTCCTCGGAATCTTCGGCATCAAGCCCTTCGACGACAACGTCCACCTGGTCTGCTCGCCGCTCTACCACACCGCCGTGCTGCAGTTCGCGGGCGCGTCCCTGCACATAGGCCACCGCCTGGTGCTGATGGACAAGTGGACCCCCGAGGAGATGCTCCGCCTCATCGACACCCACCGGTGCACCCACACCCATATGGTCCCCACCCAGTTCCACCGCCTGCTGGCCCTCTCGGACCCGGTGAAGGCCCGCTACGACGTCTCGTCCATGCGGCACGCCATCCACGGCGCCGCCCCCTGCCCGGACCACGTCAAGCGGGCCATGATCGACTGGTGGGGGCACTGTGTGGAGGAGTACTACGCGGCCAGCGAGGGCGGCGGCGCCTTCGCCACCGCCGAGGACTGGCTGAAGAAGCCCGGCACGGTCGGCAAGGCCTGGCCCATCAGCGAACTCGCGGTCTTCGACGACGACGGCAATCGGCTTCCGCCCGGCGAACTGGGCACCGTCTACATGAAGATGAGCACCGGCGGCTTCTCCTACCACAAGGACGAGGCCAAGACCCGCAAGAACCGCATCGGCGACTTCTTCACCGTCGGCGACCTCGGCTACCTGGACGAGGACGGCTACCTCTTCCTCCGCGACCGCAAGATCGACATGATCATTTCCGGCGGGGTCAACATCTACCCGGCCGAGATCGAGTCCGCGCTGCTCGCCCACCCGGCCGTCGCCGACGCCGCCGCCTTCGGCATCCCGCACGACGACTGGGGCGAGGAGGTCAAGGCCGTCGTCGAACCCGCACCCGGCCACGAGCCCGGCCCGGCCCTCGCCGCCGCCCTCCTCGACCACTGTGCGGAGCGTCTCGCCGGCTACAAGCGGCCCAAGAGCGTCGACTTCATCGCCGAGATGCCCCGGGACCCCAACGGCAAACTCTACAAGCGGCGGTTGCGCGACCCGTACTGGGAGGGGCGCACGCGGCCGGTGTGACCAGACCCCGGCACACGGCCGGGAGCGAAGGCCTCAGGCGCGAAGGCGAGGTCAGCTCTCCAGGAACCCGGCGAGACCGGCGGCGTCGGTGCCGATCTTGCGGTAGACGCTGGACAGCAGCTGGCGGACGCCTTGCTCGGTGAGGTGCAGTTGCTTGGCGATCACTTCCGCGGAGTGTCCCTGCGCGGTGAGTTCGGCGGTGCGGCGCTCCTGAGCGGTCAGCGTGTCCGCCTGCGGATACCGCAGGGGCAACGGCCGCATTCCGGCCGCCGAGAGTTCTGCCCTGGCCCGGGCGGCGAGTCCCTCGGCTCCGCAGTGGACGGCGCCTTCCAGACCCTGGTAGAGCCGCTCGGCGGCCTCCTGCAGCCGCCCGTTGCGCGACAGCGCGGTGCCGTGGCCGATCTGGGCGCGGGCGAGCTCGTAGGCGGCGGGCGACTGTTCCAGGTGGTGGACGGCCTCCGCGTACAGGTCGAGCGCCGCCGGCCCGCCGGTCACCTCGGCGAGGGTGTGGAGGGCCTGGCCGATGGTGGAGGCGGCGCCGAAGTCCCGGGCACGCTTCACGGCGTCCTGGGCGTGGTCGACCGCCTCGTCCGGAGCGGTGGGCGCGAGCGCGGAGGCGAGGTGGAGCTGCCACGGGCACCAGGCCGGGTTCCGCCAGGCCCGTTTGTCCAGCCAGTCCCCGACCGAGGACAGCAGCGGCGCGGCTTCGGCGTGGCGGCCTTCCGCCAGGAGGAGTTCGGCGTACACGGTGCGGGGGTCGGGGTAGATGACGGCGTTCGGTGTAATCTCGCCGAAATGGTGCTCGTCGGCGAGTGCGCGCGCCTCGGTGGTGCGGCCGCGGGCGAGCAGGGTCTGGATCAGGATGCCGAGGGCGAACCATTGGGCGGGTACGGCCCCGGCCACCTTGTCGGCGGTGCGCAGACCTTCCCGTACGAGATCCTCGGCTTCGGCCAGGCAGCCGCGGTGGTAGCGGATGTAGCCGGCGAGCGTCTGGCCGAGGGCGAGGTGGGAGCCGCGCCAGCCCTTGGCCACGCATTCGGCGATCCCCTTGTTGAACAACTCCTCGGCCCGCCGTGGCTGGTCGCCGTACATGAATACCAGGGCGACCGACACGGGTACCTCGAAACCGTGGTTCTCGTCGGTCCAGCTCATGCCGCCGCTCAGGGCCTCATCGGCATACATGAGGGCGGTCTGCCGCGGTTCGCCGCGCTTGACGGCATCCCAGGCCCGCAGCCCGAGGATGTATCGCTCCTCCAGACTACGACCGGGCAACCGATCGGCGAGACGCGCCAGTGTTCGGGACCGGGCGGGTGAGTCGGGGTCGTCGGTGCGGACCATGCTCCAGACGAACTGATCGGCCTGCATACGCAGTTTGACGCGCGGATTCGTGGCCTTCCGCGCCTCGTCGGCGGCCACCGCCACGGCCTCGGCCAGCCGATCGGTGTGAGCCAGCGCCTGCGTCAGCCGAAAGACGATGGAGGCGCGCAGATCGGGGTCGACATCGGGCTCCGCCAGCGCCTGGCGGAGATGCCTCACCGTGGCCGTGGGCTCGATCAGGAACGTGGCGCAGGCGAGTTCGTGAAGGACCTCGGCACGGTCTTCGGGGAGGGGCGGCTCCTGCATCGCGCGGGCCAGCAGGCGCCCGGCGGCCTCGGTCGCACCGGCCCGGAGGTACTCGTGAGCTGCCTCTCGCAGACATGCGACCGTCTCGGGCATGCCCTCGCAGGGGACCTCCTGCAGATGTCGGGCGGCGGCGGTGGGGCCGTATCCCGCGGCCAGCACGGCCTGCGCGGCGGTGTTGTGGAGCCCCACCCGGAAGCCTGTGCGGATGGACCGGTAGATGGTCGTGGCGATCAAGGGGTGAACGAACTCGAGCTCGCCCTCGGGGCCGTGGCCATCGGCAAGAATCCGGGATGCGCGCAACTTCTGGGTCGCCTCCGCGACGGCCTCGTCGCCGAGCACCGCGATGGTCGCGGCGAGCTGAGGCGAGAAGGGCGAACCCAGTACGGCCGCGGTCTGCGCGAAGCGGACGGTCGCCGTGCCGAGTCGTTCCAGCCGTTCGATCAGCCCCGGGCCCTTGATCGCGGCGGCGAGCTCACGCATCGCGGGCAGGTCGTCCTCGGTGCCTCTGAGTTTCCGCTCGCCGAGTCCGATGGCGAGCTCGACCGATTCGAACGGGCTGCCACTCGTGGCCGACCAGCATTCCTTGCAGAACCGGTCCTCGGCTTGCTCCCCGACTTCGTTCCTGACGATCTGAGCCACGCCGTCGGCGGTGAGCAGTGCCAGGTCATGAGGGCGGTTTCCGTGGTGTCCGACCAGCGCGCGGAGTTCGCTCGCCTCGGACGGCAGCTCGTCGGGCCGGTAGGCGACCACGATCAGCAGCGGAAGGTTTTCGACCCGTGATGCAAAGGAGGCGAGCCAGCTCAGGGACTCGGTGTCCGCCCAGTGCAGGTCGTCCAGCAGCAGTACGACGGGCCCCCTTTTCACGGTGAGACGCGTCATGACCCAGTCGAGACCTTCGCGTACTCCGGTCGGGTCCGGGGCAGGGGCGGGGCCCCTCGCTTCGAGACCGAGCGCGGCGGCGACGATGTCGTACCAACTCCCGAGAAAGGCGCGGAGTTCCGCCCCCTCCATGATGGCCAGCGAGGGCTGCATCAACTGGCGCACCACACGGAACGCCGACGCCTGTTCGGCCTCCCCGCCCCGGCCCGACAGCACCGTGAATCCGCAGGCCGCAGCGCGGTGCCGTGCTTCCGTGATGAGTGCCGTCTTACCCAGTCCGGCCGGACCGGTGAAGGCGAGCAGTCCCCTGCGCCTGGGTCGCGGCACGCCGTCCGTGGTGCGCCGCAGCTCTTGGAACGCGGCATCGAGGGCCTGAAGTTCCCGTCGGCGCTCGATCAACGTCGCTGGATCCGTGATCGGTTGCCGCGGCTCCACCGCCATATGCCGTACCACCTTCTGTCGTTCGGCCGGGGAGCCGAGCGTACGCCTCGTAGAGGTGGGGCAGGCCGGATTGAGCTCCATAGGGTGAATCATTGGCCGCGGGTGGAATAATGCCCGCCCGCCGGGTAATAGGATTTGAATTGATACCTCCGGTGCCTCTCTCGCCGGAGCGCGATGGGCGACTACGGCACGGCGGGCACCGACGTCACATCCGCATAGCGCGGCACGGTGCGTGACCAGTGGTAACACCCGCGGATCCAGCCGATCATGCCCTCCACATAGCCGACTCCTGCGGGGCTCAACTGCCGTTTGATCCCTGCGTAGAGCCTCTGAAACTCCTCGATCGTGCTGTTGATCTCCTGGATCGCCAGGAGGACGGCGGCCTGCAGAGAGCACTGGTGCTCGCGCTGGTAGGCAAGGGCCAGGTTGACTATTTCGCCTGCGCGCTGCTCTTTCACCACCGAGAACAGGTCGGGTATCCACACAGCAGCGTCGGCCGACAGCCGGCTCAGTCGGCGTACGACGGGGTGGTGGAGTTCGGCAGGCGAGAGCTCATGTGGCTGTGCGGCCTCGCACAGCGGGTAGAACGGCTCGACGCCCGCGGTCAGCGACCGAATCGAGGTGCAGTCTCCCGTACGCACAAGGAAGGGGCGGGCCTGGGCCACCGCTTCGTACAACAGGCCGTGCACGTATTCACGGCTCTTCCAGGCCCATCGCTCGGCCTGCGCGGGTGTGCAGCGTTCCCGGACCTGCCGATGGAGATCGGCCAGGGCCGCTCCGAGGGGTGTGGTGGGCGGCCGGCCGTCCCGCAGAATCCCGATGCTCTCGCACAGCATGGGCAGCAGACTGCCCGGAGAACGCCGACCGATGTCCTCGGCACGGTCGTCGAAGACGAACTGATAGGCGATTTGGTTGGCCATGATCTGGAGGAGTCCGGAATCCATGGTGGGGCTGTTGTAGGACGCGAGCTGGGCGGGGCGAGTGCGGGCCATCATCGCCGCCACACTTGGGTCGTCGGTCAGCCCCCACACGCTCAGCCATGCGTCGACGCCGGCCGCGGCTCCGGATTCATGGGGGTTGCGCTGGAACGGGAAGGGCATGTAGAGGTTGGCGTCGATCAGGTCCCGGAGAGTGGAGACCGGAATTCCGTCCGGTACACCGACCGTGATTTCCTCATGCGTTGTCGACACCGCGGTCACCTGCCGTTCGGGAATCCGCTGCGCGAGGGGCGGTTGCTGCTCGGGGCGCGGGAGAGCCGTTGGAAGATGGTGCTCCGGACGGCATGCGTGAACGGGCTTCACAGGCCATTACCAGGGAACGTGGCCCCAGCGTGATTGCGGGGCGCGATTTCTGTGGGGCGTACCCGGGCAGATGCCGCAGCCGCCGCCGCCCCGCGAGGGTCGCGAGCGCCAGGGTGGCCTCCACCATGGCGAACTCGTCGCCGAGGCATTTGCGGTTGCCCGCGGAGAACGGCATCATCGCGCGGCGCTGTTCGGCGGTGGGCTTGCCCGGCAACCAGCGGTTGGGGTCGAAACGCTCGGGGTCGGGGAACGACGAGGGATCGTGGTGCAGGAGGTAAGGGCTGTACAGAACGGTGGCCCCCGCGGGCAGCCGGCACCCGGCGAGTTCCGTCTCCCTGGTGGCGACGCGGGTGAAGATCCAGCCGGGTGACGAGTGGCGCAGCGTCTCGGAGATGACGCACCGGGTGTAGACGAGGTACGGCAGATCGCCGGGGCCGGGCGGTCGGCCTCCGGGGAGGACGGCGTCGAGCTCGGCGTGCAGGCGGCGCTCGGCCTCCGGGTGGCGGGCCAGCAGGCTGAAGGCGTCGGCCAGGCACAGTGCCGGGGCCTCGACGCCGGTGAGCAGCAGCGTGATCAGGTGATCGTGGACCTCCTGGTCGGTGATCGCAGCCGCTCCGCCGTCGCCGTGCGCGGCCGCCAGCAGCGTGCCCAGCACATCATCGCGGTCGGGACCCCGGCGGCGCTCCGCGATCACCGTGTCGATGATCGTGTGCAGACGGGAGAGCGCGCGCCGGTAGCGGCGGTTGGCGGGGGTGGGGAGGCGGAACAGGGCGTCGATCGGTACGACCGTGCGGACGAACAGGCCGCGGACGACGTCGGTGAGACAGTCCCGCACCTCGGCGGTCGTCGGTGCGTCGAGCGAGTCGGAGAGGAGGACACGACTGATCACGCGTGTCGTCAGGGCCATCATCGCCTCGGTGACGGGCACCTCCTGGCCGGTGGGCCACGCTTCGCACACCGCCTCGGCCTCCTCGGTGATGAGAGCCGTGTAGTCGGCGACGTGGGAGGGGCGGAAGCCGGGTTGCAGCAGCCTGCGCTTGTCCCGGTGCGTGGGCTGGCGGCAGGTGACGAGGCCGTCCCCCATCAGCTTTCCGAGCCTGTCGTACAGCGGGCCCCCCTTGTCGAAGGTGTGCGGATCCATGAGCACCTCGTGGGTCAGCTCCGGATGGCACACCATCCAGGCACGCTGGGGGCCCAGCCGTATCTCGACCAGATCCCCGTGTGCGGGCAAAGAATTCAGAAACGCCAGCGGTCGACGGTAGAAGGCGATACCGTGGCCGAGGAGTGGGAATATGCCGGGAGCAGTACCTGTCGTCCACGTTCGTTTTTGTTCAGGCATAGCACGGCTCATGGATACCTCCTGCCCGTTGTGACGCATGAAAATGTGAACGTGCCTCGGATTTGACGCTCGAGACAAGTCCTGCCCAAGTTCAACGGTGGTTGGTTTCCGGAAACCTTTCTCCAAAGGGGCGCACAGGAGCACGCAGAAGCAAAAGTCGCATTCGGCGAACGCCCGTTGACGCCCCTCGGTGCTTGACCTGCCTGCGCGACGGACCGAGGATCATGAGTCATGACGCAGGGACACGGCAGCACGGTCGACGGGGTGCTGCGCCGCAGTGCCCGGCGCACCCCGGCCCGCCTCGCGGTGGAGTACGGCGAGCGCCGCTGGACGTACGAGGAACTCGACGACGCCGTCTCGCGCGCGGCCTCGGTACTGCTCGCGCGGGGCCTCGCCCCCGGCGACCGCGTCGGCGCCTACGGTCACAACTCCGACGCCTATCTGATCGGCTTCCTCGCCTGCGCCCGCGCGGGCCTGGTCCATGTGCCGGTCAACCAGAACCTCACCGGGGACGACCTGGCGTACCTCGTCGGCCAGTCCGGCAGCACTCTCGTCCTCGCCGACCCGGACCTCGCCGAGCAACTACCGGACGGTGTGCGGGTGTTGCCGCTGAGGGACAGCGAGGGCTCGCTCCTCGCCCGGCTCGCGGACGCACCGTCGTACGACGGCCCCGAGCCCCGTGCCGAGGACCTGGTGCAGCTGTTGTACACCTCCGGTACGACCGCCCTGCCCAAGGGCGCGATGATGACCCACCGGGCCCTCGTCCACGAGTACTTGAGCGCCATCACCGCCCTCGATCTGAGCGCCGGTGACCGGCCGGTGCACGCGCTGCCGCTGTACCACTCGGCGCAGATGCACGTGTTCCTGCTGCCCTACCTCGCCGTCGGTGCGACCAGCGTCATCCTGGACGCGCCCGACGGGGACCGGTTGTTGGACCTGATCGAGGCGGGCCGCGTGGACAGCCTGTTCGCGCCGCCCACGGTGTGGATCGGCCTGGCGGGCCGGCCCGACTTCGCCACGCGCGACCTCGACGGACTGCGCAAGGCCTACTACGGGGCGTCGATCATGCCCGTGCCGGTACTGGAGCGGCTGCGGGAACGCCTGCCACGGCTCGCCTTCTACAACTGCTTCGGGCAGAGCGAGATCGGCCCGCTGGCCATGGTGCTCGGCCCGGACGAGCACGAGGGCCGGCTGGACTCCTGCGGCCGGACCGTGCTGTTCGTGGACGCGCGGGTCGTGGACGACAAGGGCGAGGACGTGCCCGACGGCACGCCCGGCGAGATCGTCTACCGCTCACCGCAGTTGTGCGAGGGCTACTGGGACAAGCCCGAGGAGACCGCCGAGGCCTTCCGGGACGGCTGGTTCCACTCCGGCGACCTCGCGGTACGCGACGCCGACGGCTACTTCACCATCGTGGACCGGGTGAAGGACGTCATCAACTCCGGTGGTGTCCTGGTGGCTTCGCGCCAGGTCGAGGACGCCCTGTACACCCATGAGGCCGTCGCCGAGGCCGCCGTGATCGGGCTGCCCGACGAGCGATGGATCGAGGCCGTCACGGCGGTCGTCGTCCCGCGCGGCGAGGTGACGGAGGATCAGCTCATCGCGCACGTGAAGGAGAAGCTCGCGCCCTTCAAGGCTCCCAAACGGGTGCTGTTCGTCGCCGAGTTGCCCCGCAACGCCAGCGGGAAGATCCTCAAGCGCGAACTGCGGGACCGCTTCGGCGATTAGCGTCGCGCGAGGGCGCGGGCCCGCTCCGGGCCCGCCTCGAACGGTACGGCGTACTCGACGGCCAGGAAGGTGGTGGCGCGGGGTTCTAGAGCGTCTGGCCCAGCTCCGCGACCAGGTCGGCGATCCGCCGCTCGTTCCGCTTGTAGTGGGTCCACTTGCCCACGCGGGTGGCCCGGACCAGGCCCGCGCGCTGGAGTTCGGCCATATAGGCCGACACGGTCGACTGGGCCAGGCCCGCCTTGGCCTTGATGTGGCTCACGCACACACCGACCTCGGCCGGATCGCCGACGGCCGTCTCCATCGGGAAGTGCCGCTCGGGCTCGCGCAGCCAGCGCAGCATCTGCAGCCGGACCGGATTGGACAGCGCCCGCAGCGCGTTGACGAGGTCCGGGTCGGGGGTGGGGGCGGTGTCCGTCATGGCTTCGGAGTATAGGGCGACTACGACGTTTCGGGGTACGTCGATACGACCCTGGTCAGCCGCCGGCCCTGCGGCGCAGCGCCTCCTTCTTCGCGCGGTTGCCGCAGGTGTCCATCGAGCACCAGCGCCGGGTGCCCGGGCGTGAGGTGTCCAGGAAGAGCGCTCCGCACGCGGCTCCCGCGCAGTCGCGCACCCGGTCCAGCGCCGGGGAGGTGACCAGGTCCAGTGCGTCCCGGGCGACGAGCGCGAGCGTGGCGCGCACGGGGTCCTCGGCGGCCCAGGCCAGCTGCCCCGAGGCGGTGAGGGCGGGTACCGGCACGGGGTGTGCCGCGGCCTCGTTGACCCGGGCCCGCGTCTCCGCGTCCGGTGTCCGTCCGGCCCGGGCGGAGCCGATCAGCCGGTGGATCGCCTCGCGCAGCTCCTGTGCCGTGCACGTGAGGCCGGCCGTCGCGTGGCGGGCCTCGGCGGGGCAGGGGCCGCACTGCCGTACCCAGGCGGCCAGGGACTCGGGGTCGGGCAGCTCCTCCACGGCGTCGGCGGTGCCCCGGTGGCGCAGGGTCCGGATGAAGTCCAGGCACGGGCGGCCCGCGCCCTGGCGGAAGCGGATGGTCGTCGGCACACCCCCACTGTACGGGAGAACCGGTTTAACTGGTACCGTGCTGGAACCGCTTAAACCAGTTCTCCGAGAGGTGCCCCGTGTCCGCGTCCCGCGCGTTACCGACCCCGTCCCGCCGGGTGATCCTCGTCCTGGCGCTCGCCTGCGGAGTGAGCGTCTCGACCATCTACTTCCCGCAGGCGATCAGTTCGCTGATCGCCGCCGACCTGCGCGTCCCGGCGGGCTCCGCGGCCCTCGTCGTGACCGCGGCCCAGTTCGGCTACGCGGGTGGCATCTTCCTGCTCGTCCCGCTCGGCGACCGGCTGCCGTCCCGCCGGCTGATCGTCACCCTGCTCGCGCTGACCGCGGCGGGCCTGGTCGTGGCCGGTGCCGCACCGACGCTGCCCGTCCTCGTCGCGGCGAGCGCGGCCACCGGCGTCACCGCGGTCGTGCCGCAGATCATCATCCCGATGACCGCCGGACTCGTACCCGCCGAGCGGCGCGGCGCCGTCACCGGCACCCTGCTCAGCGGACTCATCGGCGGCATCCTGCTGGCCCGCACCTTCAGCGGTACGCTCGGCGAGTGGCTGGGCTGGCGCGCCCCCTACCTCGTCGCCGCGGCGCTCATGCTCGCCCTCGCGGTGGCGCTCGCGCGAGTGGTGCCGGACACCACACCTTCGTCCGAACAGCGGTACCCCGACCTCATATGTGCCCCGCTGCGCCTCCTGCGCGAGGAACCCGACCTGCGCCGCTCCTGCCTCTACCAGGCCACCGTCTTCGCCGGCTTCAGCGCCGCCTGGACCGCGCTCACGCTGCTGGTGACCGGGCCGGCGTACGGCATGGGCGCCCAGGCCGTGGGTGTGCTCGGGCTCGTCGGTGCCGCGAGCATGTTCTGCACCCCGTTCGCCGGCCGCGTGGCGGACCGCCGGGGGCCGGACACCGTGAGCCTGTGGTGCCTGCTGGGGGTGATCGGCTCGGCCGGGGTGCTGCTCCTCGGCGGCATCGGCGGCGCGGCCGGGCTCGTCGTCCTGGCCGGGGGCATGCTGCTCCTCGACGTCGCCGTGCAGAGTGGCCAAGTGGCCAACCAGGCCCGCAACTTCGCGCTCCGGCCGGACGCCCGTGCCCGGATCAACACCGCCTACATGACGTGCGCCTTCCTCGGCGGCAGTGTCGGGTCCTGGCTCGGGGTACGGGCGTACGGCCGGCTCGGCTGGCCGGGGGTGACGGGGCTGGTGGCCCTGTCCGCCGTGATCGCGCTGACCCGGCATCTGACCAGGCGTCGTGCGACGGTCGTTCCCACCGAGGGTGCGGTGATGCCGAGCCGGGTGCCGTGACGTACGGGCGGCGAGGCGGGGTCAGGCCGGGTCGGGTCAGCTCAGTGTGCCAAGTCGTCTCCGGCTCGCCGAGCGGGACGTACGCCCGTGGCCTTCCCCGCCGTCCTACTCGGCCGCCTTCGGCCGCAGGTCCACGATCCGGCGGATCTTGCCGACCGACCGCTCCAGCGACTCCGGCTCCACGATCTCCACGTCGACGGACACCCCGATCCCGTCCTTCACGGCCGCGACGATGGAACGGGCCGCCGCGTCCCGCGTCTCCGGGCCCGCGTCCGGGCGTGCCTCGGCCCGGACGGTCAGCCGGTCCAGCCGGCCCTCCCGGGTCAGCCGGAGCTGGAAATGGGGTGCCACGCCGGGAGTGCGGAGCACGATCTCCTCGATCTGGGTCGGGAAGAGGTTGACCCCGCGCAGGATCACCATGTCGTCACTGCGTCCGGTGATCTTCTCCATCCGCCGGAACACCCGCGCCGTGCCGGGAAGCAGCCGGGTGAGGTCCCGGGTGCGGTACCGGATGACCGGCATGGCCTCCTTGGTCAGGGAGGTGAACACCAGCTCGCCCCGCTCGCCCTCCGGCAGCACCTCACCCGTGATCGGGTCGACCACCTCCGGGTAGAAGTGGTCCTCCCAGACCGTCAGTCCGTCCTTGGTCTCCACGCACTCCTGAGCCACACCGGGGCCGATCACCTCGGACAGTCCGTAGATGTCGACGGCGTCGATCGCGAACCGCTCCTCGATCTCGTGCCGCATCTGCTGGGTCCAGGGTTCGGCGCCGAAGACGCCCACGCGCAGCGAGGTGCCGCGCGGGTCCACGCCCTGCCGCTCGAACTCGTCCAGGAGGGTGAGCATGTAGGACGGTGTCACCATGATCACGGCGGGCTGGAGATCCTGGATCAGCTGCACCTGGCGGGCCGTCATGCCGCCGGAGGCCGGGACGACCGTACAGCCCAGGCGCTCGGCACCATAGTGGGCGCCCAGACCACCGGTGAACAGCCCATAGCCGTAGGCCACATGCACGATGTCACCGGGCCGCCCGCCCGCAGCCCGGATCGATCGCGCCACCATGTCGGCCCACATGGAAAGGTCGTTGTCCGTGTAGCCGACCACCGTGGGGCGTCCGGTGGTGCCGCTGGAGGCGTGCAGCCGGCGGATCCGCTCGCGCGGTACCGCGAACATGCCGTAGGGATAGTTCTCCCTGAGATCGGCCTTGGTGGTGAAGGGGAAACGAGCCAGGTCGGCGAGGGAACGGCAGTCCTCCGGGCGGACGCCGGCCTTGTCGAAGGACTCCCGGTAGAACGGCACGTTGTCGTAGGCGTGCCGCAACGAGGTCCGCAGCCGCTCCAGCTGCAGTTCCCGCAGTTCCTCGGGCCCGAGCCGCTCGCCCGCGTCGAGCAGGTCCGTCGCATCCGCCATCGGGTCGTCTCCCTCGCCGTCCGCACATTCCGGACGACCGATCATTCGGTCGATCCGTCCGGGGTCAGTAATTCAGGCCATGGGGTGGGAGGCAAGAGGGCTGCGGTGATTTTCTACCGCCGGCCGCGCCGGGGCTACGACGGGAACCGCGGGCGGTAAAACGTTGCGCCGTTTCGAGGCGGACCGACATGATCATGGTCATGCCGACCTTCACCACGCCCGACGGCACCCGGCTCGCCTACCACCTGCGGGGTGCCGGTGAGACCCTCGCCGTCGTGCCCGGCGGCCCGATGCGTGCCTCCGGCTACCTCGGAGACCTCGGCGGGCTGGCCGCACACCGCCGGCTGGCCCTGCTGGACCTGCGGGGCACCGGGGACTCCGCGGTGCCGGCGGACCCGGCGACGTACCGCTGCGACCGCATGGTCGAGGACGTGGAGATATGGCGGGCACACATGGGTCTGGAGCACATGGATCTGCTCGCCCACTCGGCCGGCGCGGCCCTGGCCGTCCTCTACGCGGCCCGCCACCCGCAGCGGATCCGGCGGCTCCTGCTGATCACGCCCAACCCGTCCGCCCTGGGCATGCGGGCGACCCCCGAGGACCGGCTGGCCGCGGCTCGGCTGCGCACGCGGGAGCCGTGGTTCGCTGAGGCGTTCCCGGCCTTCCAAGCCTGGCTGGCGGGGGAGGCGGACTTCGACGAGGTGTTCCTGCCGTTCTTCTACGGCCGCTGGGACGACGCGGCCAGGGCACACACGGAAGCCGAACCGGAGCAGACCAACGAGGAGGCGGCGGAACGCTACTTCGCCGACGACGCCTTCACCCCGGACGCGACCCGGACCGCCCTCGCCCAGCTGACCGCGCCGGTCCTCGTCCACGCCGGGGAACTGGACGGCGGCCCGCGCCCGGACCTGGCCCGCCGTGCCGCCGAAGCCTTCCCGGAGGCCGAGGTCGCCGTCCAGCCCGGCGCCGGCCACTATCCCTGGCTGGACGACCCGGAGTGGTTCGTGCGACGCGTCCTCGCCTTCCTCGACGGGCCGTCGGGCCCCGCCCTGCCCGCGGCAAAGTAGGCGGCCCGGGGCCGGACCGCCCGGCCGGCGTGCCGACATGGACAGCGCGGCGCCGCAGACCATCGATGCGAACGGCATCAACGGCTTCACCGTGGACTGCCGGGGGTGGGTGCGGCGGACACCCGCCCGCCGTACTGCTGCACCGCCGTGGCGCGGACGTCACCGACTGGACGCCCCTCGCCGAACGGCTCGTGGCACCCCCGCGCCCGCGCCGCGTATACGACCCCGACCTGCGCGGCCTCGGACACGGCGACTGGCTCGGGGACTACCGCGGGCCGTACGGCACCTGGTCCTGGAGGACGTCTCGGCGGGTTCAGCCCGGTTGCGGACCGAACGCCTTCAGGAACCGGTCGCGGAAGCTGTCCATCGCCCAGATGGGGGCGTTCGAAGCCGGCTTCAGGCCCTCACTCCAGCCCCAGCCGGAGATCCGGTCCAGCACTCTGGGGTCGTGGGCGACGATGGTGACCGGCACGTCCTGGCGGGGGCTGTTGGCGGTGACCGTCGGCACGGGCTGGTGGTCGCCCAGGAAGACCAGGACCGTGTTCTCGTTGCCGTAGCGCCGCAGGAACCCGACCAGGCTGTTCAGCGAGTACTCGATGGAGGAGCGGTACTCGGCGCGCACGCTCTCCGGGTTGCTCCACACCTCCTTCTCGGACTTGCCCGCCCGCCGGATCTGCTGGAAGACCGAGCCGTCGCCCAGTTTCGCCCAGTCGGTCATGCGGGGCACGGGCGCCCAGGGATAGTGGCTGGAGGTGAGGATGATCTCCGCCATGAGCGGGCCCCGGCCCGGCTTCCCGAACTCCCGCCGCTGGAACGTCTCCAGAGTGAACTGGTCCGGCACCTGCGACCAGCCGAAGTCGGGGCCGTGGTAGTCGAGGTGATGGCCGTCGTAGACGTGGTCCAGGCCGAAGAACCGGCCCTCCGGCCAGGCCACCAGCACCCCCGGCACCACGCCGACCGTGCGCCAGGCACCGGTCCTGCGGAAGGAGCCGGTGAGCGTCGTCCGGTCGCTGGAGGTGAGGGAGTGGAACCGCTGCTGGTTGCTGATCCACAGGCCGGACAGGAAGGTCGAGTGGGCCAGCCAGCTGCCGCCACCGGTCACCGGCGAGCGCAGCCAGCCGCTGCGCGCCCGGAACCCGGCGGCCTTGAGGGTGTCATCGCTGTGCTTGAGGACCGCGTCGATGCGCGGGGCCATCCCCGGGTCCTCGATCGCCGAACGGCCGTAACTCTCGACGAACGTGAACAGCACGTCCTTGCCGCGCAGGCCGGTCAGCAGCCGGTCCGACGGCGTGTGGGCGAAGGCGTCGCGGGCGGCCTGGCGCCGGAAGAGACGGGCGTCCGCGAGCGAGACGCGGACCTGCTTGGCGCGGTCGCCGAGGAGGTCGGCGTCGAGCGTCGCGGCGACGGGGCCGCCGCCCGTCTGCAGGCCGAGCACGACACAGGTGATCCAGGCGGTGCTCAGCACCAGGACGACGCGGACCGCCCGGGCGCGATGGCGGGCCATCAGGACGGTCAGCCGGGCCGTCGCGCCCGCGGTCAGGACCAGGAGGGCGACCGCGAGGAGCAGGGCACCGGCGATGGCGACCAGCTCGCCGCCGCGGCCGGAGGTCTCCCGCAGATAGTCCGCCGCGTTGCCCAGCAGGCCCCAGTCCAGCACCGGGTCGAAGGGGCGGTACAGCACCGAATAGAAGCCGATGTCCACGCATTTGAGGAGCGTGACCAGCCCGATCAGCACGCCGACGGCCACCGCCCCGGCCCGCCTCGCCCGGGGCGGCAGCACGAGCAGCACGGCGGCGAGCAGGATGCCCTCGGCCGGCAGACGTACGAACGCCTTCGGGGTGAGACGGTCGGGCTCGTCGGGCAACAGCAGGGCGACGAGGAGGAGACCGACGGCGAGGACGGTCACGCCCACGGCCACACCCCGCGCGACAGGGGCCCGCCTGCCGGGCGGGCAGACCTTGGCGGCCACTTCCCGCGCGAAACGGGCCACCTCGCCGAGCACACCGGCCCTGGCGCCCGGCCCCCGCCCGCGACGCACCCACCCTCCGGCCCGGCGGGCCGCAGCGGTTGCCTCCACTTCCCGCGCCGCGGTATCGCCGCCTTCCCCCGGCCTGACGGAACTCCCCACATCGGCGGCCCCGGCGCCCCCCTCGCCGCTTGCCGGCCCGGCGACCTCCCCGCCGCTTGCCGCCCCGGCGGGCTCGCTGCCTTCCCCCGGCCTGGCGAGACTCCCCGCTGCGGCCAGTGCGGTGGGCTCCTCACCTTCCGCCGATCTGGGGGGATCTCCGTCTCTTGTCTGTCGGGTGGGATTCCCGACTCCGGTGGGCTCTTCGCCTCCCGCCGGCCCAGCGGGACCTGTGCTTGCTGTCTCTTGGGTGGGGCTCCCCGCTCCGGCCGGTGCGGTAGGCTCTTCGCCTCCTGCCGGCCCAGCGGGACCTGCGCTTACTGTCCGTCGGATGAGGCTCCCCGCTGCGGCCAGTGTGGCGGGCTCCTCACCTCCCGCCGACCCGGGGGGATCTCCGCCTCTCGTCCGTCGGGTGGGATTCCCCGCTCCGGCCGGGGGTGCGGCGGGCTCTGCGCCTCCCGTCGGCCCAGCGGGACCTCCGCCTCCGGCCGACCGTGTGCGTTCCCCGCCTCCCGTCTGCCCGGCGGGATCCCCCACTCCGGCCGGCTCAGCGGGCCCCCCGCCTCCGGCCGACCGTGTGCCTTCCCCGCCTCCCGTCTGCCCGGCGGGACCCCCCACTCCGGCCGGCCCAACGGGACCCCCGCCCCCGGTCACCCCAGTGGGCGCCCCGTCCCCGGTCAACCCCGTGGGTCTCCCGCCCCCCGCCGGCCCGGTGGGCCCCACTGTTCCCATTCCCATCAGCCCGGTGTCCGTCTCGGCTGCTCCGTCCGGCAGGTGATCAGGCGTGCGGTGAGACACCCGGAGATCCTTCCGTGCGTGGCCCGGCGCCGGTGTGGGAGGCCCCGGACCGGCACCATGTCCGACCGATAGTCACCTAAAGTAGTGGACCGGCGTCGATCGTGCGCACAGAGTAGTCCTATGGGGTGGTGAGGACGGCGGGGGCGCCCCGGGCGGGTGCTACCGCCGGTCGGCCGTCACCGCCACGTCCCGGGCCCACCGGTAGTCCGCCTTGCCGCTCGGGGACCGCCGGATCGCGTCCGTGATCACCAGCTGGCGGGGGATCTTGTAGCCGGCCAGCCGGGTGCGGCAGTGGCTCTGGATGTCGGCCAGCGAGGGGTGCTCCGCTCCCTCGCGCAGCTGCACCACCGCCGCCACATGGTTGCCCCAGGTGGTGTCCGGGACCCCGGCGACCAGCGCGTCGTACACATCCGGATGTGCCTTGAGCGCCTGCTCGACCTCCTCCGGATAGACCTTCTCGCCCCCGGTGTTGATGCACTGCGAGCCCCGGCCGAGCACGGTGACCACGCCGTGCTCGTCGACCGTCGCCATGTCGCCGAGCAGGACCCAGCGCTGTCCGTCCTTCTCGAAGAACGTCTCGGCGGTTTTCCGCGGGTCGTTGTAGTAGCCGAGCGGGACGTGGCCGCACTGGGCGACCCGGCCGATCTCACCCACGGCGACCTGTTCGTGCGTCGCCGGATCCACCACGCGTGTACGGGAGTTGACCCTGAGGCGGAAACCGCGCTCGGGGCCCGAGTCCTCCGTCGCCGTACCGTTGAAGCCGGACTCGGAGGAGCCGAAGTTGTTCAGCAGCATGGCGTTCGGCACCAGCTCCCGGAACTGCAGGCGCACCGTCTCGGACATGATCGCGCCTGACGAGGACACGCTGAACAGGGCCGAACAGTCGGTGCCCTTGAGCGGCCCGCTGAGCGCGTCGATCAGCGGCCGCAGCATCGCGTCGCCGACCAGCGACATGCTGGTGACCTTCTCCTTCTCGACGGTCCGCAGCACTTCCTCCGGCACGAACTTGCGGTGCAGGACGACGCGTTGGCCGAAGTTGAAGCCGATGAACGCGGTGAGCGTGGAGGTGCCGTGCATCAGCGGGGGAGTGGGGAAGAAGGTGATGCCGGAGCCCCCGGCGGCGACCCGCTCCGCCAGCTCCTGCGGCGTCTTCACCGGCTCCCCGGTCGGCGCGCCGCCGCCCAGCCCCGCGAAGAACAGATCCTCCTGACGCCACATCACACCCTTGGGCATACCGGTCGTGCCACCGGTGTAGATGATGAACTGGTCGTCCCCGGAACGGTCCGGGAAGCCCCGTCCGGGCGAACCGGACGCCTCCGCGTCGGCGAACGGCACCGCCCCGGGCACCCCGGCCGCCTCCGGGCCCACCCGCAGCAGATGCCGCAGCTTCGGCGCCCGGGGCAACGCCGCCGCGACCCGGTCCCCGAACTCGGCGTCGAAGACCAGCGCGACCAGGTCGGCGTCCCGGTAGAGATACACCAACTCCTCTTCTACATAGCGGTAGTTGACGTTCACCGGGACGATCCGCGCCTTCAGGCAGGCCAGCACCGTCTGCAGGTACTCGACGCCGTTGTACAGGTGGAGGCCCAGGTGTTCGCCGGGGCGTATCCCGCTGTCGATGAGGTGATGGGCGATGCGGTTGGCGGCCGCGTCCAGTTCCGCGTAGATCAGGCGGCGTTCCGCGCCGGTGCCGGGATGGTCGACGTACACGAGCGCCTCGCGGTCCGGGACCACGTCGACGACCGACTCGAACAGGTCGGCAAGGTTGTACTCCACCGCTCCTCCTGACCCCGATCGTGCCCGTATGCGTCCGCTAGCCGGTCATCAGAGCAAAGGGCGCCGCAACTGTGAAGGCCCCGCGTCAAGAAATCTGACTGTCTGTCAGAAAACCCTTGAAGCTCCCTTGAAGTGCCTCGCCGCCTACTGCAACCTGTTCTCGTTCTCACCGAGGGGAGAAGCCCATGGGCGGGACGGAACACCTCACCGTGCGGCGCGAGGGCGCCACACTCGTGCTCACGCTCAACCGACCCGACGCCAGGAACGCGCTCTCGCTTCCGATGCTCGTCGGACTGTACGACGGCTGGCTGGAGGCCGACGCGGACGACGAGATCCGCTCGATCGTGCTCACCGGGGGCGGCGGCTCCTTCTGCGCCGGAATGGACCTGAAGGCGCTGGCCGGGAACGGCATGCAGGGGGAGCAGTACCGCCACCGGCTCAAGGCCGACCCTGACCTGCACTGGAAGGCGATGCTGCGCCACCATCGCCCCCGCAAACCGGTGATCGCCGCCGTCGAGGGGCAGTGCGTGGCGGGCGGCACCGAGATCCTCCAGGGCACCGACATCCGGGTCGCGGGCGAGTCCGCGACCTTCGGCCTGTTCGAGGTCAGGCGGGGGCTGTTCCCGATCGGCGGCTCCACCGTCCGGCTGCAACGCCAGATCCCGCGCACCCACGCCCTGGAGATGCTGCTCACCGGACGCCCGTACAGCGCCAGGGAGGCCGCGGACATCGGCCTGATCGGCCATGTCGTCCCCGACGGCAGCGCGCTCGGCAAGGCCCTCGAGATCGCCGAGCGGATCAACGCCTGCGGCCCGCTCGCCGTCGAGGCCGTCAAGGCGTCGGTGTACGAGACCGCCGAGCTGACGGAGGCCGACGGTCTCGCGGCCGAACTCGCGCGCGGCTGGCCGGTCTTCGACACCGCCGACGCCAAGGAAGGCGCCCGCGCCTTCGCGGAGAAGCGGCCCCCCGTCTACAAGCGCGCGTAGCGCTGTGCTGGCTCAGGCCGGTTGGGACACTGCGGGCCGTGCGTGGCTGGTCGCGCAGTTCCCCGCGCCCCTTCGGGGCGCGACCTCGCCGGCCTCCCTAAGGAGGCAAGTCCCGATGCCCGAAGTCCTCGAAGCCCCCCTCGTCGTCGAATTCCCCTTCACCCGCTCCCTCGGCCCCGTCCAGAGCGCCTTCCTCACCGGCCTGCGCGAACGCGTCGTCCTCGGCGTGAAGACCGGCGACGGACGCACCCTCGTCCCGCCCGTCGAGTACGACCCCGTCACCGCCGAGGAGATCCGCGACCTGGTGGAGGTCGCCCCCACGGGCACGGTCACCACATGGGCGTGGAACCACGAGCCGCGCCGCGGCCAGCCGCTCGGCGTCCCGTTCGCCTGGGTCCTGGTCCGGCTCGACGGCGCCGACACCGCGCTGCTGCACGCCCTCGACGCCCCCGGCCCCGACGCCGTCCGCACCGGTATGCGCGTCCGCATCCGCTGGGCGGAGGAGCGCACCGGCGCCATCACCGACATCGCCTGCTTCGAGCCGTACGACGGAGAGCCCGCCGAAGTAGCCGGACACTCGGGCGAGTTCGAGAACCCGCTCACCGGGATCGTCGCCCCGGCCCGCCTCGACTACACCTACTCACCCGGCCGCGCCCAGTCCGCCTACATCAACGCCCTCTCCACACAGCGGACCGTCGGCGAGCGCTGCCCCTCCTGCCGCAAGGTGTACGTCCCGCCGAGGGGTGCGTGCCCCACATGTGGCGTGGCCACAGAGGAACAGGTCGAAGTAGGTCCCCGCGGCACAGTCACCACCTTCTGCATCGTCAACATCAAGGCCGCGCATACGGCGAACCTCGACATCGAGGTGCCCTACGTCTACGCGCACATCGCCCTCGACGGCGCCGACCTCGCCCTGCACGCCCGGATCGGCGGCATCCCCTACGACCAAGTGCGCATGGGCCTGCGCGTGGAGCCCGTGTGGACCGAGGGCGCCCGCTACCCCGACCACTACCGGCCCACCGGCGAGCCCGACGCCGACTACGACACCTACAAGGAGCTGCTGTGACCCGGGAGATCGCGGTCGTCGCCTTCGCCCAGACCGACCACCGGCGCTCCACCGAGGAGTCCTCCGAGGTCGAGATGCTCATGCCGGTCCTGCACGAGGTGCTGGCGCAGACCGGCCTCAGGACCGCCGACATCGGCTTCACCTGCTCCGGCTCCAGCGACTACCTCGCCGGCCGCGCCTTCTCCTTCACCCTCGCCCTCGACGGCGTCGGCGCCTGGCCGCCCATCTCCGAGTCGCACGTCGAGATGGACGGCGCGTGGGCGTTGTACGAGGCCTGGACCAAGCTGCTCACCGGCGACGCCGACACCGCGCTCGTCTACTCCTACGGCAAGTGCTCGCCCGGCTCGGTCCGGGACGTGCTCACCCGCCAGCTCGACCCGTACTACGTCGCCCCCCTGTGGCCCGACTCCATAGCGCTGGCCGCCCTCCAGGCGCAGGCCCTCGTAGACGCCGGCCACACCGACGAGCCCGCGCTGGCGGCCGTCGGCGCCCGCAGCCGGGCGGACGCGGAAGCCAACCCGCACGCCCAGCTCAAGGGTCCGGTGCCGCACGGCGACTACGTCGTACGGCCGCTGCGCACCGGCGACTGCCCGCCCGTCGGCGACGGCGCCGCCGCCGTGCTCCTCGCGGCCGGGGAGCGGGCCCGGGAGCTGTGCGCGCGACCCGCCTGGATCCGCGGCATCGACCACCGCATCGAGGCACACGGTCTCGGCGTCCGCGACCTCACCGACTCGCCGTCCACCCGGCTCGCCGCCGAGCGGGCCGGTGCCTTCGAACGGCCCGTCGACACCGCCGAGTTGCATGCGCCGTTCACCGCCCAGGAGGTGATCCTGCGCAGGGCGCTCCGGCTCGGCGACGACGTACGCGTCAACCCCTCCGGCGGGGCGCTGGCCGCGAACCCCGTCATGGCCGCCGGGCTCGTCCGCATCGGCGAGGCCGCCGCTCGTATCCACCGCGGCGAGTCCGACCGCGCCCTCGCCCACGCCACCTCCGGCCCCTGCCTGCAGCAGAACCTGGTCGCCGTACTCGAAGGGGATCCACGATGAGCAAGGAGCCCGTGGCCGTCGTAGGGATCGGCCAGACCAAGCACGTGGCCGCCCGCCGGGACGTCTCGATCGCCGGGCTCGTCCGCGAGGCCGCCCAACGGGCCCTGGAGGACGCCGAGCTGACCTGGGCCGACATCGACGCCGTCGTCATCGGCAAGGCGCCCGACTTCTTTGAGGGCGTGATGATGCCCGAGCTGTACCTGGCCGACGCCCTCGGTGCCATGGGCAAGCCCATGCTGCGGGTGCACACCGCCGGCTCCGTCGGCGGCTCCACCGCGCTCGTGGCCGCGAACCTGGTCGCCGCCCGCGTCCACGGCACGGTCCTCACCCTCGCCTTCGAGAAGCAGTCCGAGTCCAACGCCATGTGGGGCCTGTCCCTGCCCATCCCCTTCCAGCAGCCCCTCCTCGCCGGCGCCGGCGGCTTCTTCGCACCCCACGTGCGCGCGTACATGCGGCGCAGCGGCGCCCCCGACAGCATCGGCTCCCTCGTCGCCTACAAGGACCGGCGCAACGCCCTGAAGAACCCCTACGCCCACCTCCACGAACACGACATCACCCTGGAGAAGGTGATGGCGTCACCCATGTTGTGGGACCCCATCCGCTACTCCGAGACCTGCCCGTCCTCCGACGGCGCCTGCGCCATGATCCTGACCGACCGTGCCGGGGCCGCCCGCGCGCCTCGCCCGCCCGCCTGGATGCTCGGCGGCGCCATGCGCAGCGAGCCGACCCTGTTCGCGGGCAAGGACTTCGTCTCCCCGCAGGCCGGCAAGGACTGCGCCGCCGACGTCTACCGGCAGGCCGGCATCGCCGACCCGCGCCGGGACATCGACGCCGTCGAGATGTACGTGCCGTTCTCCTGGTACGAGCCCATGTGGCTGGAGAACCTGGGCTTCGCGGACGAAGGCGAGGGATGGAAGCTCACCGAGGCCGGGGTGACCGAACTCGACGGCGACCTGCCCGTCAACATGTCGGGCGGCGTGCTGTCCACCAACCCCATCGGCGCCTCCGGCATGATCCGCTTCGCCGAGGCCGCCCTCCAGGTGCGCGGCCAGGCCGGGGAACACCAGGTGGACGGCGCCCGCAGGGTGCTCGGGCACGCCTACGGCGGCGGGTCGCAGTTCTTCTCCATGTGGCTCGTCGGAGCGCTGCCGCCGCAGCGCTGAAAGTCCTCCCCACGTGGCCTGTTGAGCATCGTGAGCGGTCGCTAGGCTGAGCCGCGGACGACGAATCGGGAGGAGCACGGACGTGGCCGAGAGCACGACCCAGCAGCAGCCGCTCGCGGACTGGGACAAGCCGGAACTGGACCTCAGCAAGGCCGAGTGGCAGTCCAGCAGCCGAGGACTGGGCGATGTCCAGATCGCCTTCATCGAGGGCTTCATCGCGATGCGCAACAGCGGCCGTCCGGAGAGCCCATCCCTGATCTTCACCCCGGCCGAATGGGGCGCCTTCGTCTCCGGAGCCCGGGAAGGGGAGTTCGACCTCACCTGAGCCCCCCACCGCGCGGACACCGGCAGCCGAACCGGGGGGTGTTCCGCGCGGATTTCCGGACACGCGACCGGCAGGACCCCGCCGGGACCGGCGCCTGCGTCAGGCTGGCCCCAGCACGGGGAAGGTCATGTTCCGGAAGGTGAGGACGATGAGCACTGCGCCGGTCATCGCCGCGGTCGACGGTTCGGACGACAGCCTGCGCGCGCTGGAGTGGGCCTTCGACGCAGCCCGCCGCCGCGCCGCACCGCTGCGGGTGGTGCACGTACGGCAGTACGCCGCCTGGGGCCAGGCCGACGTGCTGGTCGCCGGGCCGCCCGATGCGCAGGGCGACCCGGTCCTGGACGACGTGCACATCCGGCTCGCGGGCCGCGGCGCGGAACCCGCCGTCGAGTACGTCGCCCTGGAAGGCGTGCCCGGCGCCGTCCTGCCCGAACTCGGCGCGGACGCCCAGCTGTTGGTCCTCGGCTCCCGGGGCCGCGGCGGCTTCGCCAGCCTGCTGCTCGGCTCCAACGGCCTCGCCGCCGCCCGGGACGCCGACTGCCCGGTGGTCGTCGTACCCCGGCCCGGCCGGCAGGTCCACGGGGACGGGCCCGCCGAGCCCGGCCCCCGGGTGGTCGTCGGCCTGCACGCCGACAGCCCCGACGAGGCGAGTCTCGCCTTCGCCTTCGCCGAGGCCGCCCTGCGTGGCGCCCGCGTGCAGGTCATCGCGGCCTACCCGTGGCCGGTACAGGCCTGGTCCGCCCCCGGCGAGCTGATGCCGCCCCGGATCGGCCAGGACGCCGTCGAGAACGAGACCCGCACGCTCGCCGAGGGCTTCCTCGCCCCGCACCGCGCACGGCACCCCGAGGTCCGCGCCGACACCGAGGCGCTGCCCGGCGACGCGGCCGGCCACCTCGTCGCCGCCTCCGAGGACGCCGAGCTGGTCGTCGTCGGACGGCACCGCCGGCGCCTGCTCGCACCGGCCCGCATGATGGGCTCGGTCACCCAGGCCGTCCTGCTGCACGCGGCGAGCCCGATCGCGGTGGTGCCGCCGGTACCACGGGAGAAGTGAGCCGGGGCAGGGCCGGGGCCGGCACGTAGCAGACCGCACGGCGCCCCGCAATCGGTCTGCGGCCGGGCGACCCGGACATCGCTGTGGTGGCCCGCGCCATGGTGGCGGCCCACACCCGTACGTACGGTTCCGCCACGCCCGGCGCCACGTGTGCCGTACCTCCTCGCGCACGAGCGGCCGGGACTAGTGTCCGCCGAAGGAGCCGCCCATGCCTGTGTCCCCGTTCGGGAAAGCGCCCGGAGCACCTTGCCGTGCCCGCTTCCTGCCGCGTCTTCTTGCCGTGGTCGCCGTTGTCCTCGGCACCGCGCTCGCCGGCCCCGTGCCCGCCGCCCAAGCGTCCGTGACGCTCACCAAGGTGAGCGACTTCGGATCCAATCCGGGCGCCCTCACCATGTACGTGTACCGGCCCGCGAACCTGCCCGCGCACCCGCCCATCGTCGTGGCCCTGCACGGCTGCACCCAGAACGCGCAGGTCTACGCCGACAACTCCGGCCTGCCCCGGCTCGCCGACCGGGACGGCTTCGTGCTGGTGTTCGCGGAGACCAGCTCCGCCAACAACCCGAGCCAGTGCTTCAACTGGTTCCAGACCACGGACAACCGGCGCGGACAGGGCGAGGCCCTCTCCATCCGGCAGATGGTGAGCCAGGCCGTGACCGCCTACGGCGCCGACCCCCAACGGGTCTACGTCACCGGCCTGTCCGCGGGCGGCGCCATGACCGCCGTCATGCTCGCCACCTACCCCGACGTCTTCTCCGCCGGCGCGGTCGTCGCCGGCCTGCCCGACGACTGCACCAAGGACAACAGCCCCTACACCTGCATGAACCCGGGCGTCGACCTGAGCCCGGACGAGTGGGCCCGGCGGGTGCGGGACGCCGATCCGTCGTACACCGGGCCGTGGCCGCGTACGGCCATCTGGTACGGCGACCAGGACACCACGGTCGTCCCGCGCAACGCCACGGAGCTGCGCGACCAGTGGACGGCCCTGCACGGCCTCTCCCAGAGCCCGAGCCGCACCACCACCATCGGCCCCGACGCCACCCGGCAGGACCAGTACCTGGCCGCCGACGGCACGGTCGCCGTCGAGGTCGACCGGGTCCCCGGCATCGGGCACGGCACCCCGGTGGACCCGGGCACCGACACCGACCAGTGCGGCAGCACCGGCGCGCCCTACTTCCCGGCCTCGATCTGCTCCAGCTACTGGATCGCCCGGTTCTTCGGCCTGGACACCTCTGACCCGGGCGGCGGCACCGGAGGCGGTGGCGGCGACGCCGCCTGCTGGACGGCGAGCAACTACGCCCAGGTGCAGGCCGGACGGGCCACCACCAGCGGCGGCTCCACCTACGCCAAGGGATCCCAGCAGAACATGGGCCTGTACAACACGTTCGTCACCCACACCTTGAAGGAGTCACCCACGGGTTACTACACCATCGCCGACAACGGCTGCCCCTGACACAAGGTCAGCCACGGTCGGTCATGGTGGCCGACGACGGTGCCGGGGCCGCCTTCATGGCGGCCCCACACATGTCCGGCGCGCCCGCTCCGCCCCTAGCCTCCAGCGCGTCCACCCACAGCCGGAGGAACCCGTATGCCCACCACACCACACAGACGGCCCAGCCGCCGAGCCGTTCTCCACGCACTCTCGCTCACCGCGGCCTGCCTGCTCCTGACCACCCCGGCCGCGGCGGCACCCACGGACACGCCGGACGACCACTGCGCCGGCCGCACCCACCTCCGGGCACCCGACGCCGCCCACCAACAGGCCGACTGCCTGGACGAACTGACCACCGCCGGCACCGCGGCCTCCGGCCACACCGACCCCGCCGACTACGCCGGCCTCACCCCCAAGGACCTGCCCACACCCAGCGGCGTGCCCGGCATCCAGATCGACGGCTACTTCCCGGACACCTCCACCACCAACACGAACCACGGCCGGCACCACGACTCCCAGTTCGTCATCCGGCTGCCCGACCACTGGAACGGCGGCCTGGTCGTCGCCGGGACACCCGGCAACCGGGAGCAGTACGCCAACGACAAGGCCATCTCCGACTGGGTACTCGCCCGCGGCTACGCCTACGCCGCCACCGACAAGGGCAACACCGGCACCGCCTTCTACCGCGACGGCCGGCGGCCCGGCGACGCGATCGCCGAATGGAACACCCGCCTCACCCAGCTCACCCGCGCGGCCCGCGCCGTGGTCACCCAGCGCTACCACCGGCCGCCCGCCCGCACGATCGCCACCGGCCTGTCCAACGGCGGCTACCTCGTCCGCTGGCAGCTCGAGCACCACCCCGAGCTGTACGACGGCGGAGTCGACTGGGAAGGCACCCTCTGGCGCACCGACGGCCCCGACCTCCTCACCTTCCTGCCGCCCGCACTGCGCGCCTACCCCGCGTACGCCGCCGGCGGACCCGGAGCCGCCCAGGCCGAGGCCGCCCTGCACCGGGCCGGCTTCCCGGCCGGCTCCGAGTTCCTGTGGCCGTACCACCACCAGGTCTACTGGGACCTCACCCAGCGCATCTACCGGGAGGAACTCGACCCCGGCTACGACGGTGCCACCGAGGCCGGCACCCCGTTCTGCGCCTCCGGCACACCGGGCTGCGACGCCGACTACGACTACGCGTCGCGGCCCGCGGCAGTCCACCGCGCCGTCGACCGGATCGCCCTGACCGGACGCATCGGCAAACCGCTGATCACCATCCAGGGCACGCTCGATGTGCTGCTGCCGATCAGCGAGGACTCCGACGTCTACGCCCGCATGGTCCACGCGGCCGGGCGTGGCGCACTGCTGCGTTACTACCGCATCGAGGACGGCACCCACACCGACTCACTCGTCGACGCCTTCCCCGGCAAGCTGCGCCCGATGGTGCCCTGCCACCGCTCGGCCTTCGAGGCCCTGGAACACTGGATCACCGGGACCGGCCTCCCGCCCGCCGACCACACGGTCCCCCGCCCGGCCGACGCCGACCCGGCCACGCTGCTCACCAGCTGCCCCCTGCGTTAAGGATCTCCGGGTGCCCGCACGTCACCCACCGGACCCCGGACACGTACCATGGCCGCATGTCGTTCCTCCGCCGCCGCAGCGCCACCCCTGCCGGACCCGACTTCGACGTGCTGGCCATGGACCCGGGCGACTGGCCGGGCAACCTCGGCGCGGGCCTGCTGCCCGCCCCCGACGGCACCTGCCAGGGTGTCTTCCTGCGCTATGACCTCTTCGGCGGCCGCGGCCCCGCCATGATCATCGGCAACCTCCCCGAGGGCTCCCCGGCCCGCGAGGTGGCCGAGGACGAGATCCCCTTCGAGGTGGGCCAGCTGCTGCTGGCGCTGGAGAACGACGAGGAGGTCACCGTCGTCGGTGTCGAGGACACCCCGGTCCTCCAGGGCGACAACCTCCTCATCGTGCGGCGGCTGAAGCTGTCCGAGTCCCGGATCTCCTGCGTCCAGTTCGACCGCAGCGACGGCGTCCTCGTCACCATCGCCGCCTGGGACCGCCCGATCACCGACGACCTGTACGCCCTGCTGAAGCCGCTCCCGGCGGAGCTTTTCCAGCAGGGCTGAGGCCGTCGGCCCGCGATCAGCCGGCCGAGCCCTCCAGGGTCACGTCCGCGGCCCGGACGAACCCGACCCGATGGCCGTACTGGATCTCGTAGTAGAGGTCCTTGCCCACCACGACCCGGTGTGTGTCGGTGGTGAAGGTGACCGAGTAGTAGTACTCGCCGGGCACCTCGTCACCGACCACGTACTTCTGTCCGGCCGGGATCGTGTACGGCAGCGGGACGACCGACTGCGCGGGGACGCCCTCCGGGTAGGCCTCCTTCTCCGGGTAGGCCCTGCCGTACACCGGGACGCTCGCCACGCCGTCCTTCGGGGTGATCACCAGACCCCTGGCGGGCACCGCCGTCGGATCCTCGCGCGGGTTCTCGAACCAGGCCTTCTGGCCCAGGTACCAGATCGCGGTCCAGTCGCCCCAGCGGTCCGCGACCGCGTACTGCTGACCGGTGGAGACCCGGGAGGACAGGTCGTTCACGTCGACCGTCGGGTCCTTCTTCAGCCCGATGTCCTTGATCAGCGGCGCGTTCACGTCGTGGTCCGAGTACAGCCGCACCTCGTCGGAGCCGTGCGCCGTGCACGGCTCGCCGCCGGTGGTGCAGCCCGTGTACACCAGCTGGTTCGAGGCGTAGTCCGGCAGGATCGTCACCAGCCCGCCGTGCCTGCCGGCCGTGCGCCTGAAGGGGTGGCCCAGCAGTTGGAAGTAGTGCCGCCAGTCCCAGTACGGACCCGGGTCCGTGTGCATGCCGGGGATGGTGGACGTCGTCGGACCGGGCACGGTGTCATGGCCCAGGATGTGCTGGCGGTCCAGCGGGATGCCGTACTTCTGGCTCAGGTACCTCACCAGCCGGGCCGAGGAGCGGTACATCGCCTCCGTGTACCAGGCGTCCGGGTTGGCGAGGAAGCCCTCGTGCTCGATGCCGATGGACGTGGCGTTGACGTACCAGTTGCCCGCGTGCCAGGCCACGTCCTTCGCCTTGACGTGCTGGGCGATCAGACCGTCCGTGGAGCGGATGGTGTAGTTCCACGACACATACGTGGGGTCCTGAATCAGGTTCAGCACCCCGTCCCAGGCGCCCTCCGTGTCATGGATGACGATGTACTTGATGCTCTGTGACGCGGGGCGGTCGCCGAGGTCGTGGTTGCCGTAGTCGTCGTTCCCGAACTGCGCGTACGGCGCCCAGACCGCCTCGCAGGACACCGACCGCGGGCACTCGACGTCGTCCGTGGGCAGCGTGCCCAGACCGGCCCGCCCCAGCTGGGCGGTGTCGCCGGTCAGCCCCGGCTGGGCCGCGAGCGCGACCAGCTGGCCGTCGTCCGTGGTGCGCTCCTCCCCGGTGCGCAGGACGTCGAACACGTCGTTCGCATAGGCCGCCGCGGTCGCGGAGTCGTCGGCGCCGGAGAAGCGGGCCACCGCGCCGTACCAGTCGGCCGGGTCGGCGCTCATCGGCTCGCCCAGCTGCTTCTGCGCGGCGGCCAGCAGTGCGGCACCGCCGGCCACGTTCGCCGCCGGGTCGGTGCGCAGCTCATCGGCCGTCAGGCCGGTCAGCTCGGCCGCCTTCGGCAGCGTCTTGAGGCGGGCCGGGAGCACCGACTCGGCCGGCACCTTGATGTCGACGTGCACCGGGGCTCGTTCGCCGTCGCCGCGGGCGTCCTCCGTGCCCTCGGCGTTGTGCTCCGTGGTGGCGATCGCGGTGCGGGCGTCCGTGAGATGCATCGGGCCGTAGCCGCCGCTCACACTCGGCGCACCGGCGTGCCAGTCCCAGCGGGACTGGAGGTAGGAGACGGCCAGCAGGACACTCTGCGGCACGTGGTACTCGGCCGCGGCGGTGGCGAACGCGTGCTGCAGCCGGCTCGCGGAGGAGTCGCCGGCACTGTGGGCGGGAGCCGCGCCGAGCAGCGGCAGCAGCAGGGCCGCCGAGGCCAGGGGGCCGGCGGCCCGCCGCAGTTGTCTGTGGCCGGCTGTGGACGTGGAATCGGTGGCGGAACCTCGCAATGCGGCCTCCTGTGACGGGCGGGCGTGGCGGGGCGTGCGGCGCCGAGCTGGGTCAGTGGTACCTGCTTGCCGACGATCCGTCAATGATGCCTTCAGGACGGCGATTTACCATGTCACGGAGGGTTTTCGGCGAGTTTCGCGGCGGCGGTGCGCGGGCCTGCGGCGCGTCACTGGCGTACACCAGTGGTCACCACCGGGTCCGGACGCACGAAGGTCCGCGGTGCGCCGCCGCTCTGGCGCACCGCGGACCTTCGTCCCCGTCAGCGAGTGCCGACCGCCGCGCGGACGGCCTTGCGGGCCATCTGGCAGTCGTCGTGCAGCCGCCTGAGCAGCAGCCGCTGTTCCTCGCCGGACGGCGCGGCACCCGGGTGGGCCAGGCCCGGTGCCGCCGGGGCCACGTCGTGCATCGAACGCTGCACGGCCGTCTCGTACGTACGGATCTCCCGGGTCAGCAGCAGCATCAGGTTGACCAGGAAGGCGTCCCGGGAGGCCGGGCCCGCCGACTGGGCGATCTGGCTGATCTGCCGCCGGGCCCCCGGCGCGTCCCCGAGGACCAGCCACAGCGTCGCCAGGTCGTACCCCGGCAGATACCAGCCCGCGTGCTCCCAGTCCACCAGCACTGGACCGGCCGGTGACAGCAGGATGTTCGACAGCAGGGCTTCGCCGTGGCTGAACTGCAGCATGCCCTGGCGGCCCACTTCGTGGGCGATGCCGTGCAGCAGCTTCTGCAGGTCGCCGAGGTCCCGGTCGGTGAGCAGGCCCAGCTCGTGGTACCGGGAGATCCGGGCGCCGTAGTCCAGCGGCCGGTCGAAGACGCCCGCCGGGGGCCGCCAGGCGTTCACCCGGCAGATCGCGGCCAGCGCTGCCCGGATGTCCGCGCGGGGCGGCGCCTCCACCGGATGCCGTTGCAGCGCCGCCACCCGGCCCGGCATCCGCTCGATCACCAGCGTGCAGTTGTCCGGGTCCGCCGCGATCAGCCGCGGCGCTCGCACCGGTGGCCGGTGCCGGACGAACGCTCGGTATGCGGCTATTTCATGGCGGATCCGTTCGGCCCAGGCGGGCGAGTGGTCCAGCAGACACTTGGCCACGGCCGTGTTCCGCCCCGTCGTCCCCACGAGAAGGACGGACCGTCCGCTGCGCCGCAGCACCTGCACCGGAGCGAACTCCGGACAGATCCGGTGTACCGAGGCGATCGCGGTGCGCAGCTGCGCGCCCTGGGGACCGGACAAGTCGAGTCTCCCGCTGAGCGGTTGGGTACCGGGCTGACCCGGGACCCGCCGGGGCCGGCCCGCGACCGGCACGGGTCCGCCCGGACGCGCCACCGGGTCGAGGTACGGCCCACCACCCGCCGGGCGGGAGCGCAGCGGCCGGGGCGGGGCGGACACGGAGGACGATGCTGCGTACATGGGAGAAACAGATCCCTTCGTGTGCCTGCGGTGCCTGCCTGTGCATCCGTGCTCGGCGCACATGCGCGGGGCCGGTGCTCCGGGGAGCCCGTACTCCGATCGCATGCACTGCGAGCGTGCGCCTGCCCGGCCCGGCCGCCCGGGTGCACCCTGGGGAATGCACCCGTCAGCTCGGTGAGGCCGTGCCCCTTCGTTCCGCCCTGCGGAACCCGAGCGGCGACCGGGTCGGGGTGGCGCGTTCCTACTCGACACCCGATGCCCAGTGGCACACCATCTGGCGGACCCTGGCGAACCCTGGCGAATAGTCGCCCGGCAACCTCCACCGGGCTACTGTCAACTCAGCCGAGAACCTGGGGGCTTGACGTGAGCGGACAACCCAACACCCGCCTTGCGGACCTGTTCGGCCTGGCCGGCTGGTCCAAAGGCGAACTCGCGAGGCTGGTCAACAAGCAGGCGGCGGCCATGGGCCACCCCCAGCTGTCGACCGACACCTCCCGGGTGCGTCGGTGGATCGACATGGGAGAGATCCCGCGCGATCCCGTACCGCGGGTGCTGGCTGCCCTGTTCACCGAGCGTCTCGGCCGTGTCGTGACCATCGAGGACCTCGGTCTGGTGCGGCACGGGCGTACGGGAAAACGGCAGGGCGACGGGATCGAGGAACATCCCGACGGCGTGCCGTGGGCGCCCGAACGTACCGCCGCGGTCCTCACCGAATTCACGGGAATGGACCTCATGCTCAACCGACGCGGCTTGGTGGGCGCGGGTGCCGCGCTCGCCGCGGGATCCGCACTCAGCAGCGCCATGTACGACTGGCTGCACACCGACCCGGCCCTGAAGGCCGACGCCCCCGTCCTCGACGACCCCCTGCACGCCGACCCCGCTGGGTTCGACCGCTATGAGGCCGCCCCCATCGGGTCGCAGGAGATCGAGGAACTGGAACGCTCGGTCGAGGTGTTCCGGGCCTGGGACGCCGCCCGTGGCGGCGGGCTCCAGCGCAAGGCGGTCGTGGGCCAGCTCAACGAGGTGGGCGGCATGCTCGCCTACCACCATCCACCCCATCTCCAGCGGCGCCTGTGGGGCGTCGCCGCCAACCTGGCCGTCCTCGCGGGCTGGATGTCACACGACGTCGGCCTGGAGCCCACGGCCCAGAAGTACTTCGTCATCGCCGCCCACGCCGCCCGCGAGGGCGGGGACCGGCCGCGGGCCGGTGAGGCCCTGTCCCGGGCGGCCCGGCAGATGGTGCACCTCGGCCGGCCCGACGACGCACTGGACCTGATGAAGCTGGCCCAGTCCGGCGCGGGCGACCGGCTGCAGCCGCGCACGAAGGCGATGTTCCACACCATCGAGGCCTGGGCACAGGCGTCGATGGGCAAGGGCCAGGCGATGCGCCGCACCCTCGGCCAGGCGGAGGACCTCTTCGTCTCCGACCGGCAGGACGCGGAAACACCGGACTGGATGCAGACGTTCAAGGACGAGGACCTGTACGGCATGCAGGCGCTCGCCTACCGCACGCTGGCCGAGTTCGACCCGACCGCGGCCGCGCACGCCCAGCACTACGCGGAGAAGGCGCTCTTCCTGCGCATCGACGGGCGGGAGCGGTCGAAGATCTTCGACCATCTGTCCATGGCGTCGGCCTGTTTCATCGCCGACGACCCCGAACAGGCCGACCGCTACGCACGGCTGGCCCTGATGTCGATGGGCTCGAACTCCTCCCGTCGCACCTGGGACCGGCTACGGCAGATGTACCGGCTGACCGCGGAGTACGCCGGCTATCCGAAGATCCACCAGCTGCGGGAGGAGATCCGGCTCGCCCTGCCCAAGCCGAGGGCCAAGGGAGCGGGCAGCGCACAGGCGTGAGCGCACAGGCACCGGGCCTGTGCGCCGTGTTCCCTCAGTGATGCAGTGATGCAGTGATGTCGACTCAACTCATGCGGTGACCCTGGCGACGAGCACACAGGCTTCGTCCTCGCGTCCGGCTCCGCCGAACTCCTCTACCACCGTGCGCACGCAGTCCTGCGCGGTGCGCGCGGCGCCGAACCGCGGGGCCAGGGCGAGCAGGCGCTCCACGGCCGCGCTCGGGCTGTGCCCCGGCACCAGCCCGTCGGTGTGCAGGAGCAGGAGGTCGCCCGGCTGGAGGGTCTCTTCCGCCTGCCCGTAGACGGCGCCCGTGGTGGCGCCGAGCAGGACGCCGTCAGGTGCGTTCAGCATGCGCCCCGCCCCGTCGCGGTACAGCAGCGGGGCGGGGTGTCCTGCCTGTGCCCAGACAAGGGTGTGGGTCTCGGGCCGGTAGCGGCAGCAGACGGCGCTGCCGAGGGCGGGCTGCACGGTGGCGTCGAGTAACTGGTTCAGCTTGCCGAGCAGTTCGCCCGGCCTGCTGCCGGCCAGCGCCATACCGCGTACGGCACCGAGCAGCATCGCCATGCCTGAGGCGACGGCCACCCCGTGTCCGGTGAGATCGCCGACGCTGAGCAGGGTCTCGCCGTCGGACAGTTCCAGCGCGTCGTACCAGTCGCCGCCGAGCAAAGTGGTCGTCGCCGCGGGGAGGCGGCGGGCGGCGAGGTCCAGCGTCCGCGGCCCCTGGTGCGGGAGCCGCAGGGAGCCGCGCCAGGGCGGCAGCACGGCCTCCTGCAGCTCGGCCGCGATCCGGTGCTCGGTCTGCTCCTCCCGGCGATGGCGCTGCAGCGAGTCACGGGTCTCGCCCACCGTCCGCCGGCAGTGGCGCAGTTCGCTGACGTCGCGCAGCACGGCCCACATCGAGGCCGTGCCGCCGTCGGCGCCGAGCACGGGTTCGCCCATCATGTGCACCGCCCGCATGGAGCCGTCCGGCCGTACGACGCGGAACTCGCCGTCGATGGGTTTGCCGTCGACCAGGCAGTCCGTCACCATCGCGGTCAGTTTCGGCCGGTCCTCCTCCAGGACCAGTGCGGGCAGTTCGTCCAGAGTGAGGGCGGGGGCGTCCGGGGCCAGCCCGAGGATCTGGTACATCTCCCCGGACCAGGTCGCCTCGTCCGTGAGCAGGTTCCACTCCGCGCTGCCGACGCGGCTGAGCAGCGAGCGGCGCGGGGTGCCGGCCGGCACGGTGCGGACGGCGGGCGCCCCGACGGGGCCGCCCGGAGCTGCCGGTGCGTCGGCCGGGCCGTCCCGGAGCTGGGCCAAGTGGGCGTCCAGGTCCTCCAGTTGGTGCAGGGCGAGGTCGTACAGCGCGCGTTGCCAGCGTTCCTCCGGGTCCGAGCCGTCGCTCCGGGTGTCCCGCCGTACGGCGTCCACGTCGCCCTTGAGCCGCCGCGTCTGCGTGATCAGGGCCTCGACCGAGCCGCGCGCGGGTGGCTGGGCGGCTGAGCGGTCCGCGGAGACTGGGGACGGCATGACGCACTCCGATGGGGGACGATACGGCCAGGGAGGGACGGGGGGACCGGTTACGACTCTGGCACAGCCCGCGACGCCCCGTAAGGGATTTGGCAACACACGATACGGTGGTGCTTCCGGCATATGCCAGAGTCTTCCCGGAGTGATCCCCGCACACGAATGACGTACGCACCTCGCGGTCCAAGTCGTAGAGGGCCTACGGGAGTTGCCTCATGTGAAGTGCGCGCGCCCGGTCCTCACTCGTATGTTCGTCGCTCTTGTGTTCCCCATGTCGCGGCCGTCTTGTACCCGTCGAACTCTGACCGGATTTGGTGTCATGTAAGGCGCCTTCGCGGAGTCCATTAAGGCATGGATGCCATCACTGTGGAACAGCCCGCCCAGGCCCGCCTCATCACCGCCGACGACCAGGAGATCCCGCTGTCGGCCATCCTGCGCTACACCACGGACGACCCGCTGGCCGTCTTCGTGGACTTCCCCGCCGAGGCCGCCCTCGACGGCGAGGAGGTCAGCTGGATCTTCGCCCGCTCCCTGCTCGACCAGGGGCTGCGGGCCCCGGCCGGCCACGGGGACGTACAGATATGGCCGTACGGCCGCACCCGGACGGTCGTGGAGTTCCACTCGCCCCACGGCCTCGCCCTGCTGCAGTTCCCCTCGTCGGCGCTGCGCCGCTTCCTGCTGCACACCTACGCGGTGGTGGCGGCCGGTCAGGAGGACGTGGCCGGGGTGGTCGAGCGAGGTCTGAGCGCCCTGTTCGGCGGGGTGTGAGGCAACCCCAGGGCAACTTTGACTTCTGTTCACCTCCGCCTCACCGCACCGGTATGGACCCCGACCACCACCGCGGGCACCCTGGCGCGCGGTGTGCCGCTGGGGCACTCCCGGGACGAGGACGGGGCGAATGACACCGATCAGCCGAAGAGGCTTCGTGGGCCTGGGCGCATCAATGGCGGCGGGTGTCGCGCTGGGCGCCGGCACACGCACCGCCGCCGCGGCCACGGCGACCGGCACGATCAAGGACGTGCGGCACGTGGTGATCCTCATGCAGGAGAACCGCAGCTTCGACCACTACTTCGGGCGGCTCAAGGGTGTGCGCGGCTTCGACGACCGCAGCGGCATCACCCTCGGCGGCGGCTATCCGGTCTTCGACCAGCCCAACGGGACGGGCCGCCAGTACCCGTGGAAGCTCAGCGCGACCCCGTCCGCCGGCGGCAAGGACGGCGAGACCCTCGCCCAGTGCAGCGGCGACCTGCCCCACTCGTGGTCCTCGCAGCACTCCGCCTGGAACAAGGGCCGCATGGACAACTGGGTCGCCGGCGTCGGCAACGTCCGCTCGCTCGGCTACCTGGACCGCTCCGACATCCCCTTCCACTACGCGCTCGCCGACAACTACACCATCTGCGACGCCTACTTCTGCTCCGCCCTCAGCGCCACCGGCCCCAACCGCACCTTTCTGTGGAGCGGCAAGGTCGACTCCACCAGCTACGACGGCGGCGACGAGTCGGGCCTGACCTGGCAGAACTACGCCGAGGCGCTGCAGGCCGCCGGGGTGACCTGGAAGGTCTACCAGAACGCGGCGGACAACTACGGGGACAACGGCTGCGCCTACTTCAAGAACTTCGCGAACGCCAAGGCGGGCGACCCGCTGTACGACCGTGGCATGTCCTCGGTGCCGAAGGCGACCGGCTCGACGCCCGACGACATCGCCGCCGCCATCAAGGCCGACGTGCTCGCGGGCACCCTCCCGCAGGTCTCCTGGATCGTGCCCAACCAGGCCTTCTCCGAGCACCCCTACGCCCCGCCCGGCGACGGCGCCCACTTCGTCAACCTCGTCTACCAGGCCCTCGCCGCCGACCAGGACGTCTTCGACTCGACCGTTCTGTTCCTCAATTACGACGAGAACGACGGCTACTTCGACCACGTGCCGCCCCCGGCCCCGCCCGCCGGAACCGCGGGCGAGTTCCTCAACGGGGTGCCCTACGGCTTCGGATTCCGGGTCCCGATGCTCGTCATCTCGCCCTGGACCCGCGGCGGCTGGGTCTCCTCGGAGGTCTTCGAGCACACCTCGGTGCTGCGCTTCCTGGAGACCTGGACGGCCGCCCTCGGCACGCCCGCCAAGTGCGCCAACATCAGTGACTGGCGGCGCAAGGTGAGCGGCGACCTCACCGGGGTCTTCGACTTCGCCAACCCGGTCTACGGCGCGGTCTCGCTGCCCGCCACCAGCGTGATCGGCATCGGCACCTGTGGCCCGCTGCCCAACCCGGTGCCGACCACCAACTCCCTTCCCGCCCAGGAGCCCGGCACCCGCCCGGCCCGCGCCCTGCCGTACCAGCCGGGCGGCTACCTGGACCACCTGGAGTTCGGCGCGGCCGGCAAGATCCTCGCCTGGTTCACCATGACCAACCAGGGCGCTCCAGCGTCCCGCGCGGCCCACTTCTCCATCCACCCGAACGCCTACCGCGACACCACGCCCTTCCAGTACACGGTCGACGCCGGCGGCACCGCCTCCGACTACTTCAACATCGGCACGGGCTTCGGCGGTGGCAAGTACGACCTGACCATGGTCGGACCCAACCGCTTCCTGCGCCGCTTCCAGGGCGACGCGACCAAGGCCGGCAAGTCGGTGGAGGTGAGCACCCGTTACGCGGTCGAGCCGGGCACCGGCAAGCTCGCCCTCTACTTCAAGATGGCCAACTCGGGCTCGTCGTCGGTGAAGTTCACCATCACCTCCCACCACTACCGCGGCGACGGCCCGTGGACCTACACCGTCGCCCCGGGCGCCTCGGCGGAGGACTACTTCAACGCCGTGGCCTACCAGGACGGCTGGTACGACTTCACGGTGACAGTGGACTCCGACGCGACCTGGTCGCGCCGGTTCACCGGGCACCTGGAGACGGGCGCCGCGAGCGTCAGCGGCTGACTCCGGCGCCAGGGCCGTACAGGTCCGGGCGCGGGGCGAGGGCGACGGCCACCCGGCCGCCGGTCTCCAGCGCCCGGACCCCCGCCTCGGCGACGACGGAGGCCGCGTACCCGTCCCAGGCGCTCGGCCCGGTGACCTCGCCGCGCCGGGTGGCATCGACCCAGGCCTGCACCTCGCGGTCGTAGGCGTCGGCGAAGCGCACCAGGTAGTCCTGCGCCACCTCCTCGCGGGTGCCGCCCGCCGTGGTGACCACCATGGTGTGCTCGTCGCCGATCCGGGCGCTGCCCCTCTCGCAGACGGCCTCGCAGCGCACCTGGTAACCGAAGCCGCAGTTGACGAAGACCTCGACGTCCACGAGCGCGCCCCGTGCGGTCTCGAACAGCACGAACTGCGGATCGAGCAGGCCCTCCGGCGCACCCGCGGACGACGTGGGACGCAGCACCGTCACCGCCGTCAGCTCCTGCCCGAGCAGCCAGCGAGCCGCGTCGATCTCGTGCGAGACGGAGCTGTTGATCAGCATGGCGCTGGTGAAGTCGCCGGGGGAGGAGACATTGCGGTGGGTGCAGTGCAGCATCAGCGGCCGGCCGAGGCTGCCGCCGTCCAGCAGTGCCTTGAGCCGGCGGTACTCGGCGTCGTAGCGGCGCATGAAGCCGATCTGCGCCAGTCGGCGGCCCAGCCTCGCCTCGGCCTCCACGACCCGCAGGGCACCGGTGGAGTCCGGCACCATGGGCTTCTCGCACAGCACCGGCAGCCCGCGGGCGAAGGCGGCGAGCAGGGCCTCCTCGTGCGCGGGGCCGGAGGAGGCGATCAGCACGGCCGCGACACCGGGCGCGTCGAGCGCGGCCACCGGGTCCGCGTGGACGGTCACGCCGTCGAGGCCGGCCACCGCTTCCCCGGCCCGCCCGACATCGGGGTCGGCCACCGCAGCGACCCTTGCCCCGCTGACCACCTGGTCGAGCCGTCGTATGTGGTCGGCCCCCATGTGCCCGGCACCCAGTACGGCCACACCCAGCAGCTCGGCCATGCGCGCGCTCCCTCTCGCCGACGATCACGCCGTAGCGTACGCCGGGGAGGGAGCGCTGCCGTGGGGCGGCTCAGTACCGGAGCACCCCCGCGATGCCGTTCGCGTCGCCCAGTGTGCCGTCGGGGACGAAGCGCACGTCGGCGCCGGTCTCCAGGCACTGCTCCACGATCTCGTCCACGATGTCGTCGCGGGCGTCCAGGTCGCCGGGCTCGGCCGGGACGAGGTGGTCGCCCTGGTCACGGACGGTCGTGCGGTAGTTCTCCTCGACGGCGAGGAGCCGGACGCGCCCCTCCCGGGCGTTCTGCCACAGCTCGTCCACCCCGGCCGCGAAGGTCTTGTGCCCGCGTGCCGAGGTCAGTTCCCTGATCACCGACGAGGCGTCCGCGCGGGCCTCCGCCTCCAGGACCGGCTGCAGGGCCTGCCACACGGCCTCCGCGCCGGCGTGGGCGAGGCCCCCGCGCCGCACGTGCACGGCCGACTTGGCGACGCTGCCGACCTCGTCCAGCAGGGACAGCGCCGCCTGCTCCCCGGTGACGTACACCCGGCGGGGCTGCTCACGCAGGACGGTACTCATCGCGGTGTCGGCCTCGCGCAGGAACTGCCGGGTGCCCTCGTCGGCATACGTGCTCGGCATGTCACCGATCTGCTCCTGGCGCTCGGCGTCGAAGTTCTCCTGCCTGCGCTCCAGCGGGAAGCCGCCGGTGTGTTCCTCCACCACGCGTTCCTCGCCGCCGCTCCACAGGGTGACGCGGTCCGCGGAGACCGACAGGACCCAGAAGGGGCGCTCGGCGGCCTGTGCGGCGACCAGGTTGCGGGTGAGGAAGGTGTCCGAGAGCACCACTCGCTCGGGGACGGCGCGGGCCAGGGACCACACCTGGTGCTCGCCCGGTGCGGCGAAGATCACCAGGCCCTCCTCGGCATGCGCCAGGTCCACTTCCGTCAGCGCCCGGTCGAGCTGTGCCACGACGTCGTTGCGCCGCTCACGGGTGACGGAGGGGTCGGCCTCCAGGCGCTTGCGCGCCTCGGTGACCACATTGCGCAGCCGGACGGGATCCTGGCCGTTCTCGGGTTCGCGGCGGTGCGTCGGGGTCAGCACGGACACCGCCGGATACGGACGCGGCCGCCGCAGTTCGGCGAGGGTCGCGGGACTCAGTGCGTGCTCCATGACAGCACGATAGGTCCGATTCACAGGTACGGCATTCGGGGTAAACCGGAGCGGAGGCCCTCGTGGACCGGGTGCTGGGCAGCCGCGCATCCCCCCGGTGGACAACAGTGACGCGGTGCCCCTCCGACGGCTACCGTACCGGCCAGTAACCGGACCGCGGACCACCCCAGGAGGCCTGAATGCCGCAGCTCGAAGTCGACGGAGCGGCCCTGACGTACGACGACGAGGGTCCCCGTGACGCACGGGAGGTGCCCCTGGTGTTCGTCCACGGCTGGACCGCGAACCGGCACCGCTGGGACCACCAGGTCGCGCACTTCTCCGAAAGACGCCGGGTGATCCGGCTGGACCTGCGCGGACACGGGGAGAGCACCGGGGCCGGGGTGCGTACCATCGCGGAGCTGGCCAAGGACGTCCTCGCCCTCCTCGACCACCTGGAGGCCGAGCGGTTCGTGCTGGTCGGCCACTCGATGGGCGGGATGATCGCGCAGACCATCGCCCTGACCCACCCCGAGCGGGTGGAGCGGATGGTACTGGTGGGCTCCATCGGCCGGATGACGTACAACCGCGGCCGGGGCCTGCTCATGGCCGCCTCCACGCTGGTGCCGTACCGGCTGTTCGTCGCCGCCAACATCCAGCGCGCCTTCGCGCCCGGTTACCCGCGCGAGGAGATCCGCGCCCAGATCCGTGCCTCCGCCGCGACCCCGCGCGAGGTCGTGATGACGCTGTACGGCGCGATGCGTGCCTTCGACGTCCTCGACCGGGCCGGCGAGATCCGCACGCCCACCCTGATGGTGCACGGCTACCACGACGTCCAGTTGCCGGTGCGGCAGATGCTCCGGATGGCCAAGGCCTATCCGGACGCGGTCGTCCGCATCCTCGACGCGGGCCATGAGCTGCCGCTGGAGAAGCCGGCCGAGCTGACCGAGGCGCTCGACTCGTTCCTGGCCGTGAAGGAGTAACGCGCGAGCCGGTTGGTCAAGTTTTTACCCATGGCCGGTTCCCTGCGCTGCCGGCCCGGAGGTCTTGCGGTCGGGGGATTTCGCGAAGGCAAAACGCGGCCGAAATCGAGGGGGAGTGTGTGCCGTTCGTGTTACGGCCGCGTTGACGGTCTCGAACACCTGACGGAGGCTCGTCATATAGGTGCTCGATACAACTGGTTTGCTCTCGACGCGAGCCGGAGGCAGGAGGCAGCGCATGTGCGGCATCACCGGATGGGTCTCCTTCGACCGTGACCTGACCACAGAGGCCACCACATTGCATGCGATGACCGAGACGATGGCCTGCCGCGGCCCGGACGACCGCGGCACCTGGGCCGAGGGCCCGGCCGCCCTCGGCCACCGCCGGCTCGCGATCATCGACCTCCCCGGCGGCCGCCAGCCGATGTCCGTGGCGACCCCGGAGGGAACCGTCGCCATGGTGTACTCCGGCGAGGCGTACAACTTCACGGAACTGCGCCGGGAACTGGAGGGCCGCGGCCACTGGTTCAGCACCGACTCCGACACCGAGGTCGTCCTGCACGGCTACCTCGAATGGGGTGACGCGGTCGCCGAACGGCTCAACGGGATGTACGCGTTCGCCGTGTGGGACGGCCGGCAGGACAAGCTCGTGATGATCCGCGACCGCATGGGCATCAAGCCGTTCTACTTCTACCCCACCTCCGACGGCGTCCTGTTCGGCTCCGAGCCCAAGGCGATCCTCGCCAACCCGCTGGCCCGCCGCCGGGTCACCCTGGACGGCTTGCGGGAACTGCTCGTGCTGATCAAGACGCCCGGCCATGCGATCTGGGACGGCATGCGCGAGGTGGAACCCGGCACGGTCGTCACCGTCGACCGCTCGGGCCTGTCCACCCGCGTCTACTGGCGCCTGCGCACCCGTCCGCACACCGACGACCGCGACACCACCATCGCCACCGTGCGCTCGCTGCTCGACGACATCGTGCGCCGCCAACTGGTCGCCGACGTCCCGCGCTGCACCCTGCTCTCCGGCGGCCTCGACTCCTCGGCGATGACCGCGATCGCCACCCGGCAACTCGCCGAGCAGGGCGAGCAGGTGCGCAGCTTCGCCGTCGACTTCGTCGGCCAGACCGACAACTTCGTCGCCGACGAACTGCGCGGCACCCCCGACACGCCCTTCGTGCACGACGTGGCCGAGCTCGCGGGCACCGACCACCAGGACATCGTGCTCGACGCGCAGTCCCTCGCCGACCCGGCCGTGCGCGAGCTGGTGATCCGCGCCCGCGACCTGCCGGCCGGCTTCGGCGACATGGACACCTCGCTGCTGCTGCTCTTTCGTGCCATTCGTGAGAAGTCCACGGTGGCCCTGTCCGGCGAGTCCGCCGACGAGGTCTTCGGCGGCTACCTGCAGTTCTTCGACGAGGAGGCGCGCCGCGCCGAGACCTTCCCCTGGCTGGCCAGTTTCGCGCGGCACTTCGGCGAGGACTCCGACGTGCTGCGCGCCGACCTCACCAAGTCACTGGACCTGGACGGTTACGTCGCCGACGGCTACCGCACCGCCGTCGCCGGCATCGACCGGCTGGACGGCGAGAGCGACTTCGAGTACCGGATGCGGCGGATGAGCCATCTGCACCTCACCCGCTTCGTGCGCGCCCTGCTCGACCGCAAGGACCGCATGAGCATGGCCGTCGGCCTGGAGGTCCGGGTGCCGTTCTGCGACCACCGGCTGGTCGAGTACGTCTACAACGCCCCCTGGGCGCTGAAGTCCTTCGACGGCCGGGAGAAGAGCCTGCTGCGCGAGGCGGCCGCGGACGTCCTGCCGCGCTCGGTGTACGAGCGGGTCAAGAGCCCGTACCCGTCCACGCAGGACCCCCGCTACGCCCGCGCCCTCCAGGAGCAGGCCAAGGACCTGCTCGCCCGCCCCTCCCACCAGGTCTTCGATCTCGTCGACCGGGACCGGCTCCGCACGGCCGCCGAACGCGAGGCGCCGGTCAGCACCCAGGCGGAACGGCGCGGCCTGGAACGCGCCCTGGACCTCGCGCGCTGGCTGGAGGTGTACGCCCCGGAGGTGATCCTCAGCTGAGGCCGATGGCCCGGTCCGCGGCCGCCGCCGTGGGCTGCCACCACGTCACCACCGGCTCCCACACCAGGACGTGCTTCCCGGTGCCGAGGTGCGCGGCGGTGAAGGTGCGGCCCCAGTGCGCGGCCGAGGCGGCCACGGTCAGGGTGTCCACCCGGCGGGCCTCGGGGTCCGCCGGGTCGTCGATGGTCCGGACGTCGGCGTAGGCGGTCCGGCCCGGCGCGAGCCGGTAGCTGCCGGTGCCGCCCTGGGGCGTCGGCAGCGCGGCGCCGTCCAGGTTCCCGAACGTCACCGTGGGCACCCGGTCGACGACGCACGCACGCGCGTCGCGGTTGGTGATGCGGACGCGCACCACGGTCCGATCGCCGGCCGCGGCCTTCGCCCGGACCGTCAGCGACTTCTCGGGGCAGCGGACGGGCCGGGCGTGGGGCGTGGCGGCCTGGCTCTGCGGCGCGGTCAGCAGCAGGACCGCCGTGGCGGCCGAGGCGGCGGGTACGGCGATGGCGGCGCGGATGCGCATGGTGGTTCCCCCTGTCGCGGTCTCGTACGGGATGCGGCGGCCGAAGCGCGCCCGTCGAGTGTGACGGCCGGGAGGACCGGGAGGTTGTGCCGGATTCGCGCCCGCTCCCCGGTTGCGCCGTCGCTGTCATCCGTTCGTGGGGTTCAGGGTGCCGCTCCAGTCCTCGCCGTTCGCCGGGCAGGAGCTGCCGCTCGGCGGCAGGGAGCCGTAGAGCAGGAAGTCGTCGGTCTTCCGGTGCACGCACTTGGACGTGGTGTACCCGGTGTGGCCCTCACTCTTGTTGTCGAGCACCACGGCCGACGGGCCGAGCCGCGCGGCCGTCTCCACGGTCCACCGGTACGGCGTGGCCGGGTCGCCACGCGTGCCCACGAGCAGCATCTTCGCCGTGTGGACGTCCTTCACCCGGTCGCGGATGAAGTCGGTGCCCTTGGGCCAGCCGTAGCACATCAGGAACTGGGTGAGCCGGTAGCGGCCGAAGACCGGCGAGGCCTGCTCGTAGGCGGCCTGCAGGTTCTTGAGGTCCTTGGTGAGCTGGGCGGCGTCGGGCCGGTCGGGGTCGTCGGCGCAGTCGATCGCCATCAGCGCGGCCGTCAGGTTGTCCGCCGGGACGTCCTGCGGATCGACCAGAGCGCCGTTCTTGCGCTGCCCGCCACCGGGCACCGCGGCGCCCCCGGTCGCGAAGTTCAGCACGCCCCGCGTGTCACCGTCCTGGACCAGCGAGGCCAGGGCGCGCTCCAGCGACGGCCACAACTGCTTGCTGTAGAGGGCCTGCCCGATGGCGCCCACCAGGTCCTGCCCGGTGAACGTGCCGCCGAAGTCCGTCGGGGCCGGGTTCTCGTCGAGCGAGTGCACCAGCCGGACCACCTGGTTCCCGGCCGCACGCCGGTCCTGGCCGAACGGACAGGCGACGTCCGTCGTACACCAGTCCAGGAAATCGTCCAGCGCGGTCTGCTGCCCCTCGGCGCCGGCCACCCCCTGCTCGGACAGCGGCTCGGTCAGGGTGTCCACGCCGTCGAGGGCGATCCGGCCGACCTTGTGCGGGAACTGTGCCGCGTACACCGCGCCGAGCCGCGTCCCGTAGGAGAAACCGAGGTAGTTGAGCTTGTTGTCGCCGAGGGCCTGGCGGATGACGTCCAGGTCACGGGAGGCGTTCACGGTGCCGATGTGGGCCAGCACGGGGCCGGAGTGCCGGGCGCACTCGGCGGCGGCCTTCCGCAGCTGCGCGAGCAGTGCCTCGGGATGGCTGAGGTCGGCGTTGTCGGCCGTCGCGGCCGAGGCCTCGTCGCCGCCCTCGCCGCAGCTGACGGGGGAGGACCGGCCGACGCCGCGCGGGTCGAAGGTGACCACGTCGTAGCCGTTGGTGAGGTCCATGAACTCGGCACCGTCGGCGGCCAGTTCAGGGATCCCCGCAGCGCCTGGCCCGCCGAAGTTCAGCAGCACCGAGCCCTGCTTCTTCCCGGTGCCCTGGTAGCGGGCCAGGGCCACGTCGAGCGTGCCCGCGCGGGGCCGGGCGTAGTCGAGCGGGACGGTGACCTTCCCGCACTGGAGGTCCTTCGGCATGTCCGGGCCCTTGCAGGCGGCCCAGGTCACCTTCTGCCGGTAGAAGCGGGACAGGTCGGGCTGCGGCTGGTCGGCCGTGGCCGCGGGCAGCCGGGTACCGAGCAGCGCCAGGGCCAGGGCTCCGGTACCCGCGCAGCGCCGCACGACGGGCCGTGTGGACAGCTTGACCAGCATTGATCGCCTCCCGGGACGCCTGTCGCGGACCGGGGACGGCGCCCTTCGGATCACCATAAGCGGGCCCCGGACGGCCCGCCTCCGGGCGGGCGGGACGGCGTCCGGTGCCGTACCCTTCGCGCCCTCCATGCCTCTTGGCGATCATTGAGACGCTTTACATGCAGTTCGATAACACTGTCGCTCGACGGGGTGAAAGACCGATAAGCCATAACTCTGACGGTTCGCCTGCGTTTTATGAGATGCGGGTGAGCGCCCGCGACGAAGTCTGGAAGGCAGGAACCTATGAGACGGGCTACCCGTAACGGTGTGATCGCCGTCGTCGCCGCCTCCGGTGCGATGGCCGTGGCACTTCCGGTGTCCGCCGCCTTCGCGGCCGCCGGCGCCTCCGCCGACGGCTCCTCGGCCGGCTCGCCCGGGCTGATCTCCGGCAATGGCATCCAGCTCCCGGTGCACGTGCCGGTGAACGTGTGCGGCAACACCGTGAACGTCATCGGGCTGCTCAATCCGGCCGCCGGCAACGCGTGCACGAACCGGAGCGTCGGCAGGGCCGGTTCGTCGGCGTCCGGCGGGGCCTCGGCGCACGGTGCCGCGCAGGACTCGCCCGGCGTGCTCTCCGGCAACGGGGTCCAGCTCCCCGTCGACGTGCCGGTGAACGTCAGCGGCAACAGCGTCAACGTCGTCGGGGTGGGCAACCCGGCCGAGGGCAACCGATCGGTCAACGGCCCCGGCGGCCGGCCCCGCACCCATCACCCGCACGGCCCGGCCCCGAAGCACCCGGTGAAGCACCGTTCCCACACGCCACAGCCGACGGCGCAGTGGACGACCGCCGCGCTGGCCCACACCGGCATGGACATCACCGCCCCTGTCGTCGCCGGCAGCGCCGCCCTCCTCCTCACGGGCACGGCCCTCTACCGCCGCTTCCGCCCCGACGGCACCCGCTGACCCACCCCCCGCCGAAAGCCCCACCGGACGCCGGCCCGGTGGGGCCTCGTGCGGGCAGGACCAGTCGGTGCCGCACGGTGCAGTACGTTGATCCGGTGACGGACGGCATACGGGACCGATGGCGGACGCTGCCGCGCCGGGCACGCTGGACCGTCGTGGTGTACACGGGCGGATTCCTGGAGGGGACCTGCTTCCACCTCCTCTACCTGGTGGTGACGAAGGCGCCGAAGAGCGTGATGGGCAGCAGTCCCACGGGGCGCAGCACGCCCGCCGGATCCTCCTTCCCCCAGGTCCAGTTGACGTACCAGGTGGCGACCTCGCGACGCTGCGTCCCCTGTCGCGCGCCCTGACCGGTGGCCGGGCGGTGCCGGGTGCAACGGCTGATCTCCCCGTGGCGCGGCCCCCGTTGATCCGGAAGGATGCGGGACGGCAGTCCGGTCCCGACGGAGATGGAGCGCACCGATGACCCCTGCGGCCCCCCACGACCTCGTCTTCACCCAGGCCACCCTCGCCGACTGGCCGGTGATCGCCGGATGGGCGGCGGCGGAGGGCTGGAATCCCGGACTGTCCGACGGGCCCGCGTTCTTCGCGCAGGATCCCGAGGGGTTCTTCCTCGGCCGTATCGACGGGGAGCCGGTGTCGGCCATCTCCGTGGTGAACTACGGGCCGGACTACGCCTTCCTCGGCTGCTATCTCGTCCGCCCCGACCTGCGCGGCCACGGCCACGGCCTCACCACCTGGAAGACCGCCCTCGCCCACGCCGGCGACCGCACCGTGGGTCTGGACGGCGTCGTCGCCCAGCAGGACAACTACCGCCAGTCCGGGTTCGAACTCGCCTACCGCACCATCCGGTTCACGGGGACGGCTCCGCGCAGCGAGGCGCCCGCGGACGTCCGTCCGGCCGGGCCCGCCGACCTCGCCGCGATCACCGCCTACGACAGCGCCTGCTACCCCGCCGACCGTCCGCGCTTCCTCGCCGAGTGGCTCACCGGCCCCGGCCACCGGGCCTTCGTCCGCCACGACGGCACCCGCCTCACCGGCTACGGCGTGCTCCGCCCCGGCCACGACACCCTGCGCATCGGCCCCCTCTTCGCGGACACCGCCGACGACGCCCGCGCCCTGTTCGCCGCCCTCACGGCCGACATCGCCGGACGCGAGGTCGCCATCGACGTGCCCGAGCCGAACACGGCCGGCGTCGCACTCGCCGAAGCGGCCGGGTTCCGGGCCTCGTTCGAAACCGCCCGCATGTACACCGGCCCGGTACGCGAACACGCACAGCACCGTGTATTCGGGGTCACCACCCTGGAACTCGGCTGATCCTCGGGAGCGTGGCGCCGACGCGGCCGAATCGCACCCAGGCGCGCGCCGCCGCGCACATCGGGCAGTGCTTCGCCGGAGGTGCAGACGGTGGCCGCCGCGCGCAAAGCGCTCCGCGGGAGTACCGCGATGTGCCGCCGGGCGTCCGCGGCGCCGTCGTGGCTGATCGCGCAGTTCCCCGCGCCCCTTCGGGCGAGGCCGGTGAGCGCTAATGCCGTTGCCCGGATCGGGCCCGCATGGTCGGGTTGGGGGTATGGACCACTCGGCGGTGCTCGCCCTCTACGACCGTGACATGCGCGAGAACGCGACTCCCGACGGCCCGGGTGCCCGGATCGAACGGGCCGGCGCGGTGGTGCGCCAGGTCGCGGACGCGCAGGGCTGGAACGGCGTGCTCTGGTCGCATCTGGACCCGGCGAGCGCGGACGGGGCGATCCACGAGCAGATCGGCCGCTTCACCGGTCTCGGCCTCGACTTCGAGTGGAAGGTCTACGGCCACGACCGGCCCGAGGATCTCGGCGCCCGGCTCACCGCCGCCGGGTTCCGGGCCGAGCCCGAGGAGACGCTGCTGATCGGCGAGACCGACCGGATCGCCGTGGACGCCGAACTCCCCGGGGGCATCCGGCTCGTGCGGGCCACCGACCCGGCCGGGGTCGACCTGGTCGTGGACGTCCACGAGAAGGCCTTCGGCACCGAGGGCACCCGGCTGCGGCACCGGCTGCTCGCCCGACTGGCCACCGACCCCGGCACGGTCGTCGCCGTGGTCGCGCTCGCCGGCGACGAGCCCGTCAGCGCCGCCCGGATGGAGCTGGTGCCCGGCACCCCGTTCGCCGGGCTGTGGGGCGGCGGCACCGTCGAGGCCTGGCGGGGCCGGGGCGTCTATCGCGCCCTGGTCGCCCACCGGGCCCGCGTCGCCGCCGCCCACGGCCACCCCTATCTCCAGGTCGACGCCTCGCCCATGAGCCGTCCGATCCTGGAACGCCTCGGCTTCCACGCGCTGAGCACTACGACCCCTTATCTGTACGGGAGCTGACCCGACGTCAGCGGCGGACCCGGGCGCGGTCCAGTGCCGCGATGCCCACCGCGGCCAGGGCGATCTGGATGAACCACTCGATCCAGTCGGGCCCCTTGGTGTCCGCGACCCCGAACCCGGCGGCGAGGGCCGTGCCCAGCAGCGCGGCCACGATGCCGACGACGATGGTCCACAGGATGCCGATGTGCTGTCGTCCGGGGACGACCAGGCGCCCCAGGACGCCGATGATGAGCCCGATGAAGATGGCACTGATGATGCCCGAGATATGCATGTCCACCCCTTTTTGTCGTGCCTCCCGCTCAACCATCTGCCCGCTGTAAGCGGAGCCAGTCCGCACCGCTTGTTGCCACGCCTCTCTGTTCACCGGACCTTCATGCCATGTACCTTTCAACCAATCGACGCGTGTAGAACCCTCAAGCGGGCTCTACGCGCGCAGACTTGGCGCCCGCACCGCCTCTCCCCACCCCTCATGGAGGTTCGCCGGATGCTCGGATCCAGGAGATCCCGTCACAGACTCACCACCGCCCTGGCCGGTTTCGGGCTGCTCCTCACCGGAGCCGCCGTCCAGGTCGGCAGTGGCACCGCCGCCCACGCGGCGACCACGCACCGCATCCTGTTCGACAACGCCCACGCCGAGACGGCCGGGAACGCCGACTGGATCATCTCCACCAGCCAGCCCGACCCGCTCGGCCAGGACTCCTCCCCGTCCGCCGAGACCGACTGGACGGGCGCCCTGTCCTCCTGGGGCGTGGCGCTGCAGAAGACCGGCGACTACAGCCTGAAGACGCTGCCGTCGGGCTCCAGCCTCAGCTACGGCGGCTCGTCGTCGACCGACCTGTCGAACTTCGACACACTGGTCCTGCCGGAACCCAACACGCTGTTCACGAGCGCCGAGAAGACGGCGATCATGAACTTCGTGAAGAACGGCGGCGGTCTGTTCATGATCTCCGACCACACCGGAGCCGACCGCAACAACGACGGCTACGACGCGGTCCAGATCCTGAACGACCTGATGACGAACAACAGCGTCGACTCCACCGACCCGTTCGGCTTCTCCATCGACTCGCTGAACATCGGCTCCGACCACCCGGCGGCGATCAGCGACAGCACCGACCCGGTACTGCACGGCTCCTTCGGCACCGTCACCAAGAGCCTCATCGCCAACGGCACCACCGCCACCCTCAAGCCCGCCGACAACTCGTCCGTCAAGGGCCTGCTGTACCGCACCGGTTACTCCGGGAACACCGGCGCGTTCTTCCTGACCAGCACCTTCGGTAGCGGCCGCGTCGCCTTCTGGGGCGACAGCTCCCCGATCGACGACGGCACCGGTCAGGCCGGCAACACCCTCTACGACGGCTGGAACGACTCCAGCGCCACCGACGCCGCCCTCGCCCTCAACGCGACCGCCTGGCTGGCAGGTTCGGGTACCAGCGGCGGCGGCGGAGGAGGAGGCGGCACCGGCACCTGCACCGCCGCCCAGCTCCTCGGCAACAACGGCTTCGAATCCGGCAACAGCACCTGGAGCGCGTCCAGCGGGGTCATCACCAACTCGACCGGCGAGTCGGCTCGTTCGGGCTCGTACTACGCCTGGCTCGACGGCTACGGCACCGCCACCACCGACACCCTGTCCCAGGCGGTGACCATCCCGTCCGGCTGCTCGACGGCGACGCTCAGCTTCTATCTGCACGTCGACACGGCCGAGACCTCGACCAGCACGGCCTACGACACCCTCAAGGTGCAGGTGCTGGGCAGCTCGGGCACGGTCCTGGGCACCCTGGCCACCTACTCGAACCTCAACGCGGCCTCCGGCTACACCCAGCGCAGCTTCAATCTCAGCGGCTACGCCGGGCAGACCGTCACGCTGAAGTTCACCGGTACCGAGGGCTCCCAGTACCAGACGTCGTTCGTCGTGGACGACACCGCGCTCAACGTCGCCTGACGAACCGGGGTGAACCGGGGCCCGGCCTTGTGCCGGGCCCCACGCACGGCTCAGGCCGCCGGCACCGTCCGCTCCGGCGTGTTCCAGCCGGAGACCCGCACACCCGGCGCCGAGCCGTGCAGATCGGCCGTCCGGTAGGTCGCGGTCAGCGTCACCGACTCGCCCGGCCACAGGCTCACCTCGTTGTCCGACCAGCGCACCGGCAGCACCGGCTTCCCCCGTGCGTCCACGAGGTGGACGTCCGCCAGCAGCGCCGGGGTCCGCCCGCCCCCGGTGGTGCGCAGGGTGACCGTCGTGGTCGACGTGCCGTCCGACGACTGCGTGGCCGCCGTCGCCGACACCGGAACCCGTGCCATCGAGGCGAGCCCCTTGAGATCGGCGTAGCTGGTCGTCGGCGTGTAGTACCAGGTGGTCCCGGACCAGTCGAGCGTGTCGGGCCGGGTGGAGAGCCAGTACACGTTCCGGCTCACCTCCTTGCCGTCCGCGTCCGTCAGCACCAGGCGGAGCAGATGGGTGGCCGACAGTCCGCTCACCGCGGACGGCAGGGTGAGGGCCGTGGCGTGCGCCCCGTCGCCGCTCACCGCCAGCCCGGTCACGGTCTTGTCGTACCTCTGTGTGCCGTCGGGGTTGAACAGCGTGGCCCGTGCGGTGAGTCCGGTCGCGGAGGCGTCCCGGTGGTTGACGACGACCACGGAGCGGTCGTCGTACGAGTACTGGACGTGCAGTGGTTCGTTCGCCTTCTTCGCGCCGAAGTAGGCACCGCCCTGGTCGAGGTATCGGTCCGTCAGCTGCCAGTGCAGGGACGTCCAGCCGCTGTTGAACATCCAGTGGATCACCCCGGTCGAGGGTTTCGACGCGTCCGTGGCGTTGCGGTCGTAGGCCTCGAACTGGGCGCGGACGTTCTCGTACTGGGCCAGCTGCGCCTTGCGTACATAGTCGGTGAGGCTGGTGGGGGCGCCGTAGCGGCCGGTGAGGGCGGCGTCGTAGATCTTGAGTGTGCCGAAGACCGAGGACGGCGAGCGGTGGTACTGCCTGGCCGCCGGGTCCGTCCAGAGGGTGTCCAGTTCCGCCGGGGTCAGCATGCGGCGCAGGGTGTCGAGGGTGGGGATGCTCGGGCCCGCGCTGGTCTCGGAGTTGAAGCCGGTGGCCCCGCCCTCGCGTTTGGCGTACCAGTAGCCGGGCGGCACCCAGTCGTACGGGCCGGTCATCTTCATGCCCGAACGGCCCAGCCGTGGCGAGGACTTGTCCGAGGCGGCGGAGACCACCGGAGCCTGCCAGTCGGCGGCCTCCAGGGCGTCCAGATAGGTCTTCTCGATCTTCGCATCGGGCGCGAAGTCGCTGCCGATCAGGAAGGAGATCACGCTCGGGTGGTCCCGCAGCCGGGCTGCCTCGGCGGCCATGGACGCGCCGGCCACCGGATAGTCGGCGTCCGTCCACGGCTCGCCGGGCTCGTCGGCGCCGTTGACGTTGCCCTCCCACTTGTCGCAGCACTCCCAGCCGGGCAGCGTGAGGATGCCGTACCGGTCGGCCAGGTCGAAGAACTCGTCCGGCTCCAGGTGCCCTTCCAGGCGGATCGTGTTCAGGCCGAGGTCGACGGCGTACTTCAGCCGGTCCTCGACGTAACGGCCGTCCCAGCGCAGGAACTCGTCCGGGGACCAGCCACCGCCCTTGATCAGCAGCTTGCGGCCGTTGATCCGGTACTGGCGTGCGCTGTCCGGGCCGAGGGGTGCCTGGACGTCGCGGATGCCGAAGGTCTCGTGCGCGGTGTCGGACGTCGCAGCGGCGACCGACGCGGTGAGATCGAGGCCGTAGAGCGGCTGCCCGCCCATCCCGGCCGGCCACCACACCTTCGGCGAGGCCAGGCGCAGGCCCGGGGTGGCGGCGGGGGAGAAGGTGACGGTCTTCGTCTCGTGGGCGGCGAGTGTGACCTGCCGGGTGAAGCTCGTCTCACCGATGCGTCCGGTGACCTCGGCGGTGACCGCGCTGTCCGTGTCGTTGCGGGCCTGCGCGTTCACCGTCAGGTCGGCGGAAGCGAGCGAGGGCACCGCGAGCTTGGTGATGACATGCGCGTCGCGCAGCGCCACCGGGCCGCCCCTGCGCACCAGGACGTCCCGGACGATGCCCATGTTCCGGTCGGGCGGCGGCTGGAGCCAGTCGATCCACCCCATGGTGAGGTCCTTGCCCGGATCATTGGGCCGGACACGGAAGGCGACCGAGTTGGTGCCGGACCTGACCAGCGAGGTGATGTCCAGCTCGTGGTGCGTATAGGCGCCGGTGACATCCGCGGCCTGCGCCACCTGACGGCCGTTCACAAAGACGTCGGCCGCCGAGATCACCCCGCTGAAGTCGAGGTAGGTCCGCCGCGTGGTGTCCTCGACGGTGAAGTCGGAGCGGTACCACCAGGGGACCTGGAAGTCGGCCGCCGGGATCTTCCGCTGGTTGGTGGAGAAGAACGGGTCGGCGTACCGGCCGTCGGCGAGCAGCGCGGCCAGGACAGTCGAGCGGGGGCCCGCCGGATACCAGCCCCGCGCCGGATAGCCGGGGGAGGAGACGTCCGCCGGTGAGTCGCTCTCCTTCGCGGAGGACTGGATGGCGTAACCGTCGAGCGCGGTACCGGTTCCGGCCGCGGAGGGCACATGGGTGGTCGGGGTGTTCCCCTGTGGCGGGGCCGGATGCCGGGCGCCGGCCCAGGCGCCACTGGTCAGCGAGCCGAGCAGGCCGAGGACCAGCGCGGCGACGGCGCACCGGCGTCCCAGGGCGGGGCGAGGGGGCATGGCAGAGCTCCGGACTTGTAAAGTTAGGAAACTTTACTAACCCGCTTCAAGCTAGGCCGCCGCAAAGACCGTGTCAATGACCGCAGCCGCCCGTGTCCTGCGCCCCGTCAGTTTCCGGCCGCCCTGCGCTCGAACACCACGTCCCGGGCCGTGTCCAGCGCCGTCGCCACCGCGCCGAGCAGGACCGCGTCCTCGCCGAGCCGGCTCGGCGCGATCCGCGGGCGCAGCGGGGTGAGGGCGCGTACGTGCTCCTGGACGGGCCGTAGCAGCAGGTCGACGCTGTGGCCGAGGCCGCCGCCGAGCACCACCAGGTCCGGGTCGAGCACCGCGGCGGCCGCCGCCACGGTGTGCGCGATCCGCTCGCCCTCCAGCTCCACCGCCCGCAGTGCGGCCGCGTTGCCCTGCCGGGCCGCGTCGAAGACCGCCTTCGCCGTCAGCTGCCCGCTCATCCCGAACTCCCGGGCGGCCTCCACGACGGCGACCCCGGACACCGCGTCCTCCAGCCGCTCCGGCTTCTGCCGCCCCGGCCAGGGCAGGAACCCGATCTCGCCGGCCAGCCCGTGCGCCCCCGTGAACAGCCGCCCCTCGCTGACGACGCCCATGCCGAGGCCCGTGCCGATCAGGATGTACGCGAACAGCCGGCTGCCGGTGCCGACGCCGTAGGTGTACTCGCCGAGCGCGGCGAGATTGGCGTCGTTGTGCACCTCCAGCGGTACGCCCAACTCCTCGCGCATCCGGTCGACGAGCCCCGCGCGCCCCCAGCCCGGCAGATGCATCGCGTACCGCACCCGCCGCCGCTTCTCGTCGTAGACGCCCGGCGTGCCGACCACCCCGTGCACCACCTCGGCCGGGTCGACGCCCGAGCCCGCGATCACCTGGCGCGCGGTGCTCACGACCAGGTCGGCCAGCGCGGCGGAGGCGCGGGCCCGGTTGCGTACGTCGGCCCGGGCGACGACCGTGCCGTCCAGGTCGACCACTGCCACCCGTAGCCAGCCGCGCCCGATGTCCACGCCGAGCGCGTACCCGGCGGCCGGGTCGGGGGCGTAGAGCACCGCGGTGCGCCCGCGCTCCGGGGCCTGGGTGCCGACCTCGTGCACCAGGCCGGCCGTCTCCAGGGAGGCCAGCGCGCTGGAGACCGTCGGCTTGGACAGGCCGGTGTCCCGGGCCAGTTGGGCGCGCGACGCGGCGCCGAGGGTGCGCAGCCGGTCCAGCAGCAGCCGCTCGTTGGTGCTGCGCAGCCGCCGGCGGCTCCAGGGCTGCTCCTGCTGCTCTTCGACGTCGGTGACGGCCATCGGACCATTCTCGTGTATGCGGGGCGCATACTTGACGCCTCTAGTAAGGCTCCTTAACTTTATCGGCCAGTCAGCCCGCCGGGCGCCGTCGAAGCGCCCGTGGCGTCAGGAGTCCCCATGTCCGGTAGTCCGCCGCCCCAGGGTGGTTTCGTCCGCCGTGTCGGCCTGTTCCAGGCCACGGCCATCAACATGAGCCAGATGTGCGGCATCGGCCCGTTCGTCACGATCCCGCTGATGGTCACCGCGTTCGGCGGTCCGCAGGCGGTCATCGGCTTCGTCGCGGGCGCCGTCCTCGCGCTCTGCGACGGGCTGGTCTGGGCCGAGCTGGGCGCCTCGATGCCCGGCTCCGGCGGCAGTTACGTCTATCTGCGCCAGGCCTTCCAGTACCGCACGGGCCGGCTGATGCCGTTCCTGTTCGTGTGGACGGCGATGCTCTTCATCCCGCTGATCATGTCCACCGGCGTGGTCGGCTTCGTGCAGTACCTGGGCTATCTGGCCCCGGATCTCGGGCAGACCACCGGCGATCTGACAGGCCTCGGCATCATCGCCCTGGTCGTGATCCTGCTCTGGCGCGGCATCGAGCACATCGCCCGGATCACCGCCGTGATGTGGACCGTGATGATCGCCTCGGTGCTCCTGGTGATCGTCGCCGCGGCCACCGACTTCAGTCCGCATCTGGCCTTCACCTACCCGGCGGGCGCCTTCGACCTGACGAGCAACGGCTTCTGGCTCGGCTTCGCCGCGGGCCTGACCATCGGCATCTACGACTACCTCGGCTACAACACCACCGCCTACATGGGTGCCGAGATCAAGGACCCCGGCCGTACGCTCCCGCGCTCGATCCTCTTCTCCATCCTCGGCATCATGGCGATCTACCTGCTGCTCCAGATCGGCACCCTCGGTGTCATCGACTGGCGGCGGATGACCGACCCGCACGACATCGCCTCCACCTCGGTCGCCTCGGCCGTGCTGGAGAAGACCTGGGGCAAGGGCGCCGCCGACACGGTGACCGTGCTGATCCTGATCACGGCCTTCGCCTCGGTCTTCACCGGCCTGCTCGGCGGCTCCCGCGTCCCCTACGACGCCGCCCGCGACCGCGTGTTCTTCCGCCCCTACGAGAGGCTGCACCCCAAGCACCGCTTCCCGGTGCTGGGCCTGGCGACGATGGGCGTGATCACCGCCGTCGGTTTCCTGATCGGCCGCCACACCGACCTCGCGACCCTGATCCAGTTGCTCACGACGGTCATGGTGATCGTGCAGGCGCTCGCCCAGATCGTGGCGCTGACCGTTGTGCGCAAGCGGCAGCCGACGCTGCGCCGTCCGTACCGGATGTGGCTCTATCCGCTGCCCGGCATCGTTGCGTTCATCGGCTGGTGCGTGATCTACGGCTACGCCGACAAGAGCTCCCCGGGCCGCCATCCCATCGAGTGGTCCCTGGCCTGGGTGGCCCTCGGCTGCGTGGCCTTCGTCGTCTGGGCACGGCTGGAGAAGGTGTGGCCGTTCGGGGCGAAGGAGATCACGGAGGAGTACCTGGCGGGCGCGGACCCCGACGTGGCACCCGTGGGATGACCAACGGGCCTGTGATCAGCTGGAGTTAGGGCAGTCTTCGCAAGCCTCCCCGGCCCGGACCTGAGTCCGCCGGGGAGGCTCGTCTTATGACCGCTCCACGGTGAGCCGGTCCTCGGTGCTCGCGGGGCGGACGGTGACATCGGGAAGGACGGTCTTCGGCCATAAGAGCCGCGAGTGGCGCGAGAGCGCCTTCCCTCGATCACCACATTGACATGCAAGTGATTACCTGCATAACGTAGAGTGTGCGATCAGAAGACGACACCCGCATGGACCGGGTCTTCAAGGCGCTCGCCGACGACACGCGCAGGCGCCTGCTGGACCGGCTCCACGAGAACAACGGCCAGACCCTGGGCGAGCTGTGCGAGCGCATCGCCATGACGCGCCAGTCGGTCACCCAGCACCTGGCCGTCCTGGAAGCCGCCAACCTGATCAGCACGGTGCGGCGGGGGCGGGAAAAGCTGCACTACCTCAACCCCGTGCCGCTCCACGAGATCCAGGAGCGGTGGATCGACAAGTTCGAGCGCCCGCGCCTGAGCGCGCTGGGCGCCCTGAAGCGACGAGCCGAGGAAGCCATGGCCGACAAGCCGAGTTTCGTGTACGTCACCTACATCGCGAGCACGCCCGAGAAGGTCTGGGAGGCGCTCACCGACGCCGACCTGACCGCCGCCTACTGGGGCCACCGCAACGAGTCCGACTGGCAGCCCGGCTCCCGCTGGGCGCACGTGCGCACCGACGGCTCCGGCATCGCCGACGTGGTCGGCAAGGTGGTGGAGAGCGAGCCGCCGACCCGGCTGGTCACCACCTGGGCCGCGCCCGACCAGGAGAACCAGGAGGACCGGCACTCCCGTGTCACCTTCGAGATCCGGCCGTACGAGAACATCGTCCGGCTGACCGTCGTCCACGAGGACCTCAACGACGAGGGCGAGCGCTCGGACGTGGCGGGGGGCTGGCCGGCCGTGCTGTCCAACCTCAAGTCGCTGCTGGAGACCGGCCGGACCCTGCCGCAGGAGCCCTGGCTGGTGCCGGGCCGCTGAGCGGACGAGCGGAGGGCCGGTCCGCCCGGGCGGACCGGCCTCACGTACTACCGGTTCTACGGTTCTTCCTTTCCTCGTGTCTCCTCTTCTACGGCCTGGGGGTGCTCTTCGCCGCCGTACCGGCACAGACGAGGCCGAGTACCAGCGCCAGTGCGCCGATGACGATGTTGTTGATGATCACTCCCTTGTCCGGGGCGCTGCCCACGACCCATGGGGCGATGATCATCCAGATGCCCATGGCGCACATGGCCCAGCTCAGGCCGTACATCCGCTCGGGGGCCCGGGTGAATCCCAGTGCCAGCAGGCCTATCGCTATGCCCAGAATCAGGTTGTGGGCCATGAGCGCGGGCTGGCTCGCCGTGTAGTGCACTATCCACGGAGATGCCGCGCAGTAGAGCCCGAGCAGAAAGACCGGGCCGTCCACGAGCGCCACATCACGACCGCCGAGCATGCGGGCGTAGCGTGCCCGCATTTCGGAGACATCGGGGTGGGTCGATAGGTCACCCCTGTGCAGGTTGGCCATGACTCGTCTCCTTTGACTTTGCAGGCCAGACCGCGTCTGGTGCGGTGTGCGGTTACCGCCGCATACTCCCAGTTTGCTCTTATTTTTTCTTTATGTGTAGACCTGTGCCGGTACCTGGACGTCAGCTGCTGTCGTCGCCGGCGCGCATCGCGATCAGCGGTACGCCGAGCAGGCCCTGGGCGCCGACCGCCGACCGCCGACCGCCGACAGCGAGGCGAGGGGGCTGTCCGGGCGCAGGCGCATCACCGGCAGCCGGTCCACCGCCTCCAGCACGCTCACGATGCGGCAGCAGCTCCCGGCCGGTTCAACGCGGACTGCGACAGACGCAGTTCGTCGGCGGCCCGGCGCGGTGAGCCGAGCCGGGTCACGGCCGCTCTGTATTCCAGCTGTTCGGTCCGCGCCGCCGCAGAATCCGGGGCAACAGGGGCCCGGTTCAAGGGTTTTCCAGTCACGCGTTCGCGAAATTCAATGGTCCGCGATGCGAGACCGGTCGGGTTTTCCTTGACGGTATTCATCTGCGGCTGTCACGATCAACGGCATGATGATGAGACTGGACCTCACGCGGCGACGCCATGTCGACCTCGCGCGTGTCTCCAGCGCCTCCTGTTGCGCCGCGGCCTGATCGCCCGACTCCTCTCCTTTCGGTCCGCCGCTCTCCGCTCCCCATCCGGCACCGCGCCCGAATTCACCGGCTCCTTTGCCGCGCGTGGAATTCGGCATGCTCGGAATCGTCACCGAGCAATTGCGCACCAGGAGTTCCGTATGACCGCGGCACTCGTGAGAACAACGGGTTCGAGGAGTGCATCACCGCCCTGCGCCGGATCCGGGGCGGCAACTCCAGCGCCGCCGCAGCGTCACGGAAGGGGAACCGGAGCCGGAGTCCCTCGCGGCCCGCGTCTGACCGCCGACAGCATCGTGCACTCCCAGAAACGAGGCACCCATGGCCACCGTCCTGTCCGTCTCCGGCAGCCCCTCCGCCTCCTCGCGCACAGGCCGGCTGCTGCGCCACCTGGACCAGCGGCTGATCGCCCAGGGCCACGAGGTGATCCCGCTGGACGTCCGCACCGTCCCGGCCGAGGCCCTGCTCGGCGCGGACTTCCGGCACCCGGCCATCGCCCGGGCCGCCGAGCTGTTCGCCCGTGCCGACGGCGTCGTGATCGGCACACCCATCTACAAGGCGTCGTACTCCGGCGTGCTGAAGGCACTCCTGGACCTGCTCCCGCAGTACGCGCTCACCGGCAAGACCGTGCTGCCGCTGGCCACAGGGGGTTCCACCGCGCATGTCCTCGCCATCGACTACGCGCTGCGCCCGGTGCTGAACTCCATGGGCGCCGCCCACATCGTGCAGGGCTGGTTCACCCTGGACAAGGACATCACCGTACGGGAGGACGGCTCGCTGAGCGTCGCGCCGACCACCGCCGAGGCGCTCGGTCACGTGGTGGACCAGTTCTCCGCCGCTCTCGACCGCACCCCGGTGCTGGCGGCTGCGAGCTGACCGTCATAACCGGCCCGTACGCCGCCCGCAACACGAACGAGGCGCTTCGCGCCGCACCTTTTGGATTGCGCGCCCCGGCCCGCTGGAAGATCCAGCACTTCGGCCGGTATGTGCTGAACGGCACCCGGCCGCCCCGGCACGGCCTGCTCCAACGGACACCCGCGATCGGAGACCCCCCGTGTCCCTCACCTTCCACTGGTTCCTGCCCACCAACGGCGACAGCCGCCATGTCGTCGGCGGCGGCCACGGCACCCCGGCCACCGCCTCCGGCCGGGACAGGCCGCCCACGGTCGCCTACCTGAGCCAGATCGCCCGCGCCGCCGAGGACCTCGGCTTCGTGGGTGCGCTCACCCCGACCGGTGCCTGGTGCGAGGACGCGTGGCTGACCACCGCCATGGTCAGCCAGAACTCCGAGCGGCTGAAGTTCCTCGTCGCCTTCCGGCCCGGTTTCGTCTCGCCGACGCTCGCCGCGCAGATGGCGTCCACGTTCCAGCGGCAGACCGGCGGACGGCTGCTGCTCAACGTGGTCACCGGAGGCGAGAGCCATGAGCAGCGCGCCTACGGCGACTTCCTCGACAAGGACGCCCGGTACCGTCGTACCGGCGAATTCCTGCACATCGTGCGGCAGTTGTGGGACGGGAAGAGCGTCGACCTGCACGGCGAGCACCTGCGGGTCGAGGAGGCGAGGCTCAGCCGGGTGCCCGACCCGGTGCCCGAGGTGTACTTCGGCGGCTCCTCGCCCGCCGCCGGTGAGGTCGCGGCCCGGTACGCGGACGTGTATCTGACCTGGGGTGAGCCGCCCGCGCAGGTCGCCGAGAAGATCGCCTGGATCCGGAAGCTCGCCGCCGAGCACGGCCGCACCCTCCGCTTCGGGATCCGGCTGCACGTCATCACCCGCGACACCTCCGATCACGCCTGGGCGGAGGCGGACCGGCTGCTCGACGGCTTCGACCCGGCCACCGTACGGGCCGTCCAGGCGGGCCTCGCCCGCAGTGAGTCCGAGGGCCAGCAGCGCATGCTCGCCCTGCACGGTGGCAGCCGGGAGAGCCTGGAGATCCATCCCAACCTGTGGGCCGGTATCGGCCTGGTGCGCGGTGGTGCGGGCACCGCCCTCGTCGGCAGCCACGACGAGGTCGCCGAGCGGATCGAGGAGTACCACGCCCTCGGCATCGACGAGTTCGTCCTCTCCGGCTATCCGCATCTGGAGGAGGCGTACTGGTTCGGCGAGGGAGTGCTGCCCCGGCTCGCCGCGCAGGGACTGTGGACGCATCCCGACGGCAAGGCGACCGCTGCCACCGCCGAGGTGCCGTTCACCGGCTGACCAACCGGCCCTGGCAGACTGCCGGTTCATGACCCGAGAACCGAACGACGTCACCGCGGCCGTCACCTGGGGCCTGCTTGCCGCGTGGGCCGTGCACGACACCGAAGAGGTGGTCATGGTCCCGCGCTGGGTGCGCACCCATGTGCCCGAGCTGCGCAAGAGGTTCCCCCGGATGCCGGAGACGGTGTGGCGGCGGCTGGAGTCCGTGGACGCGCGGGAGTTCACCACCGCGGTCGCCGCGATGGCGGTGGTGCTGGCCGCCGCGGCCGCCGACGGCCACCGGACCGGGGGCCGGTCGGCCCTCTACCAGACGGCGCTCAACGCCTTCGGCCTGCACGGCCTGGTCCATCTGGCCCAGGCGGCCGGCATGCGCGGCTACACCCCGGGGTCCGCGACCACACCCCTGGTGGTCCTCCCCTTCACCGTGTGGGCCCGCGGCCGACTGCGCCGGTCAGGCGTCCTACGCCCCACCCGGCCCCGGCACCTTGCCCAGGGCCTAGCCTTCGCCGCGGCAGCCGCGGCCGGCACCCACGCACTGGCCCAGGGGATGCTGCGCCGACGCTGACGACAGGGGCCTGCCCGGGACACACGCAGCGCCTCAGGGCCCTTGTCTGAGTGCCTCGGCCTTGTCCCTACTCAGGCGCCGACGAGCCCTCAGCGCTCTTCGCCCGGTTGCCCGCGCGCCCTCAACGCCCTTCACTCAGGCGCCCCCCAGCGCCCGCAGATGCGCCTCCCGAGTCTCGGTCGTCTGCCCCTGGACGAGCAGGAACAGCGCCTCCCGGGCGAGGCGCTGGGCGCGGCTCGTCAGTGCCATCGACCGGCCGCCGCCGGCCACCACCGCCGCGGTGGTGGCCGTACGCAGCAGCTCGTACGCCTCCGCACGCACCGCCAGCCGCTCCGCGACCCGCTCCAGCGGCTCCGGATGATCGGCCAGGGCATAGGCCCGGCGGCGGATGTCGGCGAGCCGGGCCATGAGCGGGGCGGCCGTCCCCGCGTCCAGCAGGGACAGGGCGGCCTCCGCGACGCCGAACACCGCGGGGTTGGCGTTCAGCGTCCTGGCCCGGTCCCCGGGCGCCCACCGCTCGTACGGCATCCGCAGGGCCACCGCCTCCTCGGGCAGCCACAGCCCGGCCAGCTCCAGCGACACCGTGCGCGCGGCGGTGAGCGCCGCGAGGCGCATCGGCTCCGAGGCCCGCAGCCCCGGCTGGTCGCGCGCCTCAGCGAACGCGAACAGCACCTCGCCCGCGTCGGTCACCCCGGCGAGCAGCAGCACGTCGTTCAGGCCCCACCCGGTGTACCAGGGCACGGTCCCGTGGAAGCTCCAGCCGCCGCCCTCCCGGCGGACGCGCACCGGCACACGCGGATACGACCGCAGATGCGCGTACGCCACCCCGGACAGCAGCTCACCTCGCGACAACGGACCCAACAGCCGTGCGCGGACCGGGAGTTCGCTCTGGACCAGGGTCTGCACCGGGGTGTGGTGCTGGGTCTGCACGAACCACGTCGCACAGCACGCCCCGGCCAGGATCTCCGCGATCCGGCGGACCACGTCCGGCGGCGCGCCCGAGCCCCCGTAGGCGACCGGCGCGCTCGCCCCGAGCAGCCCCGACCTCTTCACCGCGTCGATGTGGCTCGACGGCACGCCCTCCTGGTCGACCCGCTCGGCTTCGGGGACGAGCAGCTCGGCGGCGAGCCGTCGGGCCCGGTCGAGGAGCGGATGCGTGGTGGTGGCTGTCATACAGAGATTCTTTCGAAGATTTCGCCCCGCGCCGTGTCGATCCGGGGGCCGGCCGTTCGTGTAGGAGGTGACAGGCACCCGAGAGATCCTTGAATGACCCAGGAGGACGTCATGAAGCACTACCTGCTCAGCGTGGTCCAGCCGGCCGGCGGCACCCCGCCCGCCCCCGACGAGCTCGCCGCGATCATGCGCGATGTCGAGGCCTTCAACGACGAGCTGCGCGCCGCCGGAGCGTGGGTGTTCGCCGGCGGCCTGCACGGCCCGGAGACCGCCACCGTGCTCCGCCCCAAGGACGGCGACGTCCTCATCACCGACGGCCCGTACGCCGAGGGCAAGGAGTACCTGGGCGGCCTCTGCCTGATCAGGGCCGCCGACCTCGACGAGGCGCTGGAGTGGGGCCGCAAGGCCGCCCTGGCGACCACGCTGCCCATCGAGGTGCGGCCGTTCGTCGACCAGCACTGACGGACGACGCCGACCAGCACCGATGAACGACACAGCCGGCATCGAGGCCGTCTTCCGCGCCGAGTACGGGCGCGCGGTCTCCGTCCTCGTCCGCTTCCTCGGCGACCTCGACCTCGCCGAGGAAGCGGTGCAGGACGCCTTCACCACGGCCGTACGCACCTGGCCGGAGGCCGGCGTGCCGCCGAGCCCGGCCGGCTGGATCATCACCACCGCCCGCAACCGCGCGATCGACCGGCTGCGCCGCGAGTCCTCCCGGGACGCACGGCACGCCGAGGCCACCCGGCTGTACGCGCCACACCTGCTCTCGCCCGACCCGCACACCACCGACGCACCGCCCGAGGAGGGCCCCGTGCGCGACGACCGGCTCCGCCTGATCTTCACCTGCTGCCACCCCGCGCTCGCCCTCCAGGCCCGGGTCGCCCTCACCCTCCGCCTGCTCGGCGGCCTGAGCACGGCCCAGATCGCCCGCGCCTTCCTGGTGCCGGAACCCACGCTCGCCCAGCGGCTGGTGCGGGCCAAGGCAAAGATCCGTGACGCGGGCATCCCGTACCGGATGCCCCGCGACGCCGACCTGCCCGAGCGGCTCGGCGGTGTCCTCGCCGTCGTCTACCTGATCTTCAACGAGGGCTACACCGGCGACCCCGCCCTGTGCGCGGAGGCGCTCCGCCTCGGCCGGCTGCTCGCCTCTCTGATGCCGGACGAACCCGAGGTCACCGGACTGCTCGCGCTGATGCTGCTGACCGAGGCGCGACGGCCGGCCCGTCAGGACGTCGGCGGCGGCCTCGTCCTGCTGTCCGAGCAGGACCGCACGCTCTGGGACCGCGCCCTGATCGCCGAGGGCCAGGACCTGGTCCGCCGCTGTCTGCGCCTGGGCCGGCCGGGGCCTTTCCAGATCCAGGCCGCGATCAACGCCGTACACAGCGACGCCCGGACCGCCGCGGCCACCGACTGGCACCAGATCCTGCGCCTGTACGACCTGCTCATGGCCGTGGCGCCGTCCCCGGTCGTCGCGCTGAACCGGGCGGTCGCCGTGGCCGAGACGGAGGGGCCCGCCAGGGCGCTCGACCTGGTCGACACCCTCGACCTCGACCGCTATCACGTGCTGCACGCCGTGCGCGCCGACCTCCTGCGGCGTCTGGGCCGTACCGCGGAGGCGGCGACGGAGTACGGCCTGGCCGCCGAACTGGCCGGGAGCGAGGCCGAGCGCGCCCACCTGGAGCGGCGCCGACGGGAGACCGGCCCCGCGACGACGTGAACCCGCGCCGGGACCGTCGTCACGCCCAAGTGACCCGCATCACCATGCGCCGCCGGAATCAACTTGAGGACATGAAAGGTTGGCAAATACATCCACCGAGACCTAGGCTCGGGCCGAACCTGCCCGTGCACCACCAGCGAGGCATCCGTGAACCTCCCCGTCATCGAGCAGCCCGCCGACATAGTGGCCCGGCTGCGCGCCACCTTCGCCACAGGCCGCACCAAGTCCGTCGAATGGCGCACCGGCCAGCTGCGCCGCCTGCGCGCGATGCTCACCGAGCGGGGCGCCGACCTCGCCGCCGCCCTCCACGCCGACCTCGGCAAGAGCAGCACCGAGGCCTACCGCACCGAGATCGACTTCACCATCCGCGAGATCGACCACACCCTCGACCACCTCGCGGACTGGCTGCGTCCGGAGCCCGCTCCGGTCCCGGCCCACCTCGGCGCCGACGCCACGGCCTGGACGCAGTACGACCCGCTCGGCGTCGTCCTCGTCATCGCCCCCTGGAACTACCCCGCCCAGCTGCTGCTCGCCCCGATGGTCGGCGCCCTCGCCTCCGGCAACGCGGTCGTCGCCAAGCCGAGTGAGCTGGCCCCGGCCACCTCGGCCGCGCTGGCCGAGCTGATCCCGGCGTACCTGGACACCGACGCGGTCGCCGTGGTCGAGGGCGGCATCCCGGAGACCACGGCCCTGCTGGCCGAGCGCTTCGACCACATCTTCTACACCGGCAACGGCGCCGTCGGCCGGATCGTGATGCGCGCCGCCGCCGAGCACCTCACCCCGGTCACGCTCGAACTGGGCGGCAAGTCCCCGGTGTTCGTGGACCGCGACGCCGACCTGGACGTGGTCGCGGACCGGCTCGCGCGCGGCAAGTTCCTCAACGCCGGCCAGACCTGTGTCGCCCCGGACTACGTCCTGACCGACCCGGAGACCGCCGCCGCCCTGGAGTCCGCGCTGGTCCGCGCGGTCGAGGCGCTGTTCGGCGCCGACCCGGCCGAATCGGCGGAGTACGGCCGGATCATCAACGAGCGGCACTTCGACCGGCTCTTCGGCCTCCTCGGCTCCGGCCGGGTCGCGGTCGGCGGCAAGACCGACAGGGACACCAAGTACATCGCGCCGACCGTCCTCGCGGACGTCGACCCCGCCTCGCCCGTCATGCAGGAGGAGATCTTCGGCCCCATCCTGCCCATCGTCACCGTGCCCGGCCTGGACGAGGCGATCGCGTTCATCAACGACCGCGACAAGCCGCTCGCCCTCTACGTCTTCACCGAGTCCGAGCAGACCCGTGCGCGCATAGCCACCGAGACCTCCTCCGGCGGCCTCGGCTACGGCCTGCCCCTCGCCCATCTCACCGTCTCCGACCTGCCGTTCGGCGGCGTGGGCGAGAGCGGCATGGGCAGCTACCACGGCCGCTACTCCATCGAGACCTTCAGCCACCGCAAGGCGGTCCTGGACAAGCCCCTCGGCTGATCCTCCACCGGCCGCCACTCACCGGCGCGCGGCGCAGTACGCCGCCGGGGCATCGCGGGGGTGGATTCCTGCGGTGGAGCCGCCGCTCGGGGGCAGCGAAGGCTGGGTGGGTCAGGCGTTCGAGGGCCTGTGTGACGCGGGCGGGCGGCGAGGCGTAGGTCCGGGGTCTTGGAGGACGCCGATCGCTGCGGGTCATCCGGGCGGGTGTGTGCCGGGCCGCCCTCGATGCCCGCCCGGCCGTCCCGTCCAGCCACACCGGCGCCGTGGACGCGCACGCCGTGGTGGAGGTACTGACCGTCGAGGGGTCGAGGAACTCGGGGAGCCCGCCGCAGGCCCCTGCCGCGTCTGTGGCGCCCGCCGAACCGGCCGAGGCGAACCCGCGGCTCGCTGCCGGGCTCCGTTCCCAGCGGCGCGACGTGCCGGGCGTGTCGGCTGCGGCGACCCTCTCCTCCGGCATCGGTCTCGCCCCGTACGGCCGGCAGGACGTGGGCGAACGCGCCCTGTGCGAAGTGCTCGCCCGCATTCCCCGGGCCGGTGTGCCGCCGTCGCGACCAGCCTGCCGCGCGCCGCCCGCGACGGTGTGCCGGCCGCGACCCGCTGCGGACCGCGCACCGACCCGTCGGCGGACGCAGGGCGCCCGCCGCCAGCCCCGAAGTCGGCACGCCCGCCGACCGCGCACGTTCGATCGCGGTACTGCGCCGGGCCGTGGAACTCGGCGTCAATCACATCGACAGGGCGGCCTTCTCCTTCTCCGCCACACGCTCCGCCAACGAACTGATCAACACCACCCTCGCCGAGAACCTGCGCCAGCTCGGCCGCGACCACCTCGACGTCGTCAACGGCCGCCGCCGGCAGCGGGATTCGATCGCCGAACTGCGCGTGGCCGTCCTGATCCGGCACCTGGGTACCTCCGGTGTCGAACCGCGCCACCTCGCCGAGGCCCTCGAGATCGCCCCGGTGGTGTGCGTACAGAACCGGTACGCCCTGGACCGTCCCGACCCCGTCGATGACGAGACGCTGCGCCTCACCGTCGACGAACTGGCCCGACGGGACGCCCTGTACACCGTCACCGGCTGACGCGCCCCGGCCGCCGCGTCTCCCGGACAGGCGGCCCTCCCATAATGGGGTGCGGGGAGCACAGTCGTACGAAGGCCGGGTTGACTACTATCGTGTAGACGGTCGCCCGGGCCGCAGACGAAGACGGGGTGAGGAACGTTCCATGACCGAGGCCAAGGACGAGCGCCGGCCGGCCGGTGAACTCGAATCGAGCGTCATGGCCGCACTCTGGGCCGCCGGCGGGTCCCAGACGCCCGGCCAGGTCCAGCGGAGCCTCGGCGCGGACCTGGCCCGTACGACGGTGACCACGATCCTCACCCGCCTGCACGACAAGGGCGTCGTCGAGCGGCACCGACAGGGCCGCGGCTACGCCTATTTCCCGGTCCGGGACGTCCAGGACGCCCACGGCCTCACCGCTCGCCGCATGCACAGCGAACTGGACCGGGACAGCGACCGCGAAACCGTCCTCGCCCGCTTCGTGGCCCAGCTCAGCCCCGACGACGAACGCATCCTGCGGGACCTGCTCGAATCCGACGAACGATGACCGCGCTGCTCCTGCTGCCCCTGCTGCTGCCGTTCGCCCTGCCGGCCCTGGCCCGCCGGGCCCTGAACCGGCTGGCCCCGGTCACCGCGCTGTGGGCGGTCACCGTCTGCGCGGTCGTCCTCGCCGGCTGCTCGCTGGCCGCGCTCGGCTCGTTCGTCCTCGTCGGGCTGTTGAAGGTCCCGCGCTTCGCCGCCCTCGGCGAGCTGATCCATCCGCTGCGCACCGCCTCGGACTTCGTCGTCCTGCCCGCCGCCGCGACCTCCGTCGGCGCCCTTGCCGTCTGCGGCTGGACCCTCGTCCGCTCGGTGCTGCACCAGACCCGCGCCTTCCGCGCGGCCCGCACCGAGGCCGGGCGCGGACCCGCGGCCGGTGATCTGTGCGTGGTGGACTCGCCCCGCCCGGACGCCTACGCCCTGCCCGGCCGCCCGCACCGCATCGTCGTGACCACCGCGATGCTCCGCAGCCTGGACGGCCCCGAGCGGGAGGCGCTGTTCGCCCACGAGCGGGCGCACAACGAAGGCGGCCATCACTACTTCCTCGCCGCCGCCGAACTCGCCGCCCACTGCCACCCCGCGCTGCGCTCCGTCCGCGAGACCATCCGGCTCGCCGCCGAGCGCGCCGCCGACGAGGCCGCCGCCGCCCGGGTCGGTGACCGGCGCCTGATCGCCCGGGCCATCGCCCGCGCCGCCCTCGCCGGACAGGCCGCCCGCTCAGCCGGCTCCGGGCGTCCCGACTTCGCGCCCGCGGCGACCACCGGGCCCGTCCCGCAGCGCGTCCAGGCCCTGCTCGCCGCTCCTCTCGTGCCCCGGGCCGGCCGTGCGATCGCCGGCCTCCTCATCGCCTGCACCGCCGTCTCCTGCGTGGCCTCGGCCGCGGGCATGGCCGACTTCCACCACCGGGTGGAGATCGCCCAGGGCGACGAGCGGCCCTGATCCACCGCCTCCGGCACATCAGGCGAAGCCGCATGGCGACGCGCGTAGAAACATGACTGGCGCCCACGAAGTTTTACGTATAACCTCACCCGCTAACCACCCTCACCGGAAGGTCCCGATGCGACGCGTCGCCCTGGTCACCCTCGTCGTCGACGACTACGACGAGGCCATCCGCTTCTACACCGAGGCCCTCGGCTTCCGGCTCGCCGAGGACACCCCGCGCCCCGACGGCTCCCGCTGGGTCGTGGTGGAGCCGGGCCCGGCGGACCGGGATCCGGGCGCCACAGGGCTGCTCCTCGCCCGCGCCAAGGACGAGGCCCAGCGCTCCCGCATCGGCGACCAGACCGGCGGACGCGTCGGGTTCTTCCTGCACACTGACGACTTCGCCCGCGACCACGCCCGGATGACCGCCGCCGGCGTGACCTTCCTGGAGGAGCCGCGCCACGAGCCGTACGGCACCGTCGCCGTCTTCCAGGACCTGTACGGCAACCGCTGGGACCTGCTCCAGCCCGCCGCCTGATCACTTCAGAACCACCTGCCGAGGAAAGCCCTGCCATGACCGCGCCCCGCATCGACACCGAGACCCTCCGCCGGCTCCCCAAGGCCGTGCTGCACGACCACCTCGACGGCGGCCTGCGCCCCGCCACCGTCGTCGAGCTCGCCGCGGAGGTCGGCCACACCCTGCCCACCACCGACCCCGACGAGCTGGCCGCCTGGTACTTCGAGGCCGCCAACTCCGGCGACCTGGTCCGCTACATAGCCACCTTCGAGCACACCCTCGCCGTCATGCAGACCCGCGAGGGCCTGCTGCGCACCGCCGAGGAGTACGTGCTGGACCTCGCCGCCGACGGTGTCGTCTACGCCGAGGTGCGCTACGCCCCCGAGCTGAACACGAACGGCGGGCTGTCGCTCAGCGAGGTCGTGGAGACCGTCCAGGAGGGCCTCGCCGCCGGTATGGCCAAGGCGGCCGCCGCGGGCACCCCGGTGCGCGTGGGCACCCTGCTGTGCGGCATGCGGATGTTCGACCGGGTCCGGGAGGCCGCCGACCTGGCCGTCGCCTACCGGGACGCCGGTGTCGTCGGCTTCGACATCGCCGGCGCCGAGGACGGCTTCCCGCCCGCCGACCACCTGGCCGCCTTCGAGCACCTGCGCCGCGAGAACGTGCCCTTCACCATCCACGCCGGCGAGGCCCACGGCCTGCCCAGCATCCACCAGGCCCTGCAGGTGTGCGGCGCCCAGCGCATCGGCCACGGCGTGCGGCTCACCGAGGACATCCCCGACCTCGCGGCCGGCAAGCTCGGCCGGCTCGCCTCCTGGGTGCGCGACCGCCGCATCGCCCTGGAGATGTGCCCCACCTCCAACCTGCAGACCGGCTGCGCCACCTCGATCGCCGAGCACCCCATCACCGCGCTGAAGGACCTCGGCTTCCGGGTCACCCTCAACACCGACAACCGTCTGGTGTCGGGCACGACGATGACCCGGGAGATGTCCCTGCTGGTCGAGGAGGCCGGCTGGACCGTCGAGGACCTGCGCACGGTCACGGTGAACGCCCTCAAGAGCGCCTTCATCCCGTTCGACGAGCGCAAGGCCCTCATCGAGGACGTCGTCCTGCCGGGTTACGCGGCCGCGCTCTGAAGCAGCCCCCTGAGATAGGCGGCCTGTCCGACGTGCTGGAGGTCGTCGGACAGGACGCTCACCAGGCGCACGCCCAGGCTGACCGGGGGATCCCAGCGCTCGTCCACGATCCGCTCCAGATCCTTGCCGGCGAGCGCGCGCAGGGCGCCGAGCGTCTGCTCGTGCACGGCGTCGTAGTACCCGGTCAGCAGGTCGGCGGACTCGACCTTCACCTTCGCGACCTTCGCGGGGCTGTGCCCGTAGCCGGTGTCGTGGCGGGGCAGGTCGAGACCGAAGCGCTTCTCCCAGTCCTGGGCGAGCCAGACCTGCTCGAGGTCGAAGGCGTCGGCGATGTGGTCGTCCTGCACCCGGGTGAGGTGCCAGACGAGCCAGGCGATGGAGTTGGCGTCGGGGGCCGGGCGGTGGTGCAGTTCGTCCGGTCCGAGGCCGTCGAGGGCGGCGTGGACTTCTTCCTGGATGCGGCCGTAGCCGTCGATGAGGATGTCCTTTGCATGCATACCGTCCACCATCCCAAACAGCGGCCGATCATGCGTCCGGAATCCAGCTGCCGTGGAAACCGAGCGGCACCCGTCCCGGCAGATGCACCCGCGCCACCGGCTCCCCGGTGAAGTCCTGGGCCGCGAGGACGACCAGGTCGGCGGCGCCCCGGTCCGGGTCGTGGACGTAGGCGATCGCATACCCGTCGTCCTCGGCCGCCCGGTGGTCGGCCGGATCCCGCGGAACGAACACCGCCTCGCCCGCCGCCGCGCCCCTCGGCAGCCGGTGCACCTGGGTGGTGCCGCGCAGCAGATCGTGCTTGACGAGCGCGTTGGAGAACGCGTCGTCGGGCGGGGTGCCACCGTCCGGTGTCAGATACGCGGCCGTCATCGCGGCGGCCGCCGCCGTGTAGCCGTAGCGGTGGCGCCGCGACACCAACGACTCGTTCACCCGCGGGAATTCCTGCGGCCGGTCGTCCAGCACCCGCTGCCGCACCCGCCCGTGGCGCAGGTCGACCGTCCAGCGTTCCAGCCGCGCGGTGCCCGTCGCGTACGGACCGCCCGAGCCACGCCCGGCGACGTGGAACGGCGCCGGGTAGGTCGTCAGGTCGACCACCACGCAGTCACCCTCGTCGTAGGCGTTGAGCGTGTGCGAGAAGAAGACGGGGTCGATCCCGAACCAGCGCACCGGCCCGCCGGTCCGCCGCATGACGCCCACGCGCGTGGGGTGCCGGCGGTTCCAGATGTACGGCACCGGGTCGCCGCGCCCGGCCGCGGCGGGGTCGAAGGTGATCGGGACGTCGATGACGACGACATGCTTCCCGGTGAGCGCGAAGTCGTGCACCATCGGCGCGTCCGGCACCGGGATCCGGGTGGTGCGGGTGACCCGCCCCGAAGGGTCCACCACCAGGTGCCGGACATGGTCCCAGGCCGGATAGTAGGCGATCGCGTGCAACTCACCGGCGTGCACGTCGAACTTGGTGTGCGCGGTGAACGCCCCCTCCAGCGTGCCCCCGAAGTCGTACGTACCCACCGTGCCCAGCTCGCCGTCGAGTTCGTACGGCAGCGGACCGCTCTCCTGCAGCGCGAGGATCCGCCCCCGGTAGGGGACCACATGCGTGTTGCACGCGAAGTCGTCCGGCGGGACCGGACCCGGGTACGGCTCGCCGAGCTTCCTCGCGACCTGCGAGGAGCGCACCCAGCGGTTGCGGTACCACTCGGCCCTGCCCTCGCGCAGCCGGACGCCGTGCACCATGCCCTCACCGAGCATCCAGTGGTGGACCCGGGGATCCTCCAGGCCGAGGACATTAGGGCCGTTGCGCAGGAAGCGGCCGTTCAGCTCGCGCGGGATGCGGCCGGTCACCGGCAGGTCGAAGGCCGTCAGTTCCTCCGTGTCCGGTGCGAACGCCCCTTCCAGAAAGGGATAATGACGTACCGTCAGCTTGCTCGCGGGACCGGCCGCAGCCGGTCCGGTGCCCAGGCCGGTGAGCGCGCCCGCCGCCGCGAGTCCGGCCGTCCCGCGCAGCACGGTCCGCCGTGTGTGTTCCGCCATGACATGTCCTCCTGACCGTCGTCGTCCTGCCGACGGTCCCGAGTCTGGTGCGGCGGGCGGCCGGAATCAGGAGGCCTGGGGCCCCTCCTGGGGTGGTGCCAGACCCCCTGTTCCGCCCCCTGTTTCCAGGAGGGCGACGAGCGCCCGGGCGGCGGGGCTGGTGGCGCGGTCCGGCGGCAGCAGGGCCACGGTCTCGTACTCCGCCTCGCCGGTGCCCTTCAGCGGCAGCGCCGTGAGCGAGGGCCGCTTGTGCCGGAAGTGCCGGGGTACGACCGCGATCCCCAGGTTCTCGTCCACCAGGTCCAGCAGGCTGTGCACGTCGTTGACCTCCAGCGCGACCGTGCGCCGGACACCGGCCGCGACGAACGCGGCGTCGGTCGTGCGGCGCGGACCCCAGTCCGGGTGGAAGTCCACGAAGACCTCACCGGCCAGGTCCTGCGGGGTCAGCACCGCGCCGGTCGAGGCCAGCCGGTGCCCGGGGTGGCACAGCACGGTCATCGGCTCGCTCGTCAGCGACACCGAACGCAGTTGGTCGGTGTCCGCCTGAGTGCGGTAGGCGAAGGCGAGGTCGAGCCGGCCGGCCCCGACCTCCTCGGCCAGCGCGCCCGAGCCGGCCTGCCGCAGCCGGATCTCCACATCCGGATGCCGGCCCCGGAACGCGGCCAGCATCCGGGCCACGTGCACCCCGGCGATGCACTGCTCGGTACCCAGCGCCAGCGTGCCGCGCAGCACGCCCTGCACCGCCGCCACCGCCTCGTGCGCCGAACGCACCTGCGCCAGGATCCGCTCGGCCTCCACCAGCAGCGCCCGCCCCGCCTCGGTGAGCGTCACCCGCCGGGTGGTGCGCACGAACAACGGCGCCCGCAGCTCCCGCTCCAGCGCCCGGATGGACGCCGAGAGACCCGACTGGGACACCATCAGGCGTTCCGCGGCCCGGGTGAAATGCTGGTCCTCGGCTACGGCGACGAAATGCTGGAGATGGCGCAGTTCCATGATTGAGAAGCCTAGCCGCACAATTCCATCGGATTCTTCTGTTGGACCGCTGCGTAAGGCTCGCGCGAGAGTGGCACCGCCAGACCGTGTGCCAACCCCTCTGGAGTCGCGTTGTACACCGCACACCCCGACCGTTACGCCGACATGCCCTACCGGCGCACCGGACGCAGCGGACTGAAGCTCCCCGCACTGTCCCTCGGCCTGTGGCACAACTTCGGCCCGGACCGGCCCGCCGAGACCCAGCGGGCCATCCTGCGCCGCGCCTTCGACCTCGGCGTCACCCACTTCGACCTCGCCAACAACTACGGCCCGCCGCCCGGGGCCGCCGAGTCCGCGCTGGGCGAGGCCCTCAGGGCGGACTTCGGGCCGTACCGCGACGAGCTGATCATCTCCACCAAGGCCGGCTACCTCATGTGGCCCGGCCCGTACGGTGAATGGGGCTCGCGCAAGTACCTGCTGTCCTCGCTCGACCAGAGCCTGACGCGGATGGGCGTGGACTACGTCGACATCTTCTACTCGCACCGCCCCGACCCGGACACTCCGCTGGAGGAGACGATGGGCGCTTTGCACACCGCGGTGCGGCAGGGCAAGGCGCTCTACGTCGGTGTCTCCAACTACTCGGCGCAGCAGACCCGCGACGCCGCCCGCATCCTGGCCGACCTCGGCACCCCGCTCCTCATCCACCAGCCGCGCTACTCGATGCTCGACCGGCGCCCCGAGGACGAGGGCCTGCTCGACGCCCTGGACGAACTCCAGGTCGGTTCCATCGTCTACTCCCCGCTGGAGCAGGGCCTGCTCACCGGCCGCTACCTGGACGGCATCCCGGAGGGCTCCCGCGCCGCGAGCGACAGCCCCTTCCTGAACTCGGACGCGGTCACCGAGGACCTCGTCGCCCGGCTGCGCGCCCTCGACAAGATCGCCGAGTCCCGCGGTCAGACCCTGGCCCAGCTGGCCCTGGCGTGGGTGCTGCGCGGCGGCCGGGTCACCTCGGCGCTGGTCGGCGCGAGCAGCCCGCAGCAGCTCGAGGACAGCGTCGGCACCATCCGCAACCTGCACTTCGACGCCGGGGAACTGGCACGGATCGACATGATCGTGAAGGGCTGAGAAGGCCGAGCGGGGTCGCGTACCGGGCGGCTCGCACAGCTTGCTCGGTGAGCTGCTCGGCGAGACCGGTGTCGATGATCCGGCCTGGGCACACGCCGAAGGCCCGCACGCCTCGGCCCGGCCCCGCCGGTGCACATCCCGGAGGCCGGGAACCCCTCCTCGCCCTCGACGCCGGCGGCGTCGTGGTGGGGGGATCCCCTCGCTGTGAACGCCCTAGCCGTCGCGGACGCACGCGGCGTGTTCTCCGGTGGTTTCACGGCCCGCGGGCGCCGGCGGACGAGCGGCCGCCCCCGCCCTGCGCCTGATGTACGCCGACTGCGCCCACCCCTGGCGGCCGAAGGAACCGGCGCGACCGTCGCGATGTCCCTGTGGCCGTACCGGGCAGGTCCAGCCACAGGGTCAGCGCCGGCCAGGCGGTGTCACGCACCCGCCGGGATCCGGTCGAGAAAGCCCAGCACCTGCCGGATGCGGCCCTCGTCGTCCAGCGTGACCACGTCGAACCCGGCGACCGGCGCCGAACCCTCGGGCTCGTTCACCAGCTCCCAGGCGAAGCGCGCGGTGTCGTGGTGCCCGTCCACCGTGCCCAGCGGGCGGAAGACGAACCCGGGGAACTGCTCGTGGACCGCCGCGATCACGGCCGCGATGCCCTCGTGGCCGCGGACGTCGGCGAGGGGGTCGGTGTAGCCGCCGTCCGTGGCCCACGCGGCGGCGACCGCCTTCTTCAGCGCCTCCGGCTCGGTGGCGTTCCAGGCCTCGAAGTAACGGGCGGCGGCGGTCTCGTAGCGGTCGGTGTTCGCGGACATGGTGAATCAGCCTCCATCGAGGTCGTAACTGCCGGTCAGATCCGGATCCGGGGCTTCGCCGATCCGGTGTGACCACCATGCCGGAGGGTCGAGGGGCGGGTCGATTACCTGCCTGGTAATGCCGAAGTCCCCGCGCACGCAGGCGTATTCCGGCCAGAACGGACGGTGAATATGCCAACAGACTGGCCGGAAACTCATGGTGACAGCGTTTCAGGAGTGGCGATACTCGAACGCCAGGGGCACTTCACCGCACAGGAGCCGCACGGAGAGCGAGGGCCAGGCCGGCAACCAGCGAGGCGACGGGGGAGTGGGACGTGCACGACGAATTCCTGTGCCATGTCACGGCGTACGGCATCTGCGACGGCCGGCGCATCGGCGTACCGCTCGGCACCTATCGCGCCCCGACGCTGGCCCTGGCTCTGTGGTGGCTGCGCGACCGGGCGTCCTGGATCGCCGAGCGCCTGGACCCGAGCCCGCAGGACCCCGCCTTCCCGACGGGAGCGCTGGTGCCGGTCGCGGACACCGTGGCCGACGTGCCCGCCCTGCTGCGCGCCTGGTGTGCCGACACCGTCCGGCAGGAGCTGGTGGCCGACGAGCTGTCCGGTGGGCGGCTGGTGCGGATCGCCGCCAGCGACGACACCACCGAGTACGAACTGCTCGCCGAGTCCGTCGACGCGCTGCGCATGCAGCGCACCCTGCCGGCGCTCGTCGTCCCCGTCGCCTGACACGTGTCCGTCCGCCGGTGGGCACGCATCTCCGGCCGCCGACGGTGACGCATCCTCGGCGCCGGGCGCACATGTGAGCGAATCGGTACAATTCTGACCATGGCGGAGCGACCGGTCGCCCCGACGGCGCCCGAACTCGTCCTGGAGACCGACACGGGTTCCACGGTGATGAGCCCGGGCCACGAGTACCACGTCGGACGCGACCCGTTGAGCGACATCGTCCTCGACGATGCCCGGGTCTCGTGGCACCACGCCGTGCTGCGCTGTTCCCACGATCACTGGACCCTGACGGACCAGCACAGCACCAACGGCACCTACGCCGATGGCCGCAGGATCGACGAGTGGGGCGTGCGCCCCGGCAGCGTGATCCGGTTCGGCAACCCCGTCGACGGCCCCCGCGCGGTCCTCGCCGGCGCCCTGCGACCCGCCCGCGACCGCCCCTCCGCGGTGTCGCTGCCCCTGCTGACCAGCACTTTCCGTCGGCCCTCCAGCGTCCGCCCGCTGCCCGCGCGCACCGTCCGCATCGGCCGGGCCGCCGAGAACGACCTCGTGGTGGACGACCTGATCGTCTCCCGCCGCCACGCCGAACTGCGCGTTCACACTGACGGCACGTACGAGATCGTCGACCTCGGCAGCCACAACGGCACCTACCTCAACGGCCGGCCCATCAGCCGCGCTCCCCTGGGCGCCGGTGACATCGTGGGCATCGGACACTCCGCGTTCTGCCTGGTCGGCGACGAACTCCAGGAGTACGTGGACACCGGCGAGGTCTCCCTTGACGTCCAGGACCTCACCGTCGCCGTCGACAGCGGCCGCAAGGTGCTCCTCGACCAGGTGTCCTTCCCGGTGGGCGAGAAGTGCCTGCTCGCCGTCGTCGGACCGAGCGGCGCCGGCAAGTCCACGCTGCTGAACGCCCTGACCGGGCAGCGCCCCGCCGACCACGGCACCGTCCTGTACGACGGCCGCGACCTCTACCGCGACTACGCCGAGCTGCGCCAGCGCATCGGCCTGGTCCCGCAGGACGACATCCTGCACGTGCAGCTGACCGTGCGCGGCGCCCTCACCTACGCCGCCGAACTGCGCTTCCCCGAGGACACCGCGAAGTCCGAGCGCCGGGAGCGGGTCGAGGAGGTCATCCGGGAGCTGGGCCTCGAACAGCGCGCCGAGCAGCCCGTGCACAGCCTCTCCGGCGGGCAGCGCAAGCGGGTGAGCGTGGCCCTGGAGCTGCTGACCAAGCCGTCCCTGCTCTTCCTCGACGAGCCCACCTCCGGCCTCGACCCCGGCATGGACCGCTCGGTGATGAACATGCTGCGCGGCCTCGCGGACGACGGCCGTACCGTCATCGTCGTCACCCACAGCGTGCTCAGCCTGGACGTCTGCGACCGCCTTCTGGTGCTGGCGCCGGGCGGCCGGACCGCCTGGTTCGGACCGCCCGCGGACGCTCTGGGCTTCTTCGGGTTCGACGAGTGGCCGGAGGCCTTCGAGGCGTTCGAGCGGGACACCGGCCGGGACTGGGCGGGGGACTACCGTGACTCGTCGTCCTACCGCAAGTACATCGCGAAGTGCAGCGCGCGGCCGCATGTGCCGCGCACCGGCCCGGTCGCGGCCGCCCCGCAGCCGAGGCCGCGCAGCTGGGGAGCCCAGTTCTCGACCCTGGTGCGCCGCTACGCGGCCGTCCTCGCCGCCGACCGCACCTTCCTCGCCATCATGATCGGGCTGCCGTTCGTCATGGGCGCGATGGCCCGGGCCGTCGCCGGCAGCAAACTCACCTTCGACACCGCGGCCAACGTGCTGCTCACCCTGTGCGTGGGCGGCGTGCTGACGGGCGCCGCCAACGCCGTGCGCGAGCTGGTCAAGGAACGTGTGATCTACCGGCGCGAGAGAGCCGTCGGCCTGCCCAGATCGGCCTACGTGATGTCGAAGGTCGTCGTCCTCGGGGTCATCACCGTGCTGCAGGCCGTCGTCCTCACCCTCGTCGGGCTGGTCGGCGTCGACCTCAACGCACCCGGCGGCGACGGAGTGCTGATGCCGCCCCTGTTCGAGATCATCGCCGCCGTGGCCATGCTCTCCTTCGCCGCGATGATGCTCGGCCTGCTGATCTCCGCGCTGGTCCGCAAGGAGGAGGTGACGATGCCGCTGCTGGTGCTGCTCACCGTCGTCCAGGTCGTCTTCTGCGGGACCCTGCTGAAACTGAACGGCGTGCTCGGTCTCGAGCAGATCGCCTGGCTGGTGCCCGCGCGGTGGGCGCTGGGCGCCATGGCCGGCACCGTCGACCTGGGCCGGATCATGCCGGGCCAGCTCACCGCGGACCCGTTCTTCCGGCACTCGGCGGGCGTGTGGCTGCGCAACATGGTCATGCTGGTGGTGCTGGCGGCCGCCTTCTGCTGCGCGCTCGGCCGGCTGCTGCGGCGGCACGAGCCCCCCGTGATGCGGAAGTAGGCGGCACGATGGCACACACGCGGAAGCAGGCGCCCCGATGATCAAAGCGCCCAGTTCCGGATTCCGGCCCACACACGTCGTGCCGCGCCGTGGCCTGCCCGCCTGGGAGGAGCCCGACCCGGCCCGGCCCACCGTGCCGCTCGATCCGCTGCTGCCGGTCGAGCTCGTGGAGCGGCGCGGCGACTGGGCGTACGTCCGCTGTTCCAACGGCTGGGGCGCCTGGGTCGACGGCCGTCGGCTCGTGTCCGTACCCGAGGAACCGCCCGCCGCCGAGGGCCCGGCCGGCACCGGCGATCCGCTGCCCCTGCTGGCCCGCGCCGCACAGGCCCTGGCCGACTACCGGTCCGCGGTGCAGGAGCTGGCGGCCGGCGCCCTGGACGGAGAGGACTTCGAGGACCGTACCCGGGACCTCAGGATCGGGATCGTGGTGGACCGGGAGTCCATGTGGCTGTACGACCCCGAGCAGGGCCGCTGGGTCTACGCCGACGGTCGGCGGCTGACCACTTACGCCACCGACCGTGAGGTCACCGGCGAGGGCGGCACCGGGCACGCCCCGACCCGGGTGGTGGCACCCGAGGGTGAGCGCTGATGGCGCGCGAGACCAGCCTGTTCTCCGGCCGTCCCTCGGAACTGATCGGCCGGCAGGTGGCGAGCTACCGGATCGAGAGCGAGATCGGGCGCGGTGGCATGGCCGTCGTCTACCGGGCCCGTGACCTGCGCCTGGACCGCACGGTCGCACTCAAGCTGCTCGCCCCCGAACTGGCCCGGAATGACACCTTCCGCAAGCGGTTCACCCATGAGTCCCAGGTGGCCGCGGCGATCGACCACCCGCACATCGTGCCGGTCTTCGAGGCCGGCGAGACCGACGGGGTGCTCTTCATCGCCATGCGGTACGTCTCCGGCAGCGATCTGCGCCGTCTCCTCGACCAGCGCGGACCGCTGCCGCTGCCGGACGCAGCGCGGATCGCCGCACAGGTGGCCTCCGCCCTCGACGCCGCCCATGAGCACGGCCTGGTCCACCGGGACGTCAAGCCCGGCAACATCCTGATCGCCGAGGGCATCGACAGCGACCACCCCGAGCACGTGTACCTCACCGACTTCGGGCTCACCAAGAAGTCGCTGTCCCTGACCGGCTTCACCAGCGTCGGCCAGTTCGTCGGCACCCTGGACTACGTGGCCCCCGAGCAGATCTCCGGCCGCCCGGTCGACGGCCGCTGCGACGTCTACGGCCTGGCCTGCGTCGTCTACGAGAGCCTCGCCGGCCGCCCGCCCTTCCTGCGCGACGACGACATGGCCCTGCTCTGGGCCCACCAGTACGACGATCCGCCCCCGCCGAGCGAGGCCCGCCCCGGCCTCCCCCCGGCCCTCGACCCGGTCTTCGCCAAGGCCCTCGCCAAGAGCCCGGATGCCCGTTACGACACCTGCCTCGCCTTCGTCGCCGCCCTGCGCGCCGGCCCGGAGTCCGCCCCCGGCCGGCCCGGCGCCCGCCCGGCGACGGAGCCCGACACGGAGACGGAGCCCGACACGGAGACGGACCACATGGTGACCGAGGCCCCGGGTCCCCCGCACTGGGCCGAGCCGATGTTCCAGGCCCCAGGGCCTGCGCCGGAGGCACCCTAAGGCCGGCCCACCTCGCCGCGTCGGTGCACCGGGCGGGCCAGCAGGGCGCCCAGGAACCCGGCGACCAGGCCCCACAGCGCGCCCAGGCCCACCGCCCGCCACAGCTGGGGCTTGAGGAACAGCTCCCCGGACAGCCCGCCGCCCAGGTCGCCGATGCCGAGCAGGGAGAGTCCGTAGTACGCCGAGACACGGCCCGTCAGGCAGATCATCAGCACCGTCAGCGCCAGTGCCACGGCCAGGTGCACGGCGTGCTGCCACAGGCGGATCCGGGCCGGTGAGCGGGCAGCCATCCGGAAGGCCACGGCCAGCAGCAGGATCACGTCCACGACCACCAGCCACCACCAGCGGCCGTCGTGGTCGGTGAGCGAGCGCAGATTCAGCGCCGAGACGTCCGGGGTGCGCAGGATCGCGTTCAGGACGTGCGGCATCGGCAGGCCGAACGGGCCGTCCACGCGGCCGTTCCAGGTCGCTCCCATGCCGAGGGTGAGGGCCAGCCAGGCCAGATTGGGCAGGCCGAGCAGAATCAGCGCGAAGGTCTCCGAGGCGTGCCCGCGGGTGGCGGCCGTGAGCAGCGCGATGACGAGGCCGACCACGACGTACGCGAGGAGCAGGTCCACCATCGCGCGCGCGGCCGGGCGCACCGACTCCTGGCACCGCAGCAGCCGCCCCGGCAGCGGCGCCCCGCGCGCGACCATCAGCGCCAGCAGCAGTACCCCGGCCAGCCACAACAGCCCGAACAGCACGGTCAGCGGCACGCTCGTGGTGAACCCGACCCTCGGCGCCGCCTCGAACAGCCCGGTCAGGTCGCTCAGCGTGCCGCTGCCCACGTCCACCGCGAAGGTCTGTCGGGCGGCGAAGGCCAGGCCGATCAGCGCCAGCAGCCACAGCACCGCGATCCGAGCGGCCCAGCCGGCCAGCTCCCCGGCCGAGGCGACCGCCCGGTGCCGCAGCGGGCGCAGAAAACCCGCGCCGATCGCCAGGGCACCGGCGAGGGTCACCGACAGCGGGATCACGGTGAGCCCGGCGTGCGTCTCCGCCAGCGCGCCCGCGTTGCCCGAGAGTTCCACGCTGCCGCCGACCGCCGTGACCAGCGTCGCGGCCACCACCCTCGGGAACGCCCCGTCCGGCAGGTCCGCCGCTCCGGCCGCCCACAGTCCGAGCGCAGCCGCCAGCACCATGACGGCCAGCCCGGTCAGCACCGCGGCCACGGCCTGTGCCCAGCCGTGACGGGAGGCAGGCTGTGCGGAGACGGTTGGAGCGCTCACGGTTGACACGCTAAACAGCGGCCGGGCACCCCGCCCGCCGGGTGGGCCGTCCGCGTCGGCTTGCGAGCTGCACCATCCTGCGGCACACAATGGGATTAACGTGCAGTCAAATGCACCAAAAAGGTACTGACCGAAAAAAGCCGCGCATTACGCCGCTCATCGCGACGATCGCGACGGAAAGAAGTGCTCGTGAGCGCCGAACCTCCGTCTGCCGGCCGCCCGACCGGCCCGCCCTCCGGCCCGCTTTCCGGCTCCTCCCGACCCCCCTCCGGACCACCGCCCGCCCAACCACCGGGCGGCGGCGCCGGATCCGAGGGGCCGCACGGGCCGTGGTGGAAGTCAGTACCGCGAGTGGCGGCCCTCACCGCCGCCCTCGTCGCCGCCGTGGTCCTCGCGGTGGTCTTCACCCGTCCGGGTGGTGGCGGCTCCACCGCCAAGGGCGGCGAGGTCTTCCTGCAGTCCGCGGCCAGCAGCGGCCAGGACCCGTTCACGCAGTCGAGCCAGAACCAGAGTTCGGCCCCGCCCCCACCCTCCGCCTCCGCCGCGCCCTCGGGCACGCCCAACGCGGTGCAGGGAGTGGACGGCGGAGCGCCCGGCCTGTACGGCGGCACCAAGAGCAAACCCGCCTGCGACGTCGAGAAGCAGATCAAGTTCCTCCAGGCAGACCCGGGCAAGGAGAAGGCCTTCGGCTCCGTGGTCGGTGTCCAGCCCTCCGGTGTGCCCGCCTACCTGCGCTCGCTGACCCCGGTTCAGCTGCGCGTCGACACCCGGGTCACCAACCACGGTTACCGCAACGGCGTCGCCACCTCCTACCAGTCGGTGCTCCAGGCAGGCACCGCCGTGCTGGTGGACAGCCACGGCGTACCCCGCGTGCGCTGCGCCTGCGGCAACCCGCTGACCCCGCCGGTCGCCCAGCAGACCGCACCGAAGCTGGTGGGTCCCCGCTGGTCCTCGTACCAGCCCTCGAACGTGGTCGTGGTGACCCCCGCGCCGACCGTCGTCAACGTCTTCGTGCTCTACGACATCCCCGACTCCAACTGGATCAGCCGTCACAGCGGCGACTTCAACTGCCGGCACGACCAGCACGCCAGGCCGCCGAAGTACCCGCACCCGTGGCACCCGCCTGTGCCGTGCCCGCCCGGGTCGCCGGGGCCCTGCCGCTCCACCTCGGGCAAGCCGAACCCGTCGACGTCGTCCTCTTCGCCGTCCTCGTCGACTTCGTCCTCGCCTTCCTCTTCGTCCTCCTCGCCTTCTTCGTCCTCGTCGCCCTCGTCGTCGAGTTCGTCCCCGTCGTCGCCCTCGTCCTCGGAGCCGTCGTCCACTTCGCCGTCGTCCTCCTCCTCGTCGGAGTCGACGCCGTCCGAGTCGTCGTCCTCGGAGTCGACGCCATCTGAGTCGACGTCGGAGTCGACACCGGCTGAGTCGACGTCGGAGTCGACACCGGCTGAGTCGACGTCGGAGTCGACGCCGTCGGAGGCGCCGTCGACCGAGACGACCTCCGAGGAGCCGTCGGCACCGTCGGCAGGCTCTCCGTCGAGCGAGCAGCAGGAGTCGCCGGAGCAGCAGCAGACGACCGAGGAGTCGAACGCCCCCGCGCCGCCGTCCTCGGAGGAGAACGTTCCCGGCCCGGCGACCCCCGAGACGCCCGAGGAGACCCCGGGTGCGCCCAGCGAGCCGGAGCAGCAGGGCACGCCCGAGCAGTGAGCGGTCCGCCCCTGTGAGCACCGTGACGATCGCCACTGTGCGAGGTCGGTGAACGGCGCGGGGGACTGCTGAGCCCGGCTCGGGGTACGAGGACGGGTGCAACAGGCGACCGGCAGGGCCGGGCTTTCCGAGAGAGACAGCATGACCAAGCACCTGGGCGGGACAGTGATACCGACTGGTTTCGACGTACCCGTGGAACCGCTGAGACGCGCGGCGCACTACACCGGCGAACCCGGATGCATCGCCGAGGCACGCGCCTTCGCGTTCCAGTTCCTGCAGCAGTTGCGCACCGAGTGGTGCGCCACCGCCGACGGCCGGGCCGACGGCGAGCTGCTCCTGCTCGTGAGCGAACTCGTCACCAACGCCGACCGGCACAGCAACGGCCCGTACATCCTGGAACTGGAAGGCACCGACAGCTCCGTCACGGTGTGCGTCTACGACAGCAGCTCCGCCCTGCCGCGCCGCTTCCCCAAGGACCCCGAACGCGTCGGGCGGCACGGTCTGGAGATCGTGTACGCCCTGGCCTCGGAGGTCAGCGCGGAGCGCGTGCCCGTGGGCAAGCGGGTGCGCGCCCGCTTCGAACTGTCGTACTGAGGGTCCGCGTCAGGCGCAGCCGAGTTCGCCGAGCATCCCTTGGCGCAGCCGGGTGATGATCCGCTTGATCAGCCGGGACACGTGCATCTGCGAACAGCCGAGCTGTTCCCCGATCTCCGCCTGAGTGGCCTCCTCGACGAACCGCAGATGGATGATCTGCCGGTCCCGCTCGCTGAGTTCGGCCATCAGCGGCGCCAGCGCGTGGAAGTCCTCGACGAGCCTCAGCCCCTCCTCCTCCACGCCGATGAAGTCGGCGAGCACCGCCTCGCCGTCCTCCGGGCCGTCGCCGGTGAGCGCGGCGTCCAGGGAGGCGGAGTTGTACCCGTTGGAGGCGAACTGGGCCTCGACCACCTCGTGCTCGGAGAGGTTCAGCAGCGTCGCCAGCTCGGCCACCGTGGGGTTCCGGTCCAGCCGGCTGGACAGCTCCTCGCGCGCCTTGGCCAGCTCCACCCGCAGCTCCTGGAGCCGGCGCGGCACGTGGACCGCCCATGTGGTGTCCCGGAAGAACCGCTTGATCTCGCCGACTATGTAGGGCAGGGCGAAGGACGTGAACTCCACCTCGCGGGCCAGCTCGAACCGGTCGATGGCCTTGATCAGACCGATCATGCCGGTCTGGACGATGTCCTCCATGTCGTCGCCGCGGCCACGGAACCGTCCGGCCGCGAACCGGACCAGCGACATGTTCATCTCGATGAGGGTGTTGCGCGCGTACTGGTACTCGAGCGTGCCCTCCTCCAGCTCGGTCAGCCGGCGGAAGAACTGGCGGGACAGCTCCCGAGCGTCACGTGGTGCGACGGACGCCGGGTCCGCGATGTACTCGGCGACCTCTGCTTCCGACCGGATCCCGGCGGTGTGCATTACCTCTCCCACGAAAGTCACGGTGTGCGTTTGCCCGGGTTACCCCGAATTCACTGTTTCATGCATGCGTTGCGGTCTCGCTCACGGGGCGAGTACCCCCGGTCACGCCGCGCATGCATGCGGGGATGCGCGGTGGTTTCTTTCAGGGCGCAATGTCGACCCCTTGCCCCCTGCCTCTCGCCTCATAGGCTGACCCGGGTGAGCAACCAGGTGAGCAACGAAGCGCAAGTGATCCCCCTGCGACCGGCGCCCGCGCGTCCGGCGAAGCCCGAGTCCGGGCCCACGGGGGAGAGGGAACCGTTGTGGCGCGATCTGGTCGGTGAGGTGCTGCGCCGCGAGCGGCGGGCACAGGACCGTACGCTCAAGGACGTGGCGGACGCGGCCAGGATCTCGCTGCCCTACCTCTCCGAGATCGAGCGCGGCCGCAAGGAAGCGTCCTCGGAGGTCCTCGGGGCCGCGGCCCGCGCGCTCGGCCTGGGCCTGGGCGACCTGCTGTCGCTGACCCACGCCGAGCTCACCCGACGCACGACCACCGCTCCGCGCCGCCCCTACAACACGCTCTGCCTGGCCGCGTGACGACCGGTCCCCGTCATGCGCCGAACCGCAACGGTCCCGGGCAAGGACACCGCGGGTCGCCGGCCAACCCGCGCCCGGGGCTTTCGGCTGCGACGGCATGGGCCGCACCGGGGCCCTAACCGGCCGCCGGCCGTGGCGGCCTCGGGCGGACCGGGGTCCTGCGGCGGCCGGCGTCTGCTCGGGTCGGTCTGAGCTGCACCGGGATCGTGCAGGGATGGCCTCTGCCTTTGAGGGCGTGAGCCGCACCGACCCCCTGCACGGCTGGCGTCGGCTCAGCTCGGTCTTATCTGCGCCGGGGTCCTGCACGGCTGGCCTCTGCTCCTGGCGGCCTGAGCTGCATCGGGGTCGTGCAGGGGTGGCCTTTGCTTTTGGCGGCCTGAGCCGTACCAGCCCCCTGCAAGGTGGCGACTGCTCCTGGCAGCCTTAGCTGCACCGGGGTTCTGCAGGGGTGACCCCTCCTCTGGCGGCCTGAGCCCTACCGGGCCCCTGCGCGGATGGCCTCTGCCCCCGGCGGCCTGACCCGCACCCGGGTCCGGCGCAGGTGGCCTCCGGTCCAGGTCGCCTCAACCGCGTTGGCCGCCCAAGGGACTTCGGCCTCCGGCCACCCAGCACTGTGGGCAACGGAGCTCTGCACTTGGCTGCCTGAGCCGCGCGGCCCTAAAGGGGCTCAGCCGGCCGCCTGAACTCCAAGGCCCCGCAAGCCGCTCCGCCCGGCCTCTTGTAGCTGCACCAACACCGCAAGGCGCTTCGCCCGGCTGGCGTGTGGGCTCTGCTCGTCTCGCGAGGGGCTCTGTCCGGCCGGTCGAGCTTCACCGACCCCGCGAGGCCCCCCGGACGCTGAGTCCCAACGCCCCCCAAGGCGCTCCGTCCGGTTGGTAGGCCGGGTGTTCGCGTCACTTCTCGTGCAGGTCCCGGAAGAAGGCCCGGACGTCGTCGATCAGCAGGTCCGGTTCCTCCATGGCTGCGAAGTGGCCGCCCCGGTCGAGTTCCGTCCAGCGGACGAGGTTCTCGGTCCGTTCTGCCTTGTGGCGGAGCGGGATCTGGGGGTCGGCCGGGAAGGAGGCCAGTGCGGTGGGGGCGGTGGACGGGGCGGCCGGCCGGGCGGTGCGGTCGCCGGTGGCGTGGGCCCGCTCGTAGTAGATGCGGGCGGACGAACCGGCCGTACCGGTCAGCCAGTACAGCATCACGTTGGTGAGCAGCCGGTCCCGGTCCACTGCCTGCTCCGGTAGGTCCTCGCTGTCCGTCCACTCCCGGAACTTCTCCACGATCCAGGCGAGTTGACCGACGGGCGAGTCCGTCAGGGCGTAGGCGAGGGTGTGCGGACGGGTGGACTGCAGGACCGCGTACCCGGTGCCCTCGCGGGACCACTCGTCCCACCGGCGCCAGGACCGCAGCGTCCGCTCCCGGTCCTCGGGATCGAGCGCGGCCAGTTCCTCCTCGGCCGGCTCGGCGGCCGCCTGCGCGCCCGGCAGCAGATTGAGGTGGACGCCGATCACCCGGTCCGGATGCGCGCGGCCCAGCTCGCGCGAGATCGCCGCGCCCCAGTCGCCGCCCTGCAGACCGAACCGCTCGTAGCCGAGCCGCCGCATCAGCTCCACCCAGGCGTCGGCCACCCGGCGCGCCTCCCAGCCCCGCTCCGTGGTGGGCCCGGACAGCCCGAAGCCCGGAATGCTCGGCACGACGACATGGAAGGCGTCGGCCGCGTCACCGCCGTACGCCACCGGGTCGGTGAGCGGGCCGACCACGTCCAGGAACTCCACGATCGAGCCCGGCCAGCCATGGGTGATCACGAGAGGTGTGGCGTCCGGCTCCGGGGAGGGGACGTGGGCGAAGTGCACCTTGGCACCGTCGATCGTGGTGGTGAACTGGGGCCACCGGTTCAGCTCGGCCTCGGCGGCGCGCCAGTCGTACTCGTGCCGCCAGTACCGGACCAGTTCCCGCAGATAGCCGGCCGGGACGCCGTACTCCCAGCCGGCTCCGGGCAGCTCGGCGGGCCAACGAGTGCGGTCGAGGCGGTCGTACAGGTCGTCGAGGTCGCTCTGCGGGACCGACAGCCGGAAGGGCTCGATGCGTTCGGCGGGTGTGGAGGTCATGATCCGGATGCTAGGCGCGGACGCCGTTCACCCGCCCGGATTATCCGGCGTCCCGGCCGATGAGTTTTACCGCGAGGATCGGTCGACACAGGTGACCGCGTTCCCCGCCCAGGAGGTGCTCATGACCACCGACGGATTCACCACATGTCTCTGGTTCGACGGCCAGGCCGAGGAGGCCGCCGAGTTCTACGTGTCGGTCTTCAAGAACTCCAGCATCGGCCGGGTCAGCCACTACACCGACGCCGGGCTCGGTCAGACGGGCTCCGTGCTGACCGTCGAGTTCACCGCCAACGGCCAGAAGTTCGTCGCGCTCAACGGCGGCCCCCAGTTCAAGTTCAACGAGGCCGTCTCCTTCCAGATCCTGTGCGCCGACCAGGAGGAGATCGACTACTACTGGACCCGGCTCACCGAGAACGGCGGCGAGGGCGGCCCCTGCGGCTGGCTCAAGGACCGGTTCGGCGTCTCCTGGCAGGTCGTCTACGGCCGGCTCGCCGACATGATCCACGACCCCGACCGGGAGAAGGTCGACCGTGCCACGAAGGCCATGATGGCGATGGGCAAGCTGGACGTCGCCGCGCTGGACAAGGCGTACGCGGGGGAGTAGCGGACCCCCGGTCCTGCCGCCGTCACCCGGCCTCGGCGAGGATCTCGGCGATCACATGCCGGGAGTTCTCCACCAGGGCCGGGTTGGTGTCCCAGTAGTACGGCAGCTGGATCAGCGAGATGGACAGCGCCCAGCCCCGCCCCCGCGCCCACTCCGCGTCGTCGGCGCCGACGGCCTTGCGGAAGGTGTCCCGGACGGACGCCGGCAGCAGGTTCCAGGCCACGATCAGATCCACGGCCGGGTCACCCACCCCCGCACAGCCGAAGTCGATGACCGCGCTCAGCCGGCCCTCGTCGACCAGCACGTTCCCCGGGGAGAGGTCCCCGTGGGCCCACACCGGCGGCCCGGTGTGCTCCGGGGCGCGCAGGGACCGCTCCCACAGGGCCGTGACCGCGCCGGTGTCGATCCTTGCGCCCAGCTCGGCGACGGCCGCGCGGGTGGGTTCGTCCCGGTCCCGCAAGGGGCCGCCCCGATAACCGGGCGGCCCGTCCTGCGGGTCGATCCGGCGCAGCGCGCGCACGAACGCCGCGAGGTCCTCGGCGAGCCGCTCCGGTTCCCGCACGGCGCCCGCCACCGGATTGCGTCCCTCCAACCAGCGGTAGACGGACCAGGGCCATGGATAACCCTGGTCCGGCTCGCCGGTGCCCACCGGCTCGGGCACGGCGACCGGCAGGAGCGGCCCGAGCCGGGGCAGCCAGCGCTGTTCGTGCGTCACATCCGGTACGGCGCCGGGCCGCCGTGGCAGCCGTACCAGCAGGTCGGTGCCCAGCCGGAACATGGCGTTCTCGGTCCCGGAGGATGCGAGCCGCCGGACGGGCAGCGCCGCCCACCGCGGGAAGCGGCGGGCGATCAGGCGCTGGACGAGCGGGGCGTCGAGGTCGGCCTCGTCCGCGTGCATTGTCGGCGGATCGAGGCTGTCGTGGGCACTCATGGGGCCCATCCCAGCGCCTCGGCGCCCTCGCCGTCCACGGAATTACGCCGGACTTCCCGGCACGGATTCAGACCCGGTCGGCGGCGATCAGCAGGTACTGGAAGCTGCCGTTGCGATAGGCGTCCAGGAACGTGTCCTCGATGCCCGTGACCAGGTGGTCGGCCTGGCGGCGCAGTTCCCAGTAGGGGATCGTGGCCTCGGTCAGGTCCTGGACGTGGACCGGCACGAGGCGGTTGCGGGCCATCGCCCTGAAGTACTCCGAGCGCGGGTGGATGTCGCAGATGTAGTGGGCGTTGATCAGCGACACCTCGCGCGAGGCCTGCCCGTAGGTGTCGTTGTAGCAGCCGGTGATCACCACATAGCGTCCGCCGCGGCGCAGCAGCCGGGCGTGCTCGGCGAACAGCAGGTCCAGCTCGACGTACATGGTGGACTCGTTGTTCCACGAGGCCGCGTACGCGCCGGTCTCGAGGCGGGTGTCGAGCATGTTGCGGTGGTGGTAGCGCACCTTGTCGTCGATGCCCCGGGCGCCGGCCTGCTCGTTCGCGAACTCGGCCTGTTTGGCGGAGATCGTCACGCCGTCGGCGTGGCAGCCGTAGCGCAGATGCGCCACGACACTGCCGCCGCCGCGACCGCAGCCCGCGTCGAAGACGCGGTCGGCGGGTGTCAGCGGCCCGAGGTACGAGGCGAGCAGTTCGGCCTGGGCGTGTTCCAGGCGGTGCAGTTCGGCGGTGACGCGGGCCCGACGCCGGTCGGGATCGGGCTCGTCGAGCACCGACCGGTCGGCCTCCCCGATGCCGTAGTGGTGGTGGTACAGGTCGTCGATCTTGCCGAGTTCGAGGTTGACCGGGTTCTCCTCGGCGTTCCAGTAGTCCGCGACCCGGCTCTGGTAGGTGGACTGGGCCGGGACCGGAACGGGCGTGGTCCGGTCAACGGGGGCAGTGGTCAACGATGGCTCCTCGTGGCGCATGTGACGGTGTTTCGGATGAGGGGCGGTCACCAGTAGTCGGGCAGGTGGTATCGGTGGGTGTTGGTGGCGTGCCACTCGTGGTTGCCGGACACCCAGGCGGCGAGCCCCCGGGCGTAGCGCTCCACGAGGGGCGAGGTGGCGGACAGCGCGGCCGACTCCTCCTCGAAGGCCTCCATGATCCCGTTGTGGATCTCGACGGACTTCAGATAGGCGGCCTTCAGCCCGCACCGCTCGTTGGCGGCGACGACCTGCGGCAGGTTGAGGTGGGCCGGGTCGCTCGCCAGCTCCTTGGTGAAGGAGTAGAGGTCGTTGACGATCGTCGTGGCGTTGGACGCGAGGGCGGTGATCCGCTGGATCTCGGGGCGGGCGTAGATCTGCTCGGGCAGTTCATAGCCGTCCACGGCGTCGACGAGCGACAGACAGGGGCGGAAGTTGTTGAACTGCCGCATCACCAGGTACTCCCAGACCCGCGGCACGTACTTGGTCTCCATCCAGGCGGCCTCGCCCAGATAGCCCAGGTGCAGCCGGGCGATGTCGTGCACGAACCGGTCGGTCTGGCTGGGCGTGGCGAAGGTCGCGTAGTCCTCGATGGCGAAGTAGTAAGAGCGCAGCGGACCGTCGGCCTGGATGCCCTGCCGCCACTCCTCCTCCAGCTCCGGGATGCCGTGGTAGGGGTCGAGCGCCGACTGCGCGATGATCAGCGGGCCGCCCAGGCCGCGCCGCGATCCGCCCCTGCCCTCGTCCTCCTCGCAGTAGCAGGAGTCGACGATGTTCTCGGCCAGCAGCAGCTTCCCGGCGGCGGTGAGACGGTCCAGGTCGAGGCCGCCCGGATGCTGGAGTACGACGGCCCGGCCGAACTGGAAGCCGGAGAAGTCTCCTTTCCAGGCCGAGGGGAACAGGTCCAGGTCCCGGGCCCAGGCCTCCAGGCGCTGGTCGATCTCGGCCGCCTTCTCCGGGTCGGCGGGCACCGCGGGCCGGTGCAGCAGCCCGGGGATGGCTCCGGTGCGCCGGCTTTGCAGGCTCCGGGCGAGATTCGGGGGGCCGGGCAGCCGGTAGGCGGCGGTCGTGGTTGTGGTCATGGGGCGCTCCAGGCGGTCATTCGGGGAGCCGGCCGATCTGGACGTTCTCCAGGATCCCGGCCGCGTCGGGCACGAGGATGGCCAGCGAGTAGTAAGCGGTCACGAGGTAGTTGACGATCGCGGCAGAGTCGATGCCCATGAACCGGACGTTCAGGCCCGGCTGATGCTCCTCCGGGATGCCCGTCTGGTAGAGGCCGATGACCCCCTGATCGGCCTCGCCGGTGCGCAGGGCGATGATGCTGCTGGTGTGGTCGTCGCTGATCGGGATCTTGCCACAGGGGAAGATCGGCACACCGCGCCACGCCGGTACCTCGTGGCCGTCGACACTCACGGTGCCGGGGACCAGGCCACGCCGGTTGCATTGTCGGAAGAACGCCGCGATCGCCTTGGGATGGGCGAGCAACACCTTCGTCTTGCGCCGCATGGAGAGCAGTTCGTCCATGTCGTCCGGCGTGGGCGGGCCGGTGAAGGTGCTGATCCGCTGGCCGTAGTCGACGTTGTGCAGCAGCCCGAACTCCCGGTTGTTGACCAGCTCCCACTCCTGGCGCTCGCGGATCTCCTCGACCGTGAGCCTGAGCTGCTGCTGGGTCTGGTCCATCGGGTGGTTGTAAAGATCGGCGACCCGGGTGTGCACCCGAAGCACGGCCTGGGTGAGGGACAACTCGTATTCGCGCGGGGCGAGTTCGTAGTCCACGAAGCCGCCCGGCAGCGTGGGCTCGCCGACATGGCCGGCCTGCACCGGCACCTCGGCCTCGCCCTTGCGGTTCATGGGCCTGTGCTGCCGCTCGACATACGCCTGGAGATGCGCGGCGAGGGACGGCACCCGCTCGGTGAACTCCTGCACGACCGCCCACGGCAGCGCGAGCACCACGCCCGCGGTCTCGGCCCGCACCGAGGCCAGCCACAGCGGGTCGGACTGGCCGACCGCCTCGTCGCCCATCTGGTCGCCGTCGGTGACGATCCCGGTGATCTCCTCCTCCCCGTACTTGCCGGCGGTGTAGCGGGTGAACCGGCCGTGCACGACCAGATAGGCCTCCGTGACGGGCTGGCCGGCCTCGAAGAGCACCTGCCCGGCGCGCACCTCGCGGGGCTGGAAGCGGCCGGAGATCTCCCGCAGCACCTCGGTGTCGGGGTAGCCACGCAGGATCGGCAGCTCGGTCAGTGTCTCCGGGATGACCCGGATGTCGTCGGCGCCGTTCTGCACGAAGTGCACCCGGCCGCGCCCCGTGCGCAGCTGCAGCCGGCGGTTGACCCGGTAGGCGCCGCCCTTGACGTCCACCCACGGCAGGGTCTTCAGCAGCCATCGCGAGGTGATGGCCTGCATCTGCGGTTCGGACTTGGTGGTCGTGGTGAGCTGGCGGGCCGCCCGGGTGCTCAGACTGGTGAGCTGCCCGTCGGCCGCGGGCTCGGGGGCCGGTTCGTCGACGGCGGGACCGGTGGCGCTGTCCGGTGTGGTCACATTCCCTCCAGCGGGGCTGCGTGCTAACAAGCGGGGCTGCATGCGAACAGAGGTGGCCGGATCGATGGCTGGTGAGCGTGGTGGCCCTGCACCGGAGCCAAGCCAAACAGTCCTCCTGAGGTGCCCGATACAGCGCGAAGGGGGCGGAACAATCCACTCGAGGTCGTAAACCTGTCGATCGGGGCACGTCCGGCAAACTGAATGCCCACGCGCCGGTGCAGTGCGCCCCCGGTCAGCCGTCCGCGCGCCGGTGTGGTGCGCCCCCGGGCCCTCAGGACAGGTCGTTGACCAGGACGGCCGCCCCGTCGAACCGGCCGGCCTTGAGGTCGCCGAGCGCCTGTGGGGCCCGTGACAGCGCATAGGGGTGCGTGGTCGCGCGGATACCGTGCCGGGCGGCGAGGGCGAGGAACTCCCGGCCGTCGGCACGGGTGTTGGAGGTGACGCTGCGCAGTTCCTTCTCGTAGAACAGCTCGGTCTCGTAGTGCAGCGGTGGTACGTCGGTCAGGTGGATGCCGGCGAGGGCCAGCACCCCGCCCCGGTCCAGGGCGCGCAGCGCCACCGGGACCAGGTCGCCGGCCGGGGCGAACAGGATCGCGCCGTCCAGCGGCTCGGGCGGCGGCTCGTGGACGTCGTGCGCCGAGGCCGCGCCCAGCTCCAGGGCCAGCCGCCGGGCCGCCGCACTCCGGGTGACCACATGCACCCGGGCGCCCTCGGCGAGCGCCACCTGCGCACACAGATGGGCGCTGCCGCCGAAGCCGTACAGCCCGAGCCGGCCGCCGGCGGGCAGCGCGGTCCGGCGCAGCGCGCGATGGCCGATGATCCCCGCGCACAGCAGCGGCGCCGCCGACACGTCGTCCAGGGCGTCCGGCAGCCGGTAGGCGAAGCCGGCCGGCACGGTCGTGTACTCGGCGTATCCGCCGTCGGCGTCCCAGCCGGTGTACTCCGAGTGCGGGCACAGGTTCTCGGCGCCCCGGGCGCAGTACGCGCACACCCCGTCGGTGCGCCGCAGCCAGGCCACACCCACCCGGTCGCCCGCCGTGAAGTCCCGCACCGCGGCCCCCGCCCCCACGACCTCGCCGACGACCTCGTGGCCGGGGGTCACCCCGGCCCGGTGCACCGGCAGATCGCCCTCGGCGACATGCAGATCGGTCCGGCACACCCCGCAGGCCCGCACCCGCACCAGCAGCTCGTCCGCCCCTGGCACCGGCACCGGCCGCTCCACCAGCCGCAGCGGATGCCCGTCGACCGGCCCCGGCCGCACCACCGACCACGCCCGCAACGTGCCCGCCGTCATCGCATCGTCGCCTCCATCCCCAGTGTCCGGCGGCTCCCCGCCTCGGCGCGCGGGCAGGGGGCGGGATGGCTAGCGTGAGCTTCGGGACCCAAGCCTTCAGGCGGAGGATCATCCGTACGGGACACAGACCAGGAGGGCCGCGAGCATGGCCGTGCAACCCGAGGGAACGCCCTGTTGGGCCGATGCGATGTTCAGCGACGTCGAGGGAGCCAAGCGCTTCTACAGCGACGTCCTCGGCTGGAGCTTCGGCGAGTCGTCGTCGGAGTACGGCAACTACACGCAGGCCTACGCGGACGGCAAGGCGGTCGCCGCCGTCGTCCCGCCCATGCCCGGCCAGGAGGGCCAGTCGCAGTGGTGCCTGTACTTCGCCTCTCCGGACGCCGCCGCCACCGCGGAGCGGATCCGGGCGAGCGGTGGCGAGGTGCTGATGGAGCCGATGCGGGTCGGTGACTTCGGCACGATGTGCCTGGCCCGTGAGCCGAGCGGGGCCGTCTTCGGCGTCTGGCAGGCCGGTACCCACGAGGGCTTCGAGGCGATCGCGACCCCGGGCGCCTACTGCTGGGCCGAGGTCTTCACCCGTGAGCCCGAGAAGGCCGACACCTTCCTCTCCGCCGTCTTCCCGTACCGGATGAAGGACATGGTGGACGACGCGGTGGACTTCCGGATGTTCGACATCGGTGAGAGCACCGTTCTCGGCCGGATGCGGATGACCGACGACTTCCCGCCCGAGGTGCCGTCGTACATCAATGTCTACTTCACCGTCGAGGACTGCGACGAGGCCGTGGCCCGTGCCACCAAGCTGGGCGGTGTCCTCCGCTTCGGGCCGATGAGCAGCCCCTTCGGCCGGTTCGCGGCGCTCAGCGACCCGCAGGGCGCTAACTTCTCCGTGATCGACATCACGACCAAGGAGGGCGAGATGCCCAAGGCCAAGGAGGCCTGACCCGCCCGCGACGGCCTCCGGCCGGATCGTGGCATGATCGGGCACATGCGTGAACGTGTGGTGGCCGCGTGCGACGGGGCTTCGAAGGGAAACCCCGGACCGGCCGGATGGGCATGGGTGGTCTCCGACGACGAGCGGACCGCCGCCCGCTGGGAGGCGGGCCCGCTCGGCCGGGCCACCAACAACGTCGCCGAACTCACCGCCCTGGAGCGGCTGCTCACGGCCGTCGATCCGGACGTGCCGCTGGAGATCCGGATGGACTCCCAGTACGCGATGAAGGCCGTCACCACCTGGCTGCCCGGCTGGAAGCGCAACGGCTGGAAGACCGCCGGCGGCAAGCCCGTCGCCAACCAGGAGCTCGTCGTCCGCATAGACGCGCTGCTCGACGGCCGGACCGTCGAGTTCCGCTACGTCCCGGCCCACCAGGTCGACGGCGACCCGCTGAACGACTTCGCCGACCGCGCCGCCAGCCAGGCCGCCTCGGTCCAGGAGGCGGCGGGCAGCGCGCTCGGCTCCCCGGAGCCGCCGCCGTCGCCCGGCACCCCGAAGGCGGCCGCCCCGCGCCGGAAGGCGCCCCGCCGCGCCGGCGGCGGAGCGTCGTCGTCCCGCACGATCAAGGCGAAGTTTCCCGGCCGCTGCCTGTGCGGCCGCTCCTACGCGGCCGGCGAGTCCATCGCCAAGAACGCGCAGGGCTGGGGCCACCCGGAGTGCCGTACCGCCGAGGCCTGATCACGGCCGGTCTGCTCAGCTGTCGAAGGTGTAGTACTTCGTGTGGTCCAGCAGGTCCGCCGGGCGCACGTCGTTCCACGGCTTCATCGTGTCGTTCAGGTCGACGACGTCCGGCGTGCCGCCGGCCGGCACATACGCCGCGTCCGGGTGCCGCCGCTGCCACTCCGCCCACAGCTTGTCGACGTAGGCGTGGTGCAGCCAGAACACCGGGTCGTTGGGGGAGACCCCGGTGGCCATCTGGCCGCCGACCCAGACATGGACCCGGTTGTGCAGATTGACCCCGCGCCACCCCTCCAGGTTGTTGCGGAAGCCGTCCGAGGCGCTGTTGTACGGCGCCATGTCGTACGTCGCTATCGACAGCACCGACTCCACCTCCGCGCGTGTCGGCAGCTCGCGCACCCCCATGCCCAGCGAGCGGCGCAGGAAGCCACGGCCGTCCACCCGTATGTTCATCGGCCAGTTCCCGGCCGAGGCGGCGAACGGGCCGTCCATCACCCGGCCGTCCGTGCTGCGCCCGGTGCCGCCGAGGAAGTCCGGCGCCCACAGCCCGGCACGCACCGTGCGGTCGGTGCTCCAGTCCCAGTACGGCAGCGCGACCGAGGAGTCCACCGCTTGTAGCGCCTGCTCGAAGTCGAGCAGGAATCTGCGGTGCCAGGGCAGGAAGGACGGGGAGCGGTGGCCGGTCCGCTCGCCGGTGTCGGTGTCCGACATGATGAACTCGTTGTGCGTGCGGACGAACTCGTCGTAGCGTCCGTTGCGCTTCAACTCCAGCACCGCGTTGACGAATCGCTTCTTCTCGTCGGCGGTCAGGGTGGCCTGGTTCTTGCGTACGGTCATGGTGCGCGATGCTCCGGAAAGTCCTCGGGGGGCGGTCAGTTGGCGGGGAAGGGCAGCAGCGGGGCGCCCTGCAGCTCGTCCACGGCGGCCCGGGCGGCGGCGCGCGGGGTGGGCACCGGGTCGTAGTGGCTGACGACGCTGATCCAGCTGCCGTCGGCGTTGCGCATCACGTGCAGCTGCACGCCGTCGATCAACACCTCGAATCCACCGCCGTGTTCGTGGTGGTGGTGACCGCCGCCGCTCATCGGGCGGCCCTGTATCCGGCGGCCCTTGTAGACCTCGTCGAAGGTCTTCGGCATCGGCATCGGCATGGGGTGGCCGTGGCCGTGGCCGTGGCCGGCCGCCGAGGCCGTGGGTGCCGCGAGGACGGTGACGGTGGCCGTCGCGGCGAGGGCCGCGGTCGCGGTGAGCGCGCGGCGCCGGGTGATGTCGGGCATACGGGTCCTCCTGGAGCGTGTTCCGGTGGTGACGACGCATGCCTATCGGGGGCTCCTGGACGCCGAGAAATCCCCCGGAGCTGGATGGCTGTGATCCGGACAATTGACCACATGTCGTACAGCGTTGAACGAAGATGATCTTGCTGCGGCCGGGGGCTGATTCGTTCCGGAACGGGCAATTCCTTGCCGCGCGGACCGCCTTTTGAGGCATCCTTCCCGCCCGCCGCCCGTCCGAGTGGCCCGGCTCACCACGCCAAACTGACGCGATCGAACAGCCTGGCCGCTCTGCTACCCTGCGACACAGTTCGATTACTCTGAGTGACCGAAGCGAGGAGTCCCGTTCCATGGCCGTGCCCGTCTCGTTCGATCAGGCCCCGTCCGGCTACAGCCTGCAACGCGCCTACTGGCTGGCCCGCGCGGCCGACCTGGCCTACAAGGACCGCACCGTCATCGAGGACCAGGCCGCCCAATGGGGCTTCGGCCGGGTCCGCCACCACGAGACCCGCTTCACCCCGCCCTTCCCGCTGCAGGACACCCAGGCATACACGATGGCCGGCGACCGGATGATCGTCACCGCGTTCCGTGGCACCGAACCCACCCGGATCAAGGACTGGCTCACCGACGCCACCACCCCGCCGAGGCCCGGCCCCGGCGGCAACGGATACGTCCACCACGGATTCGCCGAGGCCCTGGAATCGATCTACCCGGCCGTCCGTGACGCCCTCGCCGAACTGCGCACCGACGGCCAGAGCGTGTACTTCACCGGGCACAGCCTCGGCGGCGCCCTGGCGATGCTGGCCGGCGCCCGCATGTATCTGGAGGACCCGCACCTGGCCGCCGACGGTGTCTACACCTACGGTCAGCCGCGCACCTGCGACCGGCTGCTCGCCGAGGCGTTCCACAAGGGATTCGGCGGCCGTATGTACCGCTTCGTCAACAACAACGACATCGTCCCCCAGCTGCCCCCCGAGCCCGCCTTCACCCACGTCCGCGCGCTGCGCTACTTCGACGCCGGCGGCAGGCTGCACGAGAGCATGCCGGTGTTCTCGGCCCTGACCGACCGGGCCAAGGGGCTGACCGCCGACGCGTTCGCACCCGCCTCCGACGGCATCCGCGACCACTTCATGCGCAACTATCTGGCGGCCCTGGAGAAGAACCTCGACTGAGTACCCCGCGGCGGCGCCGGAAACATTGGTGAATGGCCATTCACTCGGTAGGGTGAATAGCCATTCACCACCCGCCGCCCAGTCCGCAGGAGCGCCGATGGACCAGCCCGCCCCGATATCCCGGCCGCCGGCCGGAGCGCCCCCGCTGCGCGACCGGCTCACCATCCCGGTGCTGGCATCGGGCGGCATCCTCATGGCGGTCATGCAGACCGTCGTCGTCCCGCTGCTGCCGGACCTGCCCCGGCTCACCGGCGCGTCCGCCGCGACCGTCTCCTGGACGGTGACCGCCACCCTGCTCTCCGGCGCCGTCCTCACCCCGGTGCTCGGCCGGGCCGGCGACATGTACGGCAAGCGCCGGGTGCTCACCTGCGCGCTCACCCTGATGACCATCGGCTCGGTGCTGTGCGCGCTGACCTCGGACATCGGCGTGCTCATCGCCGCCCGCGCGCTCCAGGGCGCCGCCGCCTCCGTCGTCCCGCTGTCGATCAGCATCCTGCGCGACGAACTCCCGCCGGAGCGCCGGGGTTCGGCGGTGGCGCTGATGAGTTCCACCGTCGGCATCGGCGCCGCCCTCGGTCTGCCCCTCGCCGCGCTGGTCGTCCAGTACGCCGACTGGCACACCATGTTCTGGCTGACCAGCGCCCTGGGCGCGCTGGGTGTCGCGGCGACCTGGTGGGCGGTCAGGGAATCGCCGGTACGCGAGCCGGGCCGGTTCGACGTGCCCGGCGCGCTCGGGCTGGCCGCCGGCCTGGTCTGCCTGTTGCTGGGCGTGTCCCAGGGCGGCACCTGGGGCTGGGGGAGCGCCCGGGTCCTCGGGCTGTTCCTCGGTGCCGTCGTCGTCCTCGCCCTGTGGTGGTGGCAGCAGCTGCGCGCCCAAAAGCCACTGGTCGACCTGCGGCTGGTCTCCCGGCCGCGCGTGGGCCTGTCGCACGTGGCCGCCCTGCTGACCGGATTCGCCTTCTACGCCAACTCGCTGGTCACCGCGCAGCTCGTGCAGGCGCCGAAGGCCACCGGCTACGGCCTCGGCCTGTCGATCGTCGCCACGGGCCTGTGCCTGCTGCCCGGTGGTGTGACCATGCTGCTGTTCTCGCCGCTGTCCGCCCGTATCTCGGCCGCCCGCGGCCCGCGGATCACCCTCGCCCTGGGCGCCGCCGTCATCGCCTGCGGCTACGCGGTCCGCATCGCCGACAGCCGCGACCTGTGGATGATCATCATCGGGGCCACCGTGGTGGCGACGGGCACCACGCTCGCCTACTCGGCGCTGCCCACCCTGATCCTGCGGGCCGTCCCGGCCGGGCAGACCGCCTCCGCCAACGGGGTCAACGTCCTCATGCGCACCATCGGGCAGGCCACCTCCAGCGCCGCCGTCGCCGCCGTCCTCGTGCACCACAGCAGCCCGGTCGGCGGCGTCCCGGTCCCCAGCCTGCACGGCTACCTGCTCGCGTTCGCGATGGCGGGCGCCGTGGCCCTCGCGGGCTGCGCGGCCGCCCTGTCCATCCCGGGCGACGGCCCCGCGGACGGCACCCGGCGCGCCGAGGGCACCACCCGGGGCGCCCGCGACGAGGCGATGGAGGGAGCATGAGGGTGTGAGCACTCCCCCCGCACCGAGCCTGTCCGCCCGCCGCGACGCCGAGGCCACCAAGGCGGCCATCCTCAAAGCGGCCCGCTACCTCCTCGCCCGGCACGCGCACGCCGACATCACACTGAAGGCGGTCGCCGAACGGGCCGGTGTCAGCCCGCCGTTGATCGTGAAGTACTTCGGCAACAAGGACGCCCTGTTCGCCCAGGTGATGTCCTTCGACACCGACGCGGACGCCCTGCTGGACGCGCCGCTCACCGACCTCGGCCGGCACATGGCCCGGCACGTGCTGGCCAGCCAGCGCGAGCGCGGCGCCGACCCGCTGCTGCGCATCGCCTTCGCCCCGCTGCACGGCGACCGCGGCGACATCCTGCGCGCCAACTTCCGCGCCCAGGTGACCGAACGCCTCGCCGCCCGCCTCACCGGCCCCGACACCGGCCTGCGCGCCGAACTCGCCGTCGCCGCGCTCGTCGGCCTCGGCGTGATGTACGGCATCGCCCGCGGCCCGCACCTGCTGGCGAGCGATGTCGACACCATCGCCGACCGCTACGGGCCCCTCGTCCAGGCCCAGTTGACCCCGGGCGGCTGACTCGGCGAGCCTCGTCGGGACCGGTGAGCAGGGCCTGCGCGGTCCTGCGGAAGGCCGCGAGCAGACGGTCGTTGTCGTCGGCGAGGGCCACCGGGTCGTCGGCCTCGCCCGTTCGGAGGACGGCGCGGCCGCGCCGAAGGCGGCCCCAGCCGAGGTCCACCGGGGCAGCCTGGACGACCCCGACGGGCTGGCCCGCGCGGCGGCCGAGGCCGAGGGCGTCATCCATCTCGCCGCCATACCCAGCGGTACCCACGCCCATGCCGCGGGCTTCGCCGACCCGTGCGCCATCGAGGCGATGGGCTCCGCCCTCGCGGGCTCCGGCCGGCCCTTCGTGGTCACGCCGGGCACGCTGATCGCCGCGGCGGGCCGCCTCGGCACCGAGGCCCGGCAGTTCGGCCGCGGCCACCGCCGCGCAGCAGACCGCGCCGGCCGAATGGGCCATGCGGGTGGAAAACACTTGGCTCGACCGCCGGAGCGGCTCGCTCCGCGTGCTCCGGTGCCGGATGACAGACTGGCGCCATGGACGAACGCGTAATCGGCAGGTCGGGCCAGTGGGCATCGGTGGTCGGTCTCGGCACGTGGCAGCTGGGCGCCGACTGGGGCGAGGTGGACGACAAGCAGGCCCTGTCCGTCCTGGAGGCGGCGGCCGAGGCGGGGGTCACCTTCTTCGACACGGCCGACGTGTACGGCGACGGACGCAGCGAGGAGACCATCGCCTCCTTCCTGCGCGGCCGGCCCGATCTGCATGTGCTGGTGGCGACCAAGATGGGCCGCCGGGTCGACCAGATCCCCGAGAACTACGTCCTGGACAACTTCCGCGCCTGGAACGACCGCTCGCGCCGCAACCTCGGCGTCGACCGCATCGACCTGGTGCAACTGCACTGCCCGCCCACGCCCGTCTACTCCTGCGACGCGGTGTTCGACGCCCTGGACACCCTGGTCGAGGAGGAGCGCGTCGCCGCGTACGGGGTGAGCGTGGAGACCTGCGCGCAGGCGCTGACCGCGATCGCCCGGCCGCACGTGGCGAGCGTGCAGATCATCCTCAACCCGTTCCGCATGAAGCCGCTGTACGAGGTGCTGCCCGCGGCCCGCGAGGCCGGCGTCGGCATCATCGCGCGCGTGCCGCTCGCCTCCGGACTGCTGTCCGGCAAGTACACCAAGGACACGGTGTTCGCAGCCGACGACCACCGCACGTTCAACCGGCACGGCGAGGCCTTCGACCAGGGCGAGACCTTCTCCGGCGTCGACTACGAGACCGGGGTCGAGGCCGCCGCCGAGTTCGCCGCGCTGGCCCCGCAGGGGTACACCCCGGCCCAGCTGGCGCTGCGCTGGATCATCGAGCAGGACGGCGTGACCACGGTGATCCCGGGCGCCCGCAACCCCGAGCAGGCCCGCGCGAACGCGGCCGCCGCCAAGCTGCCGCCGCTGCCCCGGGAGACGTTCACCGCGATCCGTGAGCTGTACGAGCGGCGGATCAAGGACCAGGTCGAGCACCGCTGGTGAGCGGGCTCGTTTGAACGAACGGCCGGACGGTTACACGCAAGCGCATGGAGGAGGAAGGACGGCTCAGGGGGCGGCACGAGACCGAGGAGGAGCGGGCCGACCGGATGTGGGGCGAGCTCATCCAGGAGGTCCGTGTCGCCCAGACCGGTGTGCAGATCCTGTTCGGCTTTCTGCTGACCGTGGTCTTCCAGGCCAAGTACGCGCAGCTTTCCGCCGTCGACCAGGTCATCTACATCGTGACCGTCGTCCTGGGCGCCTGCACGACCGGCGCCCTCGTCGGACCCGTGTCCCTGCACCGCCTGGTCGCCGGCCGCCGGGTCAAGCCGCAGGCGGTACGGCTGGCGTCCCGGATGACGTTTGCCGGCCTGGTCCTGCTCCTCGCGACGATGACGTCCTCCGTACTGCTGATCCTCCGGGTGGCCACGAACGGCGGCTATGTGCCGTACCTGGTGGCGGCCGTCGTCGTCTGGTACCTGGTCTGCTGGTACGGCCTGCCCCTGTGGGCCCGGCACCGGCACACGGCCCGGTCGCAGGCCCGGTCCGAGGGCCCGCGGCCGGGCGGCGAGTAGGGGAACGGCGCGACCAGCCACCGACGGCCCGCAGCCAAAGGACCACACGGACGGCGGAGCGCTGCGTCACCCCTGCGGCGGAGTCCCGCCGGCTCCGCGCAGCGCGGCCAGGCAGCTGCCGATGGCTTGCTGGAGCTCCTCCAGGCGCTGGACCATGTCGTCCTCGTAGAAGTCCTGGGCGTCGTCGAAGGTCAGCTCCTCGAACGCCCTGGTCGCCTTCTGCAGGCTGCTGTAGAACTTCGTCCGCCGCTCCTGGACGCGAAGTTCGGGGTCGGCCTCGACCGCCTCGGCGACGAGCGACTTCATGGTGTCGTAGGCCTCGGTGGCCCACTCACCGCTGTCCTCGCCGTCCTCCAGCTCGCCGATCAGGGACAGATGCCGCTCCGCCTCCTCGCGAAGCTCGGCCGGTGCCTCGACGGTCTGCCCGGCCGGGGTCTTGATCTGCCCGGACTCGGCGATGTGACGGACGTACCCGATCCGGTCGGCCGCCCGGCTCTCGGTCGCGACGGCCTTCTTCAGGTCGTCGGTCCGTACGACGTCACGCGCCAGCTCCGCCTGCAGCTCGGGGTCCTCCCGCAGCCGGTCCAGCAGCGCGGCGCGGGCCGTGCGGGCGGTGGAGGGGTCGGCGAGGATCGCGGCGCGCAGGGCGGTCGGGTTCTCGGCGACCTCCAGCGCCTTGGTGGGGCGGATGCCCTCGGCGGCCTCGGCGGCCTCGGCGATCGCGGTGCCACGCTCAGAGGTCGCGCTGTTGCGGGAGACGTAGTAGCTCAGCCACACGTCCGCGTCCGGCAGATCGACCTCCTGGCCCGGCCGCAGCGCCTCGAAGTGCGGCACGAGCCCGTCGTCGGCGGCCCGGTCCCAGGCCTTGTAGTAGCGCATGACCCGCTCCGGGGAGCAGCCGGCCAGCTGGGCGAACTCCTTCGCGGACACCTTCGGCGTCTCACCGGCGGCCTGTCCGCCCGGCCGTACACTGCGGGCCACCATCAGCGCGAAGGCCCAGCCTCCGGTACGCGCGTACACCCCGAACTCACGGGCGTCACGCGCCACCAGGTCGGACAGCGGCGGCGCGGCCGGGGCGGACGTGTCGGACGGCTCGATGACCAGGGTCACGGATGACTCTCCTGCAAGAATGCTCAAGGGACCGCACCCGGGAGCGGGCGCAGGCAGGAAAGCCTATATGGACGCATTGGCCATGCTTTGGCGGACCCGTGCGGGCAGCGCGGGACGAGGTCAGCCGAAGGCCTCCCGCAGTGCGGGCAGCAGGGTCTTCGCCGACCAGTCCAGGTACTCGGGCTGTGCGTCGCCGCCGATCTGCACGAGGGCGATCTCCCCGAACCCGGCCTCCGCGTAGAGCCGTACGGCCGCCACGAAGGCGTCCGGGTCGTCGCCGCACGGGATCGCGGCGGCGACGTCGTCCTCGTCCACGAACCGCGTCGCGGACTCGAAGGAGTCGGGGTGCGGCAGTTCGGCGTTCACCTTCCAGCCGAGCCCGAACCAGCGGAACTGGGAGTGGGCGCGCTTGACGGCCGTGTTCCGGTCGGGGTCGTAGCACACCGGCAGCTGGCCGATGCGGGGTTTGCCGCTGCCGCCGTGCCGGTCGAAGGCCTCCAGCAGCCCCGGTTTCGGTTCGGTCGCGATGACCAGGTCGGCGAGGTGCCCGGCGAGCTTGCAGGACTGTTCGCCGGAGACGGCGATGCCGATCGGCGGCGGCTGCTCCGGCAGATCCCACAGCCGGGCGGACTCCACGTCGTAGTGCTGTCCGTGATGGGTGACATGACCGCCCGCGAAGAGCGCACGGATGATCTCCACGGCCTCTTCGAGCATCTCGTGGCGCACGTCCACCGGGGGCCAACCGCCGCCCACCACATGCTCGTTGAGGTTCTCGCCCGAGCCGAGACCGAGCCGGAACCGGCCTCCCGACAGCAGCTGCACGGTGGCCGCCTGCTGCGCCACGATCGCCGGGTGGTAGCGGAGGATGGGGCAGGTCACGTAGGTCATCAGCGGGATCCGCGAGGTGGCCTGGGCGGCGGCGCCCAGCACGCTCCACGCGTACGAGGAGTGGCCCTGCGAGCGCAGCCACGGAAAGTAGTGGTCGGAGATGACCGAGAAGTCGAACCCGGTCTCCTCGGCCCGTACGACGTGGTCCACGAGGTCCCGGGGGCCGGTCTGCTCGGTCATCATCGTGTATCCGATCTGCACCATAAGTGGCGAGTCCCCTGGTCGACGCTCCGAAAACGAACCGGGGCGCCCGTCAGCCCTCCGCCACCCGGAACGTCTGCAGGAACGTCTTCAGCGCCTGCTGGTTCGCGGCGTCGTTCCAGGTGGTGGCCGGGGTGGTGAAGCGCAGGGAGTAGCCTTCGCCGCCCCCCGGCAGGAAGCCGCGCCCGAAGGTGTGCACCCGCGCGTCCCCGGTCCCGGCCAGCCACTCCAGGTCGGCGGCCTCGTGGCCCTGGTAGGTGGTGGCCCGGACGGTGCCGACGCGGTGGTAGCCGGGAAGCTGCTCCAGCGTCGGTTCGACGTCCTCCCGCCAGATCGCCACGGGATCCGGGCCGACGTGCTCGCTGTGCGTGACGGCGAGGGTGGGGGAGGTGCCGTCCCGGCCGAAGGTGATGCGGTAGGTGCCGCCGGCCCGGGAGGTGGTCAGGCGTTTCCAGCCCTCGGGCAGGGCCACGGAGAAGCCCTCCGGGGCGGTGTAGCGGTGGTAGCCGGCCGGCAGGGCGGAGGGAGCACTCGAGGTGGGGCTCACGGAGGGCGTCACGGAGGGCGTCACGGTGCCGCCCGCCTGTTTTCCGGCGGGGGTGGCCGAGGTGCTGGGGCGGGCCGGTGCCTGCGCGGTGCCGGTGCCCGGCAGATGGTGGGTCGCGGCCAGGACGGCGGCGGTCACGGTGATGACGGCCAGTGCGGTACCGGCCGCCAGGACCCGTGTGCTGCGCTCCCGCCCGGCCAGGCGCACCCCCGTGTACGCGCCGCGCAGCCGGGGCACCGGGGCCGGCTCCCGGTCGGCGTCGGAGTCCTCGTCCAGGGTGCGGATCAGGGCCTCGCGGACCACCGGCCGGCTCAGCCGCTCCCGCGAGTTCTTCCGCAGCAGCCCCTGTACGGCCTGGGTGAGCGGGCCCGCGCGCAGCGGGGTGCGCAGCGGCAGCCGGTCGACGGCCTTCAGGGTGGCGTCGGGGCGGCCGCGGTCCCGGAACGGCGGCCGGCCCTCCACCATCGTGTACAGCAGCGCACCCAGCGCCCACAGGTCGGCGGCCGGCCCGATCCGCTCGTCGCGGGCCTGCTCCGGGGAGGCGTACGACGGCGCCGTGAGCCGCGGCACCAGGGTCGCGCCGGCCAGCCCGAAGCCGGTGACGACGACCGGACCGCTGTCCCGCACGAAGATCTGCCCCGGGCTCAACTCGCCGTGGGTGATGCCCTCGTCGTGCGCGGCCCGCAGCACGTCGAGCAGCTCCAGGCCGATCCGGGCGGCCCGAGCCGTGTTGAACGCGCCCTCGCGGTCCAGGAGTTCGGCGAGGGGCGTGCCGTCGATCCACTCGGCGACCGTCCACAGGGTGCCGGCCTCCACCACCGCGTCGACGACCGAGGCGACCTGCCCGGGACACAGCAGCCGCATGGTCTCGGAGGTCCGGATGACGCGGGCCGTGGCCCGGCGCGCGGTGTCGTCGTCGGCGGGCTCCGGCAGGGCGGTCTGGGCCACCATCCGGGGCTGCTCCACCGCCACGTCCTCGGCGTACCACCACAAGCGGTTCGTCTCGCGGGCGAAGACCTCCAGGAGCCGGTAGCGTCCGGCGACCAACTCGTGTGCGGAGACGTGCGCCTTGACCATGGTCATCCCTCGCTGGAACCCCTGTTGCGTGTCTCACAGAGGTACGCGGGGCGAGTGGGGGTGCGTTCAAAGAATCCGCGAGCCGGGCGCCGTTCCTGCCTTTCATTCAATTCTTCGAAAGGGCTTGCGAGTTTGGGATGGCCGCACCCAGCGGTCGTTTGACCTGCGGGTAACCGAGGGTAAATTGCCGGGTGCGGCCATGTGTCACAGCAGCCCGAACCGCTCGGCCCAGCCGGTGAGTTCCCGAGGCGCCGTATTGCCGCCGCACACCACGAGACCGATCCGGGCGCCGTCGCCGACCCGTGCCACCACCTGCCGGGCGGCGGGCAGCAGACAGCCCGCGGCCGGCTCGGCCCACACCTTGGCGCGGTCGGCGAGCTCCAGCGAGCCCTGCACCGCCTCCCGGTCCGGGACCACCAGCACCTCCTCGACCAGCGCGGACACATGGTCGTAGGTCAGCCGGCACACGGAGGGCGCGCTGAGCGTGGTGACCAGGGACGACACGGGCACCGGCACCGGTCCGCCCGCCTTGAGCGCGGCGGACATGGCCTCGGCGCCCTCGGTCTCCACGCCCCACACGCGGACCCCGGGACGCAGGGCGGCCAGGGCCGCCGCGACCCCGGCGATCAGCCCACCACCGCCGATGCTGACGATGACGTCCGTCAGGTCCTCCGCGTCCGCGGCCAACTCCAGCCCGACCGTGCCCTGTCCGGCGATCACCACCGGGTCGTCGAACGGGTGGACCAGGGTCAGCCCCTCATCCCTGAGTTGCGTCACCAGCTGGAACGCGCTGTCCATACCGTCGGTCAGCCGCACCGACGCCCCCGCCTCCTCGGCGAGCGCGATGGAACGGGCGGGCGCGGTACGGGGCATGACCACGGTCGCCTTCACATCGAGGACGGCGGCCATCACCGCGAGGGCGATTCCGTGGTTGCCGCCGCTGACCGCGACCACGCCCGCCGCACGCTCGGCCTCGGTCAGCTCCAGCAGCTTCGCCGTCGCCCCGCGTGCCTTGAACGAGCCGGTGCACTGGAGCAGTTCGAGCTTGGCGGTGACCGGAACGCCGAGCAGTTCGGTCAGGCCCGGGCTCGGTACCGTCGGCGTCCGCACGAGGTGTCCGGCGATCCGCTCCGCCGCGGCTTCGATCTCCTTGATGCCGATCAAGGTGCTTCACCCTTCCGGCGCGGGGGTGTGGGCCGCGCCGATCGCACCCTCACCCGCGAGGCCCGGCGTGGTCAACACGGTTTCACCGAGCGGTCCCGCGAGGGATCCGTGAGGTCACAGCTCTCGGTCCACCAGGTGGTCCAGCAGCCGCACCAGGTCCCCGGCGGCCTCGGCGGCCAGCGGCGCCTCAGTGAGCAGCGTCCGGGCGGCGGCGGTGTGCGCGCGGGCCTCGGCCAGCGTCGCATTACGGCCACCCGCGGCCTCGATCAGCGCGGCGGCCTCCTCGGCCCGCCCGGGCGTGTCAAGCAGCTCGGGCAGCCCGCGAGCCGCCGGGGAGCCGAGCGCGGCCAGCACCGGGTACGTCTTCTTGCGCTCCCGCAGATCGCCGCCCACGGGCTTGCCGGTGACGTCCGGGTCGCCCCAGATCCCCAGCACGTCGTCGACCAGCTGGAAGGCGACGCCGAGATGCCGTCCCGCCCGGTCCAGCGCGCCGACGGTCGCTTCGGGTGCCCCGCCGTACAGGGCGCCCAGCGCGGCGGCACAGCCCAGCAACGCGCCGGTCTTGCCCTCCGCCATCGCCCGGTATTCCCCGGGCGTCACCCGCTCCGGGCCGGTGCACGGCCGGGTGGCGAACAGCAGGTCGTCGGCCTGCCCGCGCACCAGATCGGCGAGGGCCGCCGACAGCAGCCGTACGGCGCGCGCACTGTGCGGCGTGGCGGCGAGGGTCTCGACCGCCAGCGCGAACAGGGCGTCCCCGGCGAGCACCGCCGGGCCCGTGCCGTACGCCTTCCACACGGCGGGGCGGCGGCGCCGGGTCTCGTCGCCGTCCATGATGTCGTCGTGCAGCAGCGAGAAGGCGTGCACCAGCTCCACCGCGACCGCGGCCGGGATGCCCGCCCGCCCGTCGGCGCCCGCCGCCTGCGCACCGAGCACCGCCAGCGCCTGCCGTACGCCCTTGCCGCCGGGCCCGGAGGCGGGCGCACCGCCGGCCGAGGGGGTGCCTTCCGGATCCTGGTGGCGATGCGTGGGCATGGCACCACCGGGCTCGGCTCGACCGGAAGGCACCGTCGCTTCCCGCCGGCCCGATCCCGAGGACACCTCCTCGCACCAGCCGAAGGAGTACGCGGCCATCTCGGCCAGCCACGGATGCAGCCGCCCCACCGACTCCCGCAGCGCGGGGCCCACCAAGTCCCGGCAGCGGGCGAGGATTTCGGGAGCGGAGGGCGGGGCCTGTACCGGGGTCATCGTGCGACCTCCGTGCCGAGGCCGAACTCCTCCTGGGCCCGGGCGACCATCTCGCGGGCGTGCTTCAGTCCGCTGCGCTCCAACGTCCTTGCCAGATCGGCGAGTTCACTCGCGGTCTCGGCGCGGTCCCGGCCCAGCTGCGCCCGCGACTTGGCGAGACCCAGCCGGGCCAGCGCCTCGCCACGCGGCTCGCTCATCGCGCGGAACTCCTCCAGCGCCAGCTCGTACAGGTTCCGCGCCTCGGTGTAACGCCCGGCCCGGTACATGACGTTGCCGCGCATCTTGTGGTTGTAGGCGAGCGCGCTGGAGAGGTTCATCGCCCGGCAGCCGGCCTCCGCCCGGGACAGCAGCTCCAGCGCCCGCTCGGTGTCCTTGTCGCGCACCGAGAGGATGTCGGCCAGTCCGCGCAGCGCCCAGGCGTGCCCGCGCCGGTCCTCCGCCCGCTCGGCTATCTCGGCCGCCTCCTCGAACAGCGCGTACGCCCGGTCGTAGTCGCCGGTGTTGCGGTGTATCTGCGCGATTCCCTCCAGCGCCCACACCGTGTGCCGGGCCTCGCCGCGCCTGCGGGCCTCGGCCAGCAGCTGCTCGTGCAGCCGGCCGACCGCCGCGTAGTTGCCCTGGATCCGGCCGGTCTCCGCGAGCCCGGCCAGCGAGTAACCGCGGACAACGATGTCCCCGCCCCGCTCGCCGAGTTCGGCGGCCAGTCCGAGCAGCCGCCAGGCCAGGGGGAAGGCACCACGCTGCCGGGCGAGCGTGCCGCCGCTCCACAGCGCCCACGCCATCGCGGCGGTGTCGCCGGCCGCACGGGCGGCGCGGTAGCTGGCCTTCCAGGCCCGGTCCGCGTCCCCTACGTGGCCGAGCCGCCGGTGTGCCTCGGCGACGGCGAGCCCGCACCGGGCCGCCTCGGCGGGACGCCCGGACCGCTCGGCCTCGCGCAGCTTCTCGGTGCCCTCCGCCAGCACATCGACCAGCGAGGAGTTCACGGACAGGGTGGTCAGGGCGCCCTGGTACTCCGGGGCGAAAGCCTTGCTGTACATACGTACCTCTCTATACACGGCATGTATACGCAGCGTGTATAGCGTCGGGGAAATACGCCCCGGCCGAAGGGACCGGGGCGTGTCGGTCTGTTGTCGATCAAGACGCGGGTACGGCGACGGGGGTTGCCCGTGCGACGTGGATCACCGTGTGAAGGTTCAGTGCTGCTGGGCCTTCTGCGGGGTCAGCTCGCTCGGGCGCACCACGACGAAGCCCTCGCCCTGCAGCATCAGCTGCACGGCCTCGCCGGAACCGCCGCGCAGCATCGAGCCGATGGACTGGGAGCGGTGCAGCGAGGTCTGCAGATGCGCGGTCCAGCCGACCACGGCGTCCGTGTCGACGAACACCGGGGACTGCGCGGAGACCGGGATGACCAGCGGGTTGCCCTCGCAGACCAGACCGAGCCGGCCCTGGCCGCTGAACACACTGTTGAACAGACCGCCGCCGGCGATGCCGGACCCCTTCACCGTCCTGATCTCGTACGACAGTGAGGCGTCGAAGCACAGCACGTTGCGGCCGTTGACCGTGAACTGGTCGCCGGGCTCGACCTCGACGATGAAGCAGTTCTGGGCCTCGTGCGCGAACCAGGCCTCGCCCTGCCCGCGCACCGCCATGAGGGGCAACCCCTCACCGGTGACCGCACGCTTCAGCATGCCGCCGACGCCCTGCCCCTTGCGCTCGAACTTGAGGCTCCCCCGGTAGGCGATCATCGCACCCTGGCGGGCGTACATCTCGCCGTTCACCGCGTACTTGACGCACTTGGCGTTCTCGACGGACATGCCCGGCTCCACGGCCGGCTGCACCACGTGCTCACTGGAAAAGAGATCACCCTTCATGCCGGGCATGGTGTCCCGGAGGATGTCATTCCGCCAAGATCACGGAAAGTGCCTGCTCAACCACCGAACAACTGGGTCCAGTAGGTGCCCGCCCGGCCGCCGCCCGCGAAGCCGACGCCTATGTGGCCGAACTCCCGCTTGAGGATGTTGGCGCGATGGCCGGGACTGTTCATCCAGCCGTTCACGACCTCGGCGGGGGAGCGCTGGCCGCAGGCGATGTTCTCGCCGATCGTGCGCCTCTGGGACCCCGCGGCGGCGGCCCGGTCCCAGGGCTGGGAGCCGTCGGGGGAGGTGTGGTCGTAGAAGTCGCGGGCCACCATGTCCGCACAGTGCGCCTGCGCGGCGGCCGTGAGCAGCGGGTCCGCCGCCAGCGGGGACAGGCCGGCCCGGCCGCGTTCGGCATTGGTGAGCGCGAGGACTTCGGCGGCCGTGCGGGACAGCGCGTCCGGGGTGAGCGGAGCTGCCCACAGTGCGGTCCAGTACCGGTCACCGGCGTCGGCGTGGGCCAGGGCGGCGTGCCGAAAGGCCGGGTCGAGCAGGGTGCGCCGGGACCGTGCCGATCCCAGGCAGTACTCCACGAACTCGGCCGCGCTGCGCGGCCCGGAGACGAGGTGTTCGCCGACCGTGATGTACGCGTATCCGGCGGCGCTGATCCGCTGGTGCACCGAGACTCCGTCCCGCCCCTCGCCACCGAGCCGCCCGGCATCCGCCATGGCCCGGGCATGCACCCGCGCGGCGGAGCCGAGCCGCGCGTCCAGGCCGACGGCCGGGGAACCGGCCCGCGCGCGGGCCGAGTTGACCAGGCGGAGGAACGCGTCGGCGGGGCCTTCCGCGAGGTGGGGGGAGTGTGGGCTTGAGCCGGGCGCGGGGGATTGGGCGGACGGGCTGCGTGGCGTGGTCGTCGGTCGGGCGGCGGATGGGGCGCTCGGCGTGTTGGTGGTGGAGCGGGCGGTGTGGCCGTTCGGTGCCGAGTGGTCCGGGGGCCCTGCCGTGGCCGTCGTCTGTCCGCCGGCGTCCGTGACCTCCACCCCGAAGTCCCGGGCCAGCCCGGCCAGCCCGTCCGCGTACCCCTGTCCGATCGCCCGCAGCTTCCAGCCGGTGCCCGGCCGTGGATACAGCTCGGCGAGCAGCAGCACGGTCTCCGGCCCGGGCCGCGGCGGTGTGAACCGGGACACCGTGCGCCCGGAGCCGTCCGTGACCTCCAGACGGGGAGCGGGCAACCGCCCGAGCGGCGTACCGGGCTCGGCCGCACTCACCATGACCGTGACCCGGCACGCACCGCCGCGCAGCCGGGCCGGCTCGACGACCAGGCTGTCCCCGCTCAGCCGGACCCCCGGTGCCTGGGGCTGGTTGTAGAACACGAAGTCGGCGTCGGACCCGACCCGGCCGTCCGCTCCGGTGACAAGGGCGGACACGTCGAAGGCCCCGGCCACCCGAAGCCGCACCACACCACCGGGCAGCGGCATATTGCCCCCGGGTACGAGCTCGCTCATCACGGAAGGGACAACGCCGGGCACCGATAAGAAGGTTCCGCCGCGCACTGGAGACGAGGACCGCGCCCCGCCCCACCCTTGCCGAGACCATCCGGCACCCACTTCCAGCGACAGGAATCCGTACGAGGTTTGATGCGACATCGGTCACATTCCGGCCCTGGAACCTAGGGGATGGAGCCAACGTCTCCACAGCCGACACACAGTTGGTCAGTCGGTGATCACTCTGTGGCGACCATTCGTAAAGGATTGCCATAGAAGGTTGCGAAATCCATCATTCCGCCTTTACGTGCACATGACTGATCCGTAAGGGTTACGCCTCGGGGCCCGACCAGCCCCCGTGGCGCGAATCGCGTCATGCCTCAAGGCGGTTGGTGATCCCTGCTGCCTTCGAACGAAGGAACCCTGATCCTTGCGTAGACCGCACATACGCAGCGTCGCTGTCGCCATCGCGGTGACGACCGCTGCCACGGGTCTGGCCGGTACGGCTTTCGCGGGTCCCTCCACGGGGGTGGAGCGGTCCGCGGCGTCCGCCACCACCGACGCCAAGGCGGTGGTGGAGGCGGCGCGCACCGCGGCCTTCGCCCACACCTCGGCGACCGGCGTCTCCAAGGGTGACGACCTGCACGCGCAGGACGTCATGCTCGACCCCGAGGGCGCCCGGCACGTCCGCTTCGTCCGCACGCACGACGGCATGCCCGTCCTCGGCGGCGACCTCATCGTCCACCTCGACCACAAGCTGGCCTACACGGGCGTCACCCGTGCCGCCCAGCACGCCGTCGAGCCCGCCTCCTCCCAGGCCAAGCTGACCGCGGACCAGGCCGCCGCCAAGGCCGCCCAGGCCGCCAAGGGCGACGCGGGCACCGCCCAGCTCGTCGTCGACGCGCGCGGCGGCTCCTCCGCCCTCGCCTACCAGGTGACGGTCACCGACCAGAGCGGCACCAACACGGTCGTCATCGACGCCGTCACCGGCAAGGTGCGCAGCAACACGCCCAACAGCGACGAGTTCCTGTCGCCGAAGCTGCTGGAGAGCCTGCGCAAGCACGGCGAGACGGCCGACCCGGCCACCGGCGTCGGCTCCGCCTCGCCCGAGGCCGGCCTGCTCGGCTCCGGCGGCCTGGGCGCCACGACCTACCCGTCGGCCGCCAAGGGCACCGGCAAGACCCTCTTCGTGGGCACCGTCGGTCTGACCACCACGGCGACCTCGCGCGGCCACTACCAGCTCAAGGACCCGAGCCGGTACGGCACCGAGACGCGGGACGCCAAGGGCACGACCACCGAGAAGTTCGGCTCGGCCGCGAAGTTCACCAACACGACCAACGTGTGGGGCAACGGCGCGACCAGCAACCGTGCCAGCGCCGCGGCCGATGCCCAGTACGGCATCACCAAGACCCTGGACTTCTACAAGAGCACCTTCGGGCGCAAGGGCATCGCCAACAACAGCAAGGCGGCCCAGGGCATGGTCCACTGGGGCAACAAGGTCGCCAACGCCTTCTGGGACCCGACCTGCAACTGCATGCTGTACGGCGACGGCGACGGCCAGATGTTCAAGAAGCCGCTCGTCGTCCTCGACGTCACCGGCCACGAGCTGACGCACGGCGTGGTGGACGCGACCGCGAAGCTGGAGCCGACCTACGTCGACTCCGACGGCAACCAGTACGGTGAGCCCGGCGCGCTGAACGAGTCGCTCGCGGACATCTTCGGCTCCAACGTCGAGTTCTACGCCAACAACGCGAAGGACACGCCGGACTACCTCATCGGCGAGAAGCTGGGTCTGGCGCAGAAGTTCCTGCGCCGCCTCGACCACCCGTCGCTCGACAAGCTCGAGGGCACGATCGACTACTGGTCGCCGGACACGTACTACACCGAGGTGCACGCCGGTTCCGGTGTCTCCTCGCACGCGTACTACCTGCTCGCCGAGGGCAGCGGCAAGAAGACGATCAACGGGGTCAACTACGACTCGCCGACCTACAACCACTCCACGGTCAAGGGCATCGGTCGAGCCAAGGCCACCGCGATCTTCTACCGTGCGCTCACCCGCTACATGGTCTCCACGACCAGCTTCCACGACGCGCGCATCGCGACGCTGAAGGCGGCCAAGGACCTGTACGGCGCGAACAGCACCGAGTACAAGACGGTCGACAAGGCGTGGGCCGCGGTCAACGTCACCGCCGCCAACACCCCGGCCGCCCGTCACTGACGGAACTGCCGTACCACCGGATGCCCCGCCTCGCGCGGGGCATCCGCATGTCCGGGGCCCACTGGTGCGGGCGCCGTCCGGCAACTACCGTACGGCGGGATGACCCGCCGGGGCCCCTTCCAGACCGACACCGAGGTGCGCATCCGCGGTGTCGGCGGGACCATGACCTGCGTGGGATACGCAGGCACCTCCCGGACGGCCCGCAGGCGACCTGGCGGGTCCGTCGCGCTTCGGGACTTCGCGCGGTGAACGGCCGGCTAGGACGCGTCTCCCGCGTCGCCGCCGCCCTGGTCACGGCCGCTGTCGGCCAGTTCGTGCCCGCCCGCGCGGCCGACCCGCCGCCGGCCTCCGCCGCCTCCGCCTCCGGGGTCGTCACCTGGGCGGCGAGCGCCGACCGGATGGGCGAGGGCACGGCCGGGCAGGACTACCGGCTCGTCGTCCACACCAGCGTCGGCGGCACCGGCCTGCGCGTCCGCGTCACCAACGCCTTCGGCGACCGTCCGCTGGCTCTGGACGACGTCCACGCCGGCCTGCGCGGCGCGGGCGCCGCACTGCGCCCCGGCAGCAACCGGCGGCTGACCTTCGGCGGGAAGCGCACGGTCACCGTGCCCGCGGGCGCCGCCGTCTGGAGCGACCCGCTGCCCGGCACCTGGCCGGCCGGCACCGACCTGGCCATCAGCCTGCACACCCCGAACGCGGCAGGACCGGCGACCGGCCACTGGATGGCCCTGCAGACGTCGTACACCGGCCGGGGTGACCACACCGCCGAGGACAGCGACCGCAACTGGCGCGGGACGACCGGCTCCTGGTGGTACGTCGACGCCGTGTCCGTACGGCCGACCCGCGCGGACACCGGGGCCGTGGCCGCGCTCGGTGACTCCCTGACCGACGGCCGGCACTCCACGAGCGGGCTGAACCACCGCTGGACGGACTACCTCGCCCGGCGCCTGAACACCGCCCACACCGGCGTCGAGGGCGTCGCCGACGAAGGCATCTCGGGCAACAAGGTGCTCGCGGACGGCGCCGGGCGGAGCGCCCTGAACCGGCTGGACCGGGACGTGCTGTCCCTGCCCGGGGTGCGTACCGTCTTCCTCTTCGAGGGCGTGAACGACCTCAAGGCCCATACCGGTGTCACCGCGGAAGACCTGATCGCGGGGTACCGGGAGATCACCGAGCGGGTGCACGCGGCGGGGAAGTGCGTGGTCGCCGCCACCATCGGCCCGTTCCAGGGCTGGCCCGAATGGGACCCGGCCGCCGACGCCGTACGCCGGGAAGTGAACCGGTTCATCCGCACCAGCGGGGCGTTCGACGCGGTCGCCGACTTCGACCGCGTTCTGCGCGGCCGCCACGACCCGGCCCGGATGCTGCCGTTCCTCGACGGCGGAGACCACCTGCACCCCGACGACAGGGGCATGCGGGTGATCGCCGGCGCCGTCGACCTCGGCAGGCTCGACTGCGCCCCCTGACGGGGGCTCCGGCTCGGGTCACCCCGACCCGGTCGGCTCCGGGCGAGAAGCCGCAGCTCAACCCCGCAACGTCTCCGCCCAGTTGGCCGGCACCCGCCCCGCAGGTCCGGGCACCGGCTGGTCGTCCGGATGGCTGACCGGCGGCGCAAGGTCGGGCCCCGTCGCATACAGCTCATCCGTCGCGTAGTTCCAGAACCATCCCTCGCCCGGCTCGAAACTCCGGATCACCGGATGCCCCGTCGCGTGGTAGTGAGCGGTCGCATGCTTCGCGGGGGAGTCGTCGCAGCACCCGATGTGCCCGCACTGCGCGCACCGGCGCAGATGGAACCACCAGCCGCCGGCCTCCTCGCACTCCGCACAGCCCGTGCCGCTGGGCGGAACGTTGACGTCGAACCCCTCGACGATTCTCATACGGTCTCCTCCGCTTGCTCCTCGGTCGACACGGGCGATTCGGACAGCTCGGACAGCTCGGAGTCGGCGGTCAGCGGCAGCAGCACCTGGAAGCGGGTGTCGCCCGGCACCGATTCCACACGCAGCGCGCCGTGGTGCTTGTTGACGACGATCCGCCAGGAGATGTCCAGGCCGAGCCCGGTGCCCTCACCGACCGGTTTCGTGGTGAAGAACGGGTCGAAGATCCGGTCCTTGATCTCGGGCGGGACGCCGGGTCCGGTGTCCTTGAACTCCACCAGCAGCCGCTCGTGGTCGAGTCCGGTCCGCACGGTCAACGTACCCGTGCCGCCCGCGCCGTTGATGGCGGACACCGCGTTGTCGATCAGATTCGTCCACACCTGGTTCAGCTCGGCCGGATACGCGGGCACCGGCGGCAGCGTGCGGTCGTACTCCTTCACGACCTCGATTCCGGCGCCGATCTTGCCGGACAGCATCAGCAGCGTGCTGTCGAGGAGTTCGTGCACGTCCACCACCCGGTAGGGAGCCCGGTCCAGTTGCGAGTACTGCTTGGCCGCGTCGACGAGATGCGAGATCCGGGTGGTGGAGTCCTCGATCTCGTTCATCAACAGCTCGGTCTCGATGGTGTAGTTGAGCCAGCCGATCGCGCCGGGCAGGATCTCCTCGTCCACGGCCGCCGCGACCTGCCGCAGCCAGTCGACGTCGAGTCCGGCCTGCACGAAGGCCGGCGCCAGCTGCCAGGCCTGGCCGATGTCGTGGTCCTCCAGCCAGTCGGTGAGCAGGTCCTCCCGGTCGCTGGCCTCCAGCGGGCTGAGCGCCGGAGCCTTGGCGACCCGTTCGGCGGTGCGCTCCTGGATCTCGATCAGGCTCGCCAACTGGTCCCGCGAGAAGGGGCCCTCGGCGATCACGGCGAGCTTGTGCCGCATCTTCGCGACCCGTTCGCGGAGCGTGGCCGTGGCCCGTACGGCCGCCGCCGCGGGGTTGTTCAGCTCGTGCGTGAGCCCCGCCGACAGCGAGCCGAGCGCCAGCAGCCGCTCCCGCTGCCCGATCGTCGCCTGGGTGTTCTTCGCCCCGAAGAACAAGCCCTCCAGCAGGTGCACGGCCATCGGGAACCACTCGGTCATGACGTCCGCGAAGATGTCCGCCGGCAGCACGAAGAACCGCGTCGGCTCCGTCACCCGCATCGAGTTGTTGTAGACCTGCCGCACCCGGTCGCCGAGGTAGGCCTGCATGGCGCCCGCGTACACCCCGGGCTGCGAGGTGCGGGTGACCTCCACGTCGTCACCGCCGACCCGGCGGGAGAGCACGACCGTGCCCTCGATCATCACGAAGAAGCAGGTGGCGGGGTCACCCTCGGTGTACACCGGACCGGGCTGGAACAGCTCCACGCGGCCCTCGCTGCACAACCGGCCCAGCTGCTCGGGGCTCAGCTTCTCGAAGAGGAACAGCGAGCCGATCTCCTTGGGACTGCACGGCATGATCTGCCCGCTCATGACTGCTCCAGATCGTTCATGACTGTTCCAGATACCGGTGGACGAGCATCACGGCCATGGCCCCCTCGCCGACGGCGGACGCGACCCGCTTGGCGGACTCGGCACGGGCGTCACCCGCCACGAACACGCCGGGCACGCTGGTCTCCAGGTGGTACGGCGGCCGGTCCAGCTCCCAGCCGGCCGGCGGCCGCCCGTCGGCGGTCAGATCGGGCCCTGCCAGGATGAACCCGCGCTTGTCGCGCAGCACCGCGTCGCCCAGCCAGTCGGTCAGCGGGGCGGCACCGATGAACACGAACATCCATTGCGCGTCGACCCGTTCGCTCTCCCCGGACACCGTGTGGCGCAGCGTCAGTTGCTCCAGGTGGTCCGCGCCGTGCGCCGCGTCCACGACCGTGTTCGGGCGCACCGAGATGTTCGGCGCCTCGTTGATCTGCTGGATCAGGTAGTACGACATCGACGCCGACAGATCGGGTCCGCGCACCAGCAGCGTCACCGACTTCGCGCCCCGGGACAGGTACATCGCCGCCTGGCCCGCCGAGTTGGCGCCGCCGACGATGTAGATGTCCTGCCCCTGGCAGGCGGCCGCCTCGGTCAGTGCCGAGCCGTAGAACACCCCGCAGCCGGTCAGATCGGTGCAGCCGGCGGCCTCCAGCTGCCGGTACTGCACGCCGGTCGCGAGGATCACGCTGTGCGCGGCGATCGCCGAACCGTCCGCGAACCGTACGACCCGGGCGGCGCCGTTGACCTCGAGTCCCGTCACCTCACGGGCGGTCAGGATCTCGGCACCGAACTTGGCGGCCTGCCGACGTGCCCGGTTGGTGAGCTGAGCGCCGGAGACGCCGTCGGGGAAGCCCAGGTAGTTCTCGATCCGGGAGCTCTGCCCGGCCTGCCCGCCGGTCGCCGACCGTTCGACGAGCACGGTCCTCAGGCCTTCCGAGGCCCCGTACACGGCCGCGCCGAGCCCGGCCGGTCCGCCGCCGATCACGATGAGGTCGTAGAAGTCGGCCGTCGGCGTCGTCGCCAGGCCCACCCGCGCCGCCAGCTCGGGCGCCTCCGGTTCGACCAGTGTGCCGCCGTCCGGCGTGATCACCAGCGGCAGTCGCTGCCCGTCCTGCCCGGCGGCCGCCAGCAGCCGCTGTCCCTCGGGCTCCTCCACCGAGTACCAGCGGTACGGCACCTGGTTGCGGGCGAGGAACTCGCGCACGTCCGACGACCGCGCCGACCAGCGGTGCCCGACGACCTTGGTGCTGGGCACGGGCCGGTAGGCGCTGGTGCGCCAGGCCTCCAGCAGGTCGTCCAGGACCGGGTAGAGCTTCTCCTCCGGCGGGTCCCAGGGCTTGAGCAGATAGTGGTCGAGGTCGACCACGTTGATCGCGTCGATGGCCGCGTTGGTGTCCGCGTACGCGGTCAGCAGCACCCGCCGCGCCCCCGGATAGACGTCCAGCGCCCGTTCCAGGAACTCGATGCCGTTCATCTGCGGCATGCGGTAGTCGGCCAGGATCACCGCGACCAGGTCGCCGCGCAGCTTCAGCTCGCGCAGCGCCTCGAGCGCGGACTCCCCGGACTCCGCGCGCACGATCCGGTACGACTCGCCGTAGCGCCGCCGCAGATCGCGGGCGACCGCACGGGAGACCCCCGGGTCGTCGTCCACGGTCAGGATGACGGTCCGCGCTGCGACGGCGGCCTGTGCCATACGTCTCCCACCCCGAGTGCCGGTTCCACGGGACGGTGTCGTGGGGACCACCGCACCGGTTCGCAGCCATCGTATGTTCGATCGCCCGGGTTCGCTCCGGCTAGGGCGGGTCCGTGATCAGGGACGGCGCTGCCCGAGCACGCAGAATTCGTTGCCCTCGGGATCCATGAGCACCACCCACGGCTGTTCCCCCTGCCCGACGTCCGCGTGCCGGGCGCCGAGCGCGAGGAGCCGGGCCACCTCGGCGGCCTGGTCGTCGGGGCGGAAGTCGAGGTGCAGGCGGTTCTTGACCGTCTTCTTCTCCGGCACCGGTGCGAACAGCAGCCCCGGCAGCCGGTCGGGGGCGGGCCGGATCTCGTACTCGTCCTCGGCGTCGTTCACCACGACCCAGCCCAGCGCCTCGGCCCACCAGCGCCCGAGCGCCACCGGGTCGGCCGCGTCGACGTTCACCTGCTCCCACTCCACAGCCATGCCGGGAGCGTAGTCAGCGGGCGGCGGCGGGGCCACCGTGTTTCGCTTCCGCCTCCGTGACACCGGCCAGTGTCCGCAGCGCGCCCAGGAAACGCTCGGCGTCCGCGTCGGAGAGGGCTGCGAGGAACCGGCGTTCGGCCTCCGCGCGGGCCCGCTCGGCGCGGCGCAGGACCTCCTGGCCGTGCGCGGTCGGCTCGACGGTGTTCCGGCGCCGGTCCTCGGGACTGCGGCGGCGCGCCACGAGCCCCTTGTCCTCCAGGGCGTCGAGGAGGGCGACCATCGTGGTCCGGTCGACGCCGATCCTCCCCGCGGCCTCCATCTGCGACAGCGGCCGGTCCGCCGCCAGCACGGCGAGCACCGCCAGCTGCCGTCCGTCGACACCGAAGGGCTCCAGGGCCCGCGCGGAGGCCTCGGTGTACCGCAGGTGCGCGTGCTTGAGCAGATAGCCGAGGCGTGAGGTCAGCGGAGCCGTGGTCATGGGCATATCGTAGGCAAAGACTGATAGTCAGTACTGCTGATGATTCGCTAGGCTGACGATTGCGTGAGATCGGCGAGGGGATGGGGCCATGAACCGACCGACGGACAGCACGGTGACCTTCGGGGTCAAGACGACGCCGATGCGAGTCGGCTACGACGAGATCCTGCGCGTCTGGGAGGAGGCCGACGACCTTCCCGACCTCGCGGACGCCTGGCTGTGGGACCACCTGATGCCGATCGCCGGCCCCAAGGACGGGACGGTGCTGGAGGGGTGGACCCTGCTCGCCGCACTGGCCGCGCGCACCCGGCGACTGCGGCTGGGGCTGCTGGTGACGAGCAACCGGATCCGGCCGCCGGCCGTCCTCGGCAAGATCGCCACCACGGTCGACGTCATCTCGGGTGGCCGGCTCGTCATGGGGCTCGGCGTGGGCGGCACCCATCAGCCGCCCGGCGCGGGCGGTGTCGCCGGTGAGAACCCGGCCGTCGCCGAGTACACCGCCTACGGCCTCACCCTGGTCCCGCCCGCGGAGGGCATCGCCCGCCTCGCGGAGACCGTCGCCATCCTCAAGGGGATGTGGACCCAGGACGTCTTCGACTTCCAGGGCCGGTACTACACGCTGAGCGGCACGCGCCACGAACCGAAGCCGGTCCAGCGCCCCGGCCCGCCCCTGCTGATCGGCGGCTGGGGCGAGCGCACCCTGCGCCTGGTCGCCGAACACGCCGACATCTGGAACATCCCCGGACCACCGCACAACTCCGTGGAGACCATCGCCGAATGCGCCCGCGTCCTGGATGCCCACTGCGCCGCCCTGGGCCGCGACCCGCGGTCGATCACCCGGTCGGTGCAGTACATCGTGTCCTACGACGACCCGGCCACGGACCGTCGGATCATCACCGAGCTGATCCGGGCGGGCTTCACGCACATCGTGCTCAGCCTGCGCGCCCCCTACCCACGAGGGATCTGCCGACGGCTCGTGGACGAGATCATCGTGCCCGTGCGGGATGGTGCCCGATAGTGGGCAGCAGCACCGGGAGAGAGCGGCGACGAGGAGGCCCACGCATGACACGCCCGATCACGGCAGGGGTGGACGGTACGGAGGAGAGCCTGGCCGCGCTGGCCTGGGCCGGCCGGGAGGCCGTACGCCGCGGGCTGCCGCTGCGCGTGGTGCACGCCTGGCGCTATGCCGAGTCGCTCGCCACCGCCGACCGGGACACCCAGCACGGATGGGTGTCGGAGGGCGTGGCGGAGGCCGTGCGCGCCGTCTCCGAGCGGCACCCGGGGCTGGAGGTCGGCGTCGACGTCGTCGAGGGCGACCCCGTGCACGCGCTGGCCCGCACGGCGGCCGAGGCCGAGATGCTGGTGCTGGGCTCACGCGGGCACGGGCCCGTGATCGGGTTCCTGCTGGGCTCGGTCGGCCGGCAGGTGATCGCCGAGGCGGCTCGGCCGGTGGTCCTGGTGCGCGCCGGGGACCAGCCGACGGCGGAGGCGGCGGGGCGGGACGTCGTCGTGGGCCAGCACGGCGATGCCGAGGACAGCGCGGCCACGCTGCGGTTCGCCTTCGAGGCGGCGGCGGCCCGCGGCGCGACCGTTCGGGCCGTGCGGGCATGGACCCTGCCGCCGGTCTTCGCCTACAGCCCCGGCTCGCTCAAGCTCCTCGACGACGCGGGCGGCCTCGAACCCTACGAGAAGGAGGCGCTGACCGAGGCGCTCAGCCCGTGGCGGGAGCGGTTCCCGGACGTGCCCGTGGCCGAGCATGTCGAGATGGGCAGCGCGGGCCAGGTGCTGCTGTCGGTGGCCGGCCGGGCCCAGCTGATGGTCGTCGGGCGCCGGTCCCACCGTACGGCCGTGGGCGCCCGGATCGGCTCGGTCGCGCACGGGGTGCTGCACCACGCCGACTGCCCGGTCGCCGTGGTCCCGCACGAGTGAGTTACTCGCGGTCGGCCGGCCCCAGGGCGGCGCGCGCCGTGGGCAGGACGTTCTCGATGTAGTCCTTGACGGCGGTGCCGAGGCCGATGTCGTGCTGCGCGTGCTCGGACAGGTACCAGCGGTGTTCGAGGAGCTGGTGGTAGATCTCGGCCGGGTCCATGGAGCCGCGCAGCTCGAGCGGCACGGCCCGCACGGTGGGCCGGAACACGTCCCGCACCCAGCGGTGGGCCAGCACCTCGGGGCGGGCGGCGAGGGGGTCGCCCGGGGCGTAGTCGTCCTGGGTGGTCATCCAGCTCTCCAGGTCGCTCAGCAGCCGCCGCGCCTGGTTCTCCTCGGTGTCCAGGCCGGTCAGCCGCAGCAGCTGACGCTGGTGGTGGCCGGCGTCGACGACCTTCGGCACGAAGGTGACGCTGTCGCCGCCCGCGGAGTGCTCGATCTGCATCTCGGCCACGTCGAAGCCGAGTTCGTTCAGGCGGCGGATGCGGCGTTCGATGTAGTGGTACTTGCCCGCCGGGTACACCGAGGTGCGGGTCAGCTCCTGCCACAGGCCCTGGTACCGGGTGCAGATCTCGTGCCCGAACTCCACCGGGTCGACGGACGGGTGCAGCGCGCCGGACGCCTCCAGGTCCAGCAGCTCGCCGCTGATGTTCACCCGGGCCAGGTCCAGGTCGTAGTCCCGCTGCCCGGGGCTCAGCCGCGGGTGCAGCTCGCCGGTCTCGGCGTCGACCAGATAGGCGGCGTAGGCGCCCGCGTCCCGCCGGAAGAGGGTGTTGGACAGCGAGCAGTCGCCCCAGGCGAACCCGGTCAGATGCAGGCGCACCAGCAGCACGGCGAGGGCGTCCATCAGCCGGTGCATGGTCGCCGGGCGCATGGTCGTCTCGAACATCGAGCGGTACGGCATCGAGCCGCGCAGATGCCGGGTGACCAGGACCGGCTCCAGCGGGGCGCCGGAACGGTCGGTGCGGCCGGTGACCACCGCGAGCGGGTCGACCGCGGGGATGCCGAGCCGGTCGAGGTCGCGCAGCAGCCCGTACTCGCGCAGCGCGGGCCGCTCCGCCAGTTCCTTGACGGCGATCACCTCGTCACCGGCGTGCGCGTACCGCACGACATGCCGGGAGATGCCCCGCGGGAGCGGCACGAGGTACTCGTCCGGCCACTCCTCCAGGGGCACGTCCCAGGGCAGCGCGAGTAGGAGGGCGGGGTGCTCCGGGTTCGTGGCACTGATCTGCAAGGCCATGGCACGAACCCTACGGCCCCGCCCCGGTGTTCTAGGAGGCCCGCTCCCGGGCCTGCTCGGTCGCCGCGCGCACCGAACCCCGGTGCACCGGCCCGTGGCCCGGCAGCAGGGTGTCGCCGTCCAGCGCGCCGATCACGTCCAGGGAGGCCAGGACCCGGGCGCGCTCGTGGTGGAAGAAGTCGAGCAGTATCTGCGGGCCCTTGACCCGCGAGGTCGCGTGCCCGCTGACCAGCGCGTCGCCGGAGATCACGATGCCCGCCCCGGGGAGGTGGTAGACGCAGTGGCCGTCCGTGTGACCGGGGGTGTGCACGGGGACGGGGCGGCCGGGCAGGTCCAGCGGGCCCTCGGCCGGGAAGGGCTCGGGCGCGGTGACGGGGTTGTGGTCGGTGCCGCCGACCCGGATCACATGCATCGCCCACGGCACGACACCGGGCCGCCAGGCGTTGCGCACCACGTCCCCGATGGTGGCCTGCTGCAGGAACTCCCGCCGCGCATGCGGCACTTCGGCCGGGTGCAGATAGACGGGGGTGCCGTGGGTGGCGCGCAGGTACTCCGCCGAGCCCAGGTGGTCGTTGTGCGCGTGGGTGATCAGTACGGCGGCGACCGCCTCCGGTGAACTGCCGACGGCGGCCAGGGACTCCAGGACCCCCTCCCGGTCCCCGGGGTAGCCGGTGTCCACGAGAGTGACGGCGTCACCGTCCTTGAGGATGACCCAGTTGACGTGGTTGCCGTGCACCAGATAGGTGCCGTCGGCGACTTGGTGTACCTCTGCCCGCATGATCTCCCCGAGCCCTGTGCGGCTGACCGTCGGGGACAGCCAACCAGATGCGCCGCTGCACCGCACCGGCGGGTCGCGTCACCGCACCCCGTGGGGCCGGAACTGGATGCTGATGCGCGGCCCCGCGGCCCGGGCGGTCTTCGGTACGCAGTGCTCCCAGGTGCGCTGGCAGGAGCCGCCCATCACGATCAGGTCGCCGTGCCCGAGCGGCCGCCGCAGCGCCGCACCGCCTCCGCCGACCGGACGCAGCACCAGGTCACGCGGGGCGCCGACGGAGAGGATCGCGACCATCGTGTCCTCGCGTGCGCCCCGCCCGATCCGGTCCCCGTGCCAGGCCACGCTGTCCCGGCCGTCGCGGTAGAAGCACAGCCCGGCGGTCGTGAACGGCTCGCCCAGCTCCTCGGCGTAGTTCCGGGACAGGGCGTCCCGGGCCTCGTCCAGCACCGGATGGGGGAGCGGGTCGTGCGCCGAGTAGAAGGCCAGCAGGCGCGGTACGGCCACCACGTTGTCGTACATCGTGCGGCGCTCCGCGCGCCACGGCACGTCCGCCGCGAGCGCCTCGAACAGCGCGTCGGCCCCGCTCAGCCAGCCCGGCAGTACGTCGATCCAGGCGCCGGCGCCCAGCTCGGTCCGGCGCAGCCCGTCGAGCGAGCCGAGCCGCAGCTCGTCGGTCTGGTCGAACAGGGAGCCCTGGAGATGCGTGGACATGGGCCCAGCGTACTCCTTAATCGAAAATACGTTCCCATGGTCGGGGTGGTCAGGGTGGTCGGGGTGGTCGAGGGCTTTTGATACATCGATGTATCGGATACATTCCCGTATCGAACGGGAGGTCGCGGCGATGATGGCGCAGGAAGCGGAGCGGCGGGTCACCAAGCGGCGGGCTCGGACACGGGCCAACCTGCTCGACGCCGCCTTCGCGGTGTTCGCCGCCAAGGGGTTCGGCCGCGTCTCCATCGAGGAGGTCTGCGAGGCCGCCGGCTACAGCAGGGGCGCCTTCTACTCGAACTTCGCCACCCTGGACGAGCTGTTCTTCGCCCTGTACCAGGAGCGCGCCGACCTCATCGCGGGCCAGGTGGCCGAGGCGCTCGGCCGGGACGGGCCCGGACTCGACGTGCAGGCCTCCGTGGACCGGGTCACCGAGGTGCTGCTGCTCGACGTGGACTGGCTGCTGGTCAAGACCGACTTCCTGGTGCACGCGGCCCGCGATCCGGAGGTCGCCCGGGTCCTCCTCGAGCACCGCGCCCGGCTCCGGGAGGCGATCGCCGACCGGCTGCTGAGGGCCCGCGGCCACACCGAACTGCCGGCCGTGCTCGGCGATGTCGAGGGCGCCGCACGCGCGGTGGTCGCGGCCTACGACGGCGTCACCACCCAACTGCTGCTGGACAAGGACGTCGACGCGGCCCGCACCTGGCTCAAGCAACTGCTCACCGCCCTGCTGACGGACGGCAGCGGCACGCCCCTATGAGTCGCAGAGGGAAGGAAACGGACGCCATGGACGCGGACGTCATCGTCGTCGGAGCCGGCCTCGCCGGCCTGGTCGCGGCGCACGAACTCAACCGACAGGGCCGCCGGGTGGCCCTGGTCGACCAGGAGAACGCCGCCAACCTCGGCGGACAGGCCTTCTGGTCCTTCGGTGGACTCTTCCTCGTCGGCTCCCCGGAACAGCGCCGCCTCGGCATCAAGGACTCCTTCGACCTCGCCTGGAACGACTGGCGGGGCAGCGCCCGGTTCGACCGGCTCGACGACGAGGACTCCTGGGCGGTGCGCTGGGCCCGCGCCTATGTCGAGTTCGCGGCCGGTGAGAAGCGGTCCTGGCTCAAGGGGCACGGCATCGAGCTGCTGCCGACCGTCGGCTGGGCCGAGCGCGGCGACCTCAGGGCGTGCGGTCACGGCAACTCCGTACCCCGCTTCCACATCGCCTGGGGCACCGGCACCGGCGTGGTCGAACCCTTCGTGAAGTACGCCCGCCAGGCCGCCCGGGACGGGCTGCTCACCTTCTACCACCGCCACCGGGTCGACGAGCTGGTCATCGAGAACGGCACGGCACGCGGGGTGCGCGGCACCGTCCTGGCCGAGGACCGCTCACCGCGCGGCGTCGCCTCCAACCGCGACCCTATCGGCGACTTCGCGCTCACCGCCCAGGCGGTCGTCGTCACCACCGGCGGCATCGGCGCCGCCCACGACATCGTCCGCCGCCACTGGCCCGCCCGGCTCGGCACCCCGCCGGCCGAGATGGTCACCGGCGTCCCGGCCTACGTCGACGGCCGGATGCTCGACATCAGCGCCGAGGCGGGCGTCCGGCTGGTCAACCGGGACCGCATGTGGCACTACACCGAGGGCCTGCGGAACTGGGACCCGATCTGGCCCGGCCACGGCATCCGCATCCTGCCCGGCCCGTCCTCCATCTGGCTGGACGCCCTCGGCCGCCGCCTGCCCGACCCCTGCCTGCCGGGCTACGACACCCTGGGCACCCTCAAGTACCTGCGCACCACCGAGGACATCGCCGGATACGACCACTCCTGGTTCATCCTCACCCGGAAGATCATCGAGAAGGAGTTCGCGCTCTCCGGCTCCGAGCAGAACCCCGACATCGCCGCCAAGGACCGCAAGGCGGTGCTGCGCGACCGGCTGCTCGGCAAGGGCGCGCCCGCACCGGTGCAGGCCTTCGTCGACAAGGGCGCGGACTTCGTGACCGCGGGCAACCTGGAGCAGCTGGTCGGCAAGATGAACGCGCTGACCGACAAGCCGCTGCTGGACGCGGCCGAGGTGCGCCACCAGATCGAGGCCCGCGACCTGCAGATCGCCAACCCCTACAGCAAGGACTCGCAGGTCCAGGGCATCCACAACGCCCGCCGCTACATCGGCGACCGTCTCGGCCGGGTGGCCACGCCGCACCGCCTCCTCGACCCGGCCGCGGGCCCGCTCATCGGCGTCCGGCTGCACGTACTGACCCGCAAGACCCTCGGCGGCATCCAGACCGACCTCGACTCGCGCGCCCTGGCCGCGGACGGCACGCCGATCGAGGGGCTGTACGCGGCGGGCGAGGTGGCCGGCTTCGGCGGCGGCGGTGTGCACGGCTACAACGCGCTGGAGGGCACGTTCCTCGGCGGCTGCCTGTTCTCCGGGCGGGCCGCGGGCCGGCACGCCGCCCAGCACACGGGCTGACGGTCAGCCCGTCAGCAGCTCCGCGAGCACCTGGGCGTGGCTCTCCTCGGGCGTCTTGGACGACGTCAACAGGGTCACCGGGCCCTTGCGGACCGCCTTCCTGAGGCCGTCGAGCGGTTCGGCGGCCTCGGCGGCGTCGAGTTCCGCCTCGTAGCGGCGGCGGAACTCCTCGTACGCGCCGCCGCCGTGGTACCACTTGCGCAGCTCGGTGGAGGGCGTGAGCGCCTTGGGCCACTGGTCGACGTGCGCCTCGTCCTTGGCGAGGCCGCGCGGCCACAGCCGGTCGACCAGCACCCGCAGGCCGTCGTCGGGCTCGGGCGGTTCGTAGATCCGGCGCACACGCACGCTCATGGTCGTTTCTCCCTCACAGGACGGTGGACGGTTCTGTGAGCGTACTTCCGTGCGCCCGGCCTCCCCGGGCGGCGACGCGGCGAGACTTGACCTGAACGTGGGGGAGTCCCTGACACTCCCGCGCCTAGTCTGTCGGCCAGACGATCACCAGCCACCTGCCGAGGAGCGCCCGTGACGCCACCCCGCAGACAGCCCGCCCGGCGCCGCACCGCCGGCCTGCGCCGCGAGACGGTCCTCGCCACCGTCCCCGTCGCCGTGGCGGCACTGATCGGCGCCGCCGGACCCACGGCGGCGGACGCGACCGGCGCGCCCGGCGTGGGCGACCCCTACTTCCCGCTCAGCGGCAACGGCGGCTACCACGTCCGGCACTACGACCTGACGCTCCGTTACGACCCCTCCTCCCGGCACCTCGACGGCAAGGCCGTGCTCACCGCCCGCGCCACCCAGAACCTCGGCCGCTTCGACCTCGACCTCAAGGGCCTGAAGGTCACCGGAGTCACCGTCGACGGCGCGCCCGCGGTCTTCCGGCGCGTCGGCCAGGAACTCGTCGTCAGCTCGCGCCACACCCTGCGCACCGGCCGGGACTTCCGGGTCACCGTCGCCTACAACGGCACCCCGAAGCCGGTCACCGACCCCGACGGCAGCGCGGACGGCTGGATCCCCACCGACGACGGCGCCTTCGTCGCGGGCGAACCGCAGGGCGCGATGACCTGGTTCCCGGCGAACAACCACCCCAAGGACAAGGCGTCGTACGACTTCACCATCACCGTCCCGCAGGGGCGCACGGCCGTCGCCAACGGTGTTCTCCTCGGACAGCGGACCACACACGGCCGTACGACCTTCCACTGGCGCGAGACCCAGCCGATGGCTTCCTACCTGGCCACCGCGACCGTCGGAAAGTTCAAGGTCGAGCAGTTCACCACCCACGACGGCATACAGGTGTACAACGCCGTCGACCCGCGCGAGGCGAGCGCGGCCGCCCCGGTGCTGAAGCGGCTGCCGTCCGTCCTCGAGTGGGAGAGCAAGCTGTTCGGGCCGTACCCCTTCCGCTCCGCCGGGTCGATCGTCGACCACGCCCCGGACGCCGGCTACGCCCTGGAGACCCAGACCCGGCCGCTCTACGACTCCGCGCCCGACCTGAGCACCCTCGTCCACGAGAACGCCCACCAGTGGTTCGGCGACTCCGTCTCGCTGACCTCCTGGAAGGACATCTGGCTCAACGAGGGCTTCGCCACCTACACCGAGTGGCTGTATGCCGAACAGCATGGCGGCGACAGCGCCCAGAAGACCTTCAACGCCCTCTACGCCCGCCCGGCGGGCGACCACCTGTGGTCCTTCCCGCCCGGTGACCCGGGCAGCGGCAAGAGCATCTTCGACACACCCGTCTACGTCCGCGGCGCCATGACCCTGCACGAACTGCGCAAGGCCGTCGGTGACCGGGCCTTCTTCCGGATCCTGCGTTCCTGGGCGGCCGGACAACGCGGCGGCCATGGCACGACGGCACAGTTCGAGCGGCTCGCCGAGCGGATCTCGGGGAAGCGGCTGGACACCCTGTTCCACACCTGGCTGTACGCGAAGGGCAAGCCGAACAGGGCCTGAACCCTGACCGGTTCCACACAAGTGTCGGCCAGGGTCGACACCATGATGGGGTACGCCGACCGGTCGGCCGGCTGAGCCGCCTAGGATCCGAACTCGTGTGCGCACATGTACTGGTCGCCGAGGACGACGAGAAGCAGGCCGAACTGATCCGCCGTTCCCTGCTGGCCGAGGGACACACCGCCACGGTGGTGCACGACGGCGCCGCCGCGCTGGACGCCGCCCGCCGGCTCAGGCCCGACCTGGTCGTCCTGGACCTGATGCTGCCGGTCGTCGACGGCTTCGGCGTGTGCCGGGCGCTGCGCGGCGGCGACGCCCCGGACATCCCGGTGGTCATGCTCACCGCCCGCTCCGCCGAGGACGATCTGCTGCTCGGGCTCGAACTGGGCGCCGACGACTACATGACCAAGCCGTACAGCCCGCGCGAGCTGATGGCCCGCATCCGCACGGTGCTACGGCGCAGCGGGCGCGGGAGCGGCCCCCGGGACGCCGACCCCGTGGTACGGGCCGCCGGGATCGGCGTCGACCCCGAACGGCACGAGGTGCGCTGCGACGGCGTGGCCGTGGACTGCACGCCAGCCGAGTTCCAGATCCTGCTGGCCATGGCCGCCGAGCCGGAACGGGTGTTCACCCGGCGGCAGCTGTTGCAGTGCACCCGCGGCTTCGACCGGGCCTCCACCGAGCGGGCCGTCGACGTGCACATCATGAACCTCCGCCGCAAGATCGAACCCGACCCGCGCCGCCCGGTCCGGCTGCTGACCGTGTTCGGCGTCGGCTACAAACTGAGCGGCGCCCGCCCGTGAGACGCCGGGGGGCTGGGGTGGGGTGGGTGGTGCCCGTGGGGCGTCGGGAGTCGGGGGTGGGGTGCGTGGCGTTCGTGGCGCGTCGGGTGTCGGGGGTGGGGGCGGGGCGGGTGCTTGCGGCGGCTCGCGGGGCGTGCCGGCGCCCTGTGCGTCCGGCGGTGCGGAGTGCCTGCGGCGGCCCGTGCAGGTGCGTGGGGGCTGGTGTCGCGCCTGCCGTGGTGTGTGAGTCGGTGCCGCGCCGGGTGGTGTCCGTCCTCGGTCCGGCGCCCTGTATGCCGTGGGGCGCGCGGCGATTTCGCCGGCCGCTGCGGGCGGACACCACCCGCCGCGTCCCCTTCTCGCCGTCTGCGGCTGCGGCCGCGCCGCTCGCCCCCCACTGCAACGCCGCCGTCCGCCGGATGCCGGTCAGGGCGGGGGCGCCGGGGTGAGCGGGAGGTGTTTGTGAAGCGCCGGATCCCGTTGCGCAAACGGCTGCTCGTCCGGCTGCTGTTCGTCTCCGCCCTGATCGCCGTCTGTTCGGTGGCGGCCACCGCCTGGCTCGCGGTCACGACGACGACCAGCGCCCTGAAGGAGGAGCAGGGCCAGGACCTCGCCGCCGACAACAGGATCCTGGCCCGGCTCAGCGGGTACGCCGCCACCCACTCCGACTGGAGGGACGTCCGGCACACCGTCCGTCAGCTGGCGGCCGAGACAGGACGCCGGATCGCGCTCACCACCACCGACCGCACCCTCGTCGCCGACTCCGCGCCCCGCGGCACCCCGCTGCCGCCCCGGCCCGCCGCCACCGTCGACCCGTTGCGCACCGACACCTACAGCGAGACCGGAGCCCAGCTCAGCGGCATCGACCCGCGCGTGGTCGGTCCCTACCGGCTGCCGGCGAAGGAGCGCGCGCAACTGGACGCGCTGGCCGCCAGGCGCACACAGTGCTACGAGCGCTACGGCCTCCAGACGAGCCTCCTGCGTACGGCGAGCGGGCGGCCCGTCGTCACCACCCCGGACGGCACCGATCCCGGTGGCTTCGGCGCGGCGGTGTGCGAGGACGGAAGGCTCAACACGCCCACCCCGACGGAAGGCAAGGCCCTGGCCGACCTCACCGACCTCGCCAGGCCCTGCCTGAAACAGTCCGGCCTGGACCTGGGCGGGCAGCTGTTCCTCACCTTCGACCCCAGCGGCAAGGACCCCTTCGGGGGCGGCTACCTCGTCGCCAAGTACGCCAAGGCGGGCAAGGGGGCCATGGCGCGGGCCGCCCAGCGCTGCATTCTTACCGCCCGGCGTACCCAGCTAGAGCCTTACGTCACCCCGGTGGCCGACCTGTTCCTCGGCATCGGCGACCAGAACCCCTCCCGCTTCGACATGTCCCCGGCCAACAAGGCCAAGGTGATCGGCGCGGCCGGACTGGTCCTCGCGGTCACCGTCGCCGTGACCGCCGTCGTCGCGGTCCGGCTCGTACGGCCGTTGCGCGCGCTGACCGAGGCCGCCGGGGCGCCGCCCGAACTGCACGTACGGGTCCCGGTGACCACCCGGGACGAGACCGGCATCCTCGCGGAGGCCTTCAACGACCTGACCGAGCGCCGCGAACGCCTGGAGGCCCAGCGCAAGGCGATGGTCAGCGACATCGCGCACGAGCTGCGCAGCCCGCTCACCAACATCCGCGGTTGGCTGGAGGTGGTCCGCGACGGAGTCGTAGAGCCCGACCCGCCGCTGCTGGACTCGTTGCACGAGGAGGCGCTCGTGCTGCAGCGGATCATCGACGACCTGCAGGACCTCGCCGCCGCCGACGCCGGCACGCTGCGGCTGCACCGCGAGCCGCTGCGCGCCGCCGATCTGCTGGACCAGGTCGCCGCCGCCCACCGGGTCGCCGCCGCTGCCGCCGGGGTCGCCCTGCGCACCGAGGCCGACGCCGCCGCCTGGCTGGACGCCGACCCGGTGCGCATGCGGCAGGCCCTCGGCAACCTCGTCTCCAACGCCCTGCGGCACACCCCGGCCGACGGCACGGTCACGCTCGCCGCCCGCCGGGACGGCGCCGACGTCGTCCTCACCGTCACCGACATCGGCACGGGCATCGCCCCCGAGGACGTGCCGCATGTCTTCGACCGGTTCTGGCGCGCCGAGAAGTCCCGCAGCCGGCGCACCGGCGGCAGCGGCCTGGGCCTGCCGATCGTCCGCCACCTGGTCGCCGCCCACGGCGGCACGGCCGACGCCGCGAGCGAGCCCGGCGAGGGCGCGGTCTTCACCCTGCGGCTGCCCGCGGCCGGCCCACCCGCGGACGACCCCTGACCCGGCCTGCCGGACCGAACCTCTGTGACGCCCGGGGGCCTCGGTGTCAGGGCCGGCCGGAGCGCTGCCGGGAGCGGACACGGCGGTATAGGGCGCGGCGCTCCAGCTCGGTCGTCCCGCCCCAGATGCCGATGCCCTGGCCCGTCCCCAGCGCCCAGTCCAGGCACGGTTCCCGGACGGGGCAGTGCCCGCAGACCGCCTTGGCCCGCTGGGTCTGCACCTGCGCAGGACCGGTGGTGCCGATGGGGAAGAACAGGTCGGGGTCCTCGTAACGGCACGCGGCATGCTCGCGCCAGTTGTCCATCGAAGTCTCCTGGATTCGGATCGAAGTCGTCCGTGCCTCTCGAATGCGTACGCGGATTCGGGTGACCGGTGGGAGCGGTGCGAAACGGCGTATCCGGCAGGGGAACGCGCGACCGCCGCGATCCGGACACGGGCGCGCGGGCGGCCCGGAGCGAGCCGTACACGCTCAACAGGCCGGGGCAACAGGGCGGATGGGCCACCAGGCCGCGGACACCCCTGCCCGACCGGGCACCGGCGGCGCGGAGTCGGGGCGAGGACCGGAGCGGAACCGCCGTCCACCGCGCCACCGCCCGACCACCGTACTCCGCATGGCACTTGCGAGGGTGCGAAACGGATAAACCGTGACGTGACCGTCAGCGGCGCAGCGCCTCGGCCGCCGTCGCCGTCACCGCCTCGGCCAGCGCCGCCAGCGCGGGGGAGTCGAGCCGCCACTGCTGCCAGTACAGCGTGATGTCCATCCACTCCCCGGGCGCGAGGAGCACCAGCCGGCCCGCCGACAGCAGCGGGTCCGCCTGCACCTCCGGCACCATGCCCCAGCCGAGCCCCGCGGCGACCGCGTCCAGGAAACCCTCCGAGGTGGGCACGAGGTGCCGGAGCGGGCCGGCCGAGCTGCGGCCCAGCCGGCGTGCGAAGGCGTCCTGGAAGTCGTCCTTGCGGTCGAAGAACACGACGGGGGCCTCGGGCAGGGCCTCCCGCAGCGGCCGCCGGCGCAGGTGGGTCTCGCTGAACTGCGGTGCGGCGACCGGGAGATAACGCATCCGCCCGAGCGTCCGGACGGCGCAGCCCGGCACCGGATCGGACGCGGTGGTCACCGCCGCCATCACCAGGCCCTCGCGCAGCAGGGCGATGGTGTGCCCCTCGTCCTCCCGGTGCAGTTCGAAGCAGAGGCCCGCCACCCGGGTCAGCGCCGGCAGGAACCAGGTCGCCAGCGAGTCCGCGTTCACCGCCACCGACACCCGCGTCGGCTCCCCGGCACCGCTCAGCCCCAGCTCGCCCCGGGCGTCCCGTTCCAGCCGGGCGAGCTGCCGGGCGTAGCGCACCAGCACCGCGCCCGACTCCGTGGGCCGCACCGGTTTGGTGCGCTGCAGCAGTACCCGGCCGGTGCGCTGTTCCAGCGCCTTGACCCGCTGGCTGACCGCCGACGGCGTCACATGCAACGCGGCCGCGGCGGCGTCGAAGGTGCCCTCGTCCACCACGGCGAGCAGCGTCCGCACCTGCTCCAGGGGAAGTTCCGTCATCACAGGAGCTAAGGATACGTAAGAATCTTTAGCTGGACTGGCGCGGAGTGGTGTTCCTAGCGTCTACGGCATGAACCACGCCCTGACCGCCGCTGCCGCAGGATTCGGCAGCGGCCTCTCCCTGATCATCGCCATCGGCGCCCAGAACGCCTTCGTCCTGCGCCAGGGGGTGCGCCGCGACGCGGTCCTCGCCGTGGTGGGCATCTGCGCCCTGTCCGACGCGGTGCTCATCGCGCTCGGCGTGGGCGGGGTCGGGGCCGTCGTGGTGGCCTGGCCGGGCGCGGTCCGGGCGGTCGGGATCGTCGGCGGTGCCTTCCTGCTCTGCTACGGCGCCCTCGCCGCCCGCCGGGTGCTCAGGCCGGGCACGGCCGGGCTGAGCACCGAGGGGGAGGCCGCGGGCTCCCGGCGCCGGGCGGTGCTCACCTGTCTGGCGCTGACCTGGCTCAATCCGCATGTCTACCTGGACACCGTGTTCCTGCTCGGCTCCCTCGCCGCCGACCGGGGCGCGCTGCGCTGGACCTTCGGGCTCGGCGCCGCGCTCGCCAGCCTGTGCTGGTTCGCCGCGCTCGGCTTCGGCGCCCGGCTGCTCGGCCGATTCCTGGCCCGGCCGGCGGCCTGGCGGGTCCTGGACGGTCTGGTCGCCGTCACCATGCTGGCGCTGGGGGCCATGCTCATCGCCGGATCCTGAGCGAATCCGTTGGGCGTGCACAGGGGTTGCTGAGATAGTTAGGCTCTCAAATCGAAAAGATGTAGCGAGCAACCTCTATCGGCAACAGGACACCCGTGGACACGAGCGAGAGCAGCACCACCGAACCCGACTCCGCGACCGGCCCGGCGGCCCCGCCGCGCCGCGGCTGGCGCCGCTGGGCGATGGACACCCGTCCCCTGAGCATCCCCGCCTACCGGCGCCTGTGGTCGTCGACCATCGTCACCGCCGTCGGCAGCCAGCTCACCGCCGTCGCCGTGCCCAAGCAGATCTACGACATCACGCACTCCTCGGCATGGGTCGGCTACGCCAGCCTGGCCGGCCTCCTGCCCATGGTGGTGTTCGCGCTCTGGGGCGGCGCGGTCGCCGACACCGTCGACCGCCGCAAGCTGTTGCTGGTCACCAACTCCGGCATCGCGGTGACCTCGCTGCTGTTCTGGGCGCAGGCCGTCTCCGGGCTGGACTCGGTCGGCGTGCTGATGGTGCTGCTCGCGCTCCAGCAGGCGTTCTTCGGGCTCAATTCCCCGGCCCGCAACGCCTCCATCGCCCGGCTGGTCCCCGCCGGGCAACTGCCCGCCGCCAACGCGCTCGGCTCCACGGTCATGCAGACCGGCCTGGTGGCGGGCCCGCTGCTCGCCGGTGTGCTGATCCCGGTCATCGGGCTGCCCGAGCTGTACCTGGTCGACGCCCTGGCGCTCTGCGTGACCGTGTGGGCCGTCTTCCAGCTGCCCGCACTGCCGCCGCTCGGCGAGGCAGCCCGCCGGGCCGGGGTGCGCGAGATAGCCGCCGGGTTCCGCTACATATCCCGGCACAAGGTGCTGCTGCTGTCCTTCCTGGCCGACATCGTCGCCATGGTCCTCGGCATGCCCCGAGCCCTGTTCCCGCAGCTGGCCGCGCAGACCTACCACTCCTACGGCGAGGGTCTCGCGCTCGGTGTGCTCTTCGCCGGCATCCCGGTCGGCGCGGTGCTCGGCGGCCTGTTCTCCGGGGTGTTCTCCCGGGCCCGCCGGCACGGCTGGATGGTCATCGGGGCGGTCGTCGGCTGGGGCGCGGCCATCGCCGGGTTCGGGCTGAGCGGCAACCTGTGGGTGGCCCTGGCCTTCCTCGCCGTGGCCGGCGTCGCCGACATGGTCTCGATGGTGTTCCGCGGCGCGATCCTGCTGTCGGCGGCGACCGACGAGATGCGCGGCCGGATGCAGGGCGTCTTCACGGTGGTCGTCGTGGGCGGTCCGCGCCTGGCCGATGTGCTGCACGGCACGGGCGGCTCGGCGTTCGGCCCGCGCGCCGCCGTGGCGGGCGGCGGCCTTCTGGTCGTCGTCGTGATGCTCGCGCTGGCCGCTTCCGTACCGGCGCTGCGCCGTTACCGGATCTGAACTACAGCAGGCCGGTGCGCCGCTGGATCGAGTACTGGTCCATCAGCTTGCCCCGGGTCGTCTCCAGACGGTGGGCGAGGATCTCGGCCACCGTCCGCACCAGCGAGAGCCCGAGCAGCGGATCCTCCACGCACAGCGCGAGCACGGAGGGCCCGTCGAACTCGTAGGCCCGTACGTTGCTGAAGGCCACCGCGCCGAAGTCCCACTGGTACGGCGGGAACAGCCAGGACCAGCCGAGCATGTCGCCCGCGCCCAGCGTGGCCACCGTCACCCGCTGCCGGGAGGTGACCTGCGTGTCCAGATGGACCGCGCCCGAACGGATCACCCAGAACCGGTCGGCGGTACCGCCCGCCTCGAAGATGCGGGTGTCCTCCGGGAACCCGACCTCCTCGGCCAGTTCCATCAGGCGCTCGCGCTGCGCCTGGGGCAGGGCGGTCAGCAGTTTTATCGCTTTGGTCATGGCGCGGTGCTCCTCGCCGGCGGCGGTTCGGGTGCTGTCGCTATGCCCATTTCAGCCGCTGCCGCCCCTTCGGGCACCTCGAAGGACGCGGATTTCCTCGCCGTATCCCGGTCCACGGCCGCATCCGGGCAGCAAAAAGCCCTGGCTGGACGGGGGAAGCCAGCCAGGGCCGTATGCGGTGGCGCGGCGGAGGGAGGAAGGACGGTTCCGGTCACCTCGGGCACCACGTATGTATGAACGATAAACCATCTGTGAGGCGTTTCGGTAACCAGAAGCGGGTCACGTGACCTGTTTCACGCCTTCCGCCGGGGCCGGCGGCCTGCCCGGGCAGACGATCTCCTCCAGCACCCGCAGCACCGCCTCGAACGCCCGCGCCCGGACCGCCGCCTCCCGCGCGCCGTCCGGATCCGTCGCCGCCAGGCTCTCCGCGCGCTCCCGCCAGGCCTGTTCCTCCCTGGCCGCGCGCTCCAGGCCGCGCCGGATGCGCCGCAACAACTCATCCGCGTCCACGACATCGGTCATACCCGCCGGGTACCCGGGAGGTCCGCGGTGATGACAGGGGTACCGGCAGTGTTTGAGGGCGCCAGGAGCGGTCAGCCGAAAGGGAGCAGAGCAATCCGGGCGGCGCTCAGGGAGGAAAGGATGCGCGAGAAGCACCGGACCAGCTCCTCCGCAACGCTGCGGGAACCATGCCGCCGACTGCCGTGCCGGCCCGCCGACGCCCGCAGAACCGTACAGCGCGTGGTGGCCGAACGGTGCAGGGCCCGCGCCATCCCCTGTGGTGCCGAGGCCATGGAGGACGCCCTGCTGGTCACCTCGGAACTCACCACCAACGCCATCCTGCACGGCGGCGGCATCACCGGTTTCGACGTCGACGTCGACTCCGGCGGTGTACGGGTGTCGGTGAGCGACCGCAGCGACGCGCTGCCGGTGGCCGCCCCGCCCGTCGACGAGTGCGGCCACACCCGGGTCGGCGGTCGCGGCTGGCCCATCGTGTGCCGGCTGGCGCGGGACGTGCGGGTCGCGGAGCTGCCCTGCGGGGGCAAGTGCATCACGGCCGTCGTACCACTGCGCTGAATCCCCGCGAACTTCCGCCCGTGCGGTGTTTGTTCCCCGGACCGAGGGGCAGGCGGAAACCCGTGCTTCGGACCGGAGGCGCGCGCCCGGCGGGAACCGTACGACTGCCTGGGTCCCCCTCCCGGCGGACCGGGCTGACCACCCGCGGCGAACCCTGACACCACCGTTCGGGCAGGGCACCGGAACCTCCGTTCCGGCGCTTGCCCCGACACCACGTTCAGGAGCGATTCCGCATGCTGACCGATATGTCGACAAGCCCTCCCGGCACATCCGGCACGCACTCCGCCGCCGCACCGGCGCGGCGGCCCCATGACGACGCCCCCGACACGGCGGGGCTGTTCACACGGCTGGCGGCGCTGGACGGCGGCCCCGAGCGGGACGCCGTACGCGACGAACTCGTCGCGGCCTGGCTGCCCATGGCCCACCGGATCGCCGGCCGCTTCCGCGACCGCGGCGAGTCCGTGGAGGACCTGCGGCAGGTGGCCGCGCTCGGACTGGTGAAGGCCGTCGACCGGTTCGACCCGTCCCGCGGGGCCTTCGAGAGCTACGCCGTGCCGACCATCACCGGTGAGATCAAGCGGCACTTCCGGGACCGGATGTGGGCGCTCAGGGTGCCGCGCCGGGTGCAGGAACTGCGCAACCGGGTACGCGTGGCCCGCCGTGAACTCACCCAGCTCCCCGGCAGCCCCGAACCCACCGCCGCCGCCATGGCCGCCCACACCGGCCTCACCGAGGAGGAGGTTGGCACGGGGAGGGAGGCCCTGGACAGCTTCAGCACCCTCTCGCTGGACGCCGAACTGTCCACCGGGGACGACGGCTACAGCCTCGCCGACACCCTCGGCGCGGCGGACACCTCCTACGACGTCGTCGTCGACCGCGAGGCCGCCAAGGAAGGGCTGCGCCGGCTGCCCGAGCGGGAGCGGGCCATCCTCTACATGCGGTTCTTCGAGGACATGACCCAGAGCCGCATCGCCGACCGGCTGGGCATCTCCCAGATGCACGTCTCCCGGCTGATCAGCCGCAGCTGCGCCCGCGTCCGCGACGAGGCGATGGGCCGGCGCGCGTGCGGAACCGACCCGGCATGAGGTCCCCCAGTCTTCGACCGGGGGTGCCCCAGGCGACAGAACGTCACTTCTTCGGCCGGTCCGCCCCGGTGGTGATGCCCAGCGGCCGGGCCAGACCCGAGACCGCCTCGTCCAGCCGCTGCAGATGGCGCAGCACCCGGTCGGTGACCCGGCCGTAGCGCGGGGTGCGCAGGGTTCCCGGCTCCAGCATCGAGGCGATGCTGGGACCGGTCTCGATCTCCGCCGTGGCACGCGGGTCCGCGACATGCGCGGCGATCGCCTCGATGTTGTGCACGATCCGCGCTCCCGCCCCGCGCAGCCGGGGGTCGGCCGCGATCGACGGGTGCGTCGGCAGCAGCTCGGCCGTGGCCGCGAGCGAGCGTCCGTGGTAGGCGCAGGTCTCCAGCAGCGCCACCACGTACCGGGCGGTGTCCCGGCGGGAACGCAGCGGGCTGATCGGGTGGGTGAGCGGCTGGGTGGCGGCGCGCAGGTCGGCCAGCGCCTGGTCGAGGTCGCGCGCCCCGTCCACCAGATCGGCCGGCGGCGCGCCGCTCAGCTGGTCCATGGCGGCACGGGTGACGTCCGCCAGCTTGTCGAGGACGTCGACGAGGAGGTCGTTGGTGCGGCGGTCGGTGTGGACCGGCAGCACCAGCGCCGCCGCGATCACCCCGCAGACTGCGCCCAGCGCCGTCTCCTCCACGCGCAGCACCAGCACCGACACGCTGTAGGTGCTCAGCAGCGTGTAGAGCAGCCCCAGCATCGCCGTCACGAAGAACGACATCAGCGTGTAGGACAGGGGCGCGGTGTAGAACATCGCGAAGATGAACAGCAGCACCAGGGCGAACGCCGTCCACGTGTGGTGCCCGACCAGCCCGGCGAGTCCGATGCCGGCCACCACGCCGAGCACCGTGCCCAGCAGCCGACGGTAGCCCTTCACCAGGATCTCGCCGGTCGAGGCGGTGTTGAGGAACACGATCCAGCAGGTCAGCACCGCCCAGTACCAGCGCTGACTGGACAGCAGCTCACCGCCCGCGATGGCCAGCGCGGAGCCGACGGCCACCTGGACCGCGGCCCGTGTCGTCGGCCTCTTGAGACCGGTCGGCTCCGGTTCCTCCGCCTCCCTCTCCTCGCCCGCCTCGATCGCGGCGTCCTCCGCGTCCAGCTCCTCGCGCGAGCGGGTGGTCGCGGGGCTGTCGTCGGACTCGTCCTGCGGCCCGTCCAGCGCCAGCCGCAGACCCAGCGCGGCCCGGGCGGCCTCGCCGAGCCCCCGGAAGACGTCCTGTATGGCCGGGGAGGCCTTGGGCAGGTTCTCCTCCTCGCGGTAGCCGAGCAGCCGGTTGCGCACCTGGGCCAGCGCGGTGCCCCGGGCCTCGTCGACCGGCCGCAGCATCAGCAGCCGCAGCGCCCCCAGGTCCCGCAGCAGCGCCACCGTCGCCTCGTCCCGCACCGGCAGTTCCCCGCCCGAGGGCAGCGGGGCGCCGGGCAGATGCAGGGTCAGGGTGTCGGTCCGCTCGGCGCTGCGCGCGGTGAGCAGCAGCAGGCCGAGCCGCTCGGAGGCGATCTCGGCGTCGGCGATCCGGCGCTGCAACAGCCGGGCCACCGCGGCGTCCGAGGTGCCGTCCTCCAGCCGCCCCTGGATCATCAGCGCCGTCTCGTGCAGTCGCGCGGTCGCCGTGCGCAGGTCCTCCAGGACCTTCTCCACGTCGTCGGGTCCGGCGGCCGGCAACTCGGCCTGGACGGCGATCAGCTGCGCGAGCCGAGCACGGAAGGCTCGGCGCAGCCGGTCCAGGGTGCCCGCCGGGGTCTGCGGCAGCAGCACGAAGCGCGCGGTGGCGCTGCACGCGAACGCCACGCAGATGACCCCGTACAGCGCGGGCAGCGTGGAGGTGGTCGCGTGCACGAACAGGGAGAGGAAGTAGATCTGGAACCCGATCAGACCCAGGGCCGTGCCGCGGTCGCCGAACCGGCGGCCGTAGACCGCGCAGAAGATGAGCACGACGAAGAACAGGTCCCCGACGACGACCCGTTGGTTCAGCAGCGCACCCAGCGACACCGAGGCCAGCGCCACCGGCAGACCGAGCGCGAGCGTCACGGCCTGCTGGGAGCGCTGCTTGTCGTGGATGGCGAAGGTCGACACCATCGCCGCCATGGCACCGGCGACCAGGTGGGGCACCGGCACCCGCAGGGCCGCCAGGACGGCGAGGGTGAGCGCGATCGCGGTGACCGTGCGGGCTCCCGCGGTGAGCCGGAGCAGCCCGGGATCGGATGCCGCGAGCCGGTCCCACATCCGTACCCGACCCGACCGTCCCGCTGTGCTCACGCCGCCGCGCTCTCTCCCGTGCCGGAAATCGATCTCCGACCCAGCATCGCACGACGGCCCGGGCCACCTGCCCCCGGCCGGGGTCGCCGCCGCCTCACGGGCCGTCGACGGCCTTGCCCTCCGCCCGGGCCCGCACCTGCTCCGGAGTCAGATACGAGTCGGTGAACTCGAAGTCCTTCAGCCGGGCGGGCTTGCGGGCCTGGAAGCCGGTGCGGACGAAATCGTCGCCCGCTACCGCGTTCAGCAGCCAGTTGGTCATCACCCGGGTCTTGGCGACGTTGGTGCGCAGCGCCCCCCAGTGATAGCCGCGGGCCACCGCCTGGGCCGGTACCCCGCGCAGCTCGATGCCGAGCGGCTTGGACACCGCGTCCTTGCCGCCGAGGTCGACGACGAGCCCCAGGTCGCGGTGCACATACGGCGTCAGCGGCTGCCCCCGCAGCGTAGCGATGACGTTGTCGGCGACCTTCCTGCCCTGGCGCATGGCGTGCTGCGCGGTGGGCGGGCAGACCGCGCCCGGCTCGCCCTTGGCCTCGTCGGGCACGGCGGCCGCGTCCCCGAGCGCGAACACCCCGTCGTGGCCGGGCAGGGCCATCTCCGTGTTCACCACGAGCCTGCCGCGGACCGTTTCCGCGCCGAGCGTGCCGATCAGCGGGCTCGCGACCACACCGGCCGTCCAGATCAGGGTGTGCGTCGGCACCACCCGGCCGTCGGTGAAGGTGACCTCCTCCGCCCCGGCCTTCTCGATGGACACGCCCAGCGACACCTCGATACCGCGCCGCTTCAGGATCTCCTGCGCGCTGCGGCCGAGCTTCTCGCCGAGCTCCGGCATCAGCTTGGGCGCGATGTCGATCAGATGCCACTTGATCAGGCCGGGGTCCAGGCGCGGGTAGCGCTGGACGGCGGCGTGCGTCAGCCGCTGCAGACAGGCGGCGGTCTCGGTGCCGGCGTAGCCGCCGCCGACCACCACGAACTGCAGCCGTGCGGCGCGCTCGGCCGGGTCGTCGCTGGCGTCCGCGAGGTCGAGCTGTGAGATGACGTGGTCGCGGATGTAGGCGGCCTCGGCGAGGGTCTTCATCCCGAAGGCGTGCTCGGTCAGCCCCGGGATGTCGAAGGTGCGGGTCACGCTGCCGGGGGCCAGCACGATGTAGTCGTAGGGCTCGTCGACGGTCTTGTCGGTGATGGTGCGGACGACGCACACCTTGGACTTCAGGTCCACGCCGATGGCGCCCCCCGGGATGATCCGGGTGCGGTACTTCTTGCTGCGGCGCAGGCTCAGGGCGATCGACTGCGGCGTGAGCACGCCGGAGGCGACCTGGGGCAGCAGGGGCAGGTACAGCTGGTAGGCGTACGGCGTCACCAGGGTGACGTCGGCTTCGGCGGGAGCGAGTTTCCGCTCCAGGCGGCGCACGCACTCGACGCCGGCGAAGCCTGCGCCAACCACCAGGATCCTGGGTCGTGTCACGGTGTTCATCCCTCTCTGCGGCTCCAGGCGGTCCGACTCGACGCCGTTCGCCTGCCCTGGACCGGTGCGCACCACCTTGATCCCACCGTGCCCCGGACCGTTCCGCGAGCCGGGTGCGGCAGGCAGACGAACGCGTGGGCACCAGCATGCCCCCACTCGGGCCGGAGTAACCGGTCGTCGCACACATACACGTCGTACACGCGGTGCGGTCACCAGGGCAGGAAGACGTGGATGTCCTTGCCCTCGTCGTGGACGACGACGCTGACCTGCGTGCACAGCGTGTGCACCAGGTGCCAGCCGATGCCGCCGCCGCCCGTGCGCGGATGGAAGGGCCGCGGTTCCGGCGGGGTCCTGCTCGTGTCGCGCATCGTCACGTGCACCCCGTCGAAGGTGCGGCGCATCCGCAGACCGAACGGGCCGGGCGCGTACTGGATGACGTTGGCGGCCAGCTCCGTCACGACCAGCAGGATGTCGTCCCAGTACTCGTGCGCGGCCGGCGGCGTCCGCGTGGCGAGCGCGCACAGGAACTCCTCCGCGGCGAGCCGCGCCTCCGTGACGTTGCACAGCTCACCCGCGAAGGAGAAGGTGCGCTCGTACCTGTCCTCCGCGGACGGTGTGTCGTCCCCACGCGGCTTCGTCGCCATCTCGCCTACCCCGGTCCCGGCCGGTCCGGGCCTTGGCGGAACCCTCCGACCAGGACGGTTGTCGGTGCTGGTCTCGTCCTGCGCTTGCGAGTTCCCGCAGCCGGGCGGGCTATCCGTCCGCCCCGGCCCCGCGTGCGTCCGCCCCGGCCCCGCGTGCGTCCGGCTCCGGCTCCGCGGCGCAGGACGTCAGCGGAAGACGTCGTCCGGCTCGTCCCACTCCGCCGGCTCCTGTGGGGCCCGGGCCGCCCGGGACCGCGCCTGGTACATCGCCTCGATCTCGGCGGCGTAGTGGCGCACGATCGCGTCCCGGCGCAGCTTCATCGACGGGGTGAGCAGCCCGTTGTGCGCGGCGAACGGCTCCGGGAGGACCCGGTAGACCCGGATGGACTCCGCACGGGACACGGTGCTGTTCGCGGAGGCGACGGCCCGCGCGATCTCCTCCCGCAGCGCGTTCTCCTCGCGGGTCTCCCGAGCCGGGCTGTCCGCCTGGAGGGCCAGGGCGCCCCGCCAGTGCGCGAGGAACTCCGGGTCCAGGGTGATCAGGGCGCCGACACAGGGCCGGTCGTCGCCGATCACGACCGCCTGGTGGACGAGCGGATGCATGCGCAGCCGCTGCTCCAGCGGGGCCGGGGCGACACTCTTGCCGCCATTGGTGACGATGATGTCCTTCTTGCGCCCGGTGATCGTCAGATACCCCTCGGAGTCCAGCCGCCCGATGTCCCCGGTGGCCAGCCAGCCGCCGCGCAGCGCGGCCCGCGTCGCCGGCTCGTCGCCGATGTAGCCCTGGAACACCGACGGCCCGCGCACCAGGATCTCCCCGTCGTCGGCCACCTGGACCTCCGTGCCCGGCAGCGGCCGGCCGACCGTCCCGGACTTCTCCCGGCCGAGCGGTTGCATGGTGATCCCGCCGGAGGCCTCGGTGAGGCCGTACCCGTCGTGCACGAACACGCCGATGCCCGCGTAGAACAGGGTCAGTTCGCGGCTGAGCGAGGAGCCGCCGGAGGTGCCGCGCAGCACCCGCCCGCCGAGCGCGGCGCGCAGCCTGCGGTACACCGTCCGCTCGTACAGGGCGTGTTGCAGCCTGAGCTCGAAACCCGGTCCGGCGCCGGTGCCCAGCCGGCGGTGCTCCTCGGCGGCGGCGAAGTCCCGCGCGGTCTGCGCGGCCCGCTCGAACAGGTCACCACGGCCCGCCTGTTCGGCGGCCCGCAGGAACTTCTTGTAGAGCTTCTCGAAGACCGACGGTACGCCGTACAGATACGTCGGCCGGAACGTGCTCAGCGCCGACGCCAGCGACGCCTCGGTGGGCTCCGGCTCGTGCGCCATCAGGGCGCCGCCGCGCACACAGGTCAGCATGATCATGATGCCGTACACATGGGAGAACGGCAGAAACGCCAGCACGGACGGCTGTTCGCCCGGCGGCGCCGCGGTGTGCAGCCAGCCGGCCAGCAGCGTGTCGCAGGGGTAGGCCAGGCCACGGTGGCTCAGCGCGCAGCCCTGGGGCCGGCCGGAGGTGCCCGAGGTGTAGACGACGGCCGCCGTGGCGTCCGGCAGCACGATCCGGCGCAGCGACTCCACGGTGGTGTACGGCACGACCGCGCCCTGCCGGACGAGTTCGGCGAGCGCGCCCGCGTCCAGCTGCCAGACGTGCCTCAGCCGCGGCAGCCGGGTGCACACCGTGCCGACCGTCATGACACCCTGCTCGTCCTCCACGACCACGGCCACACAGCCGGCGTCCCGCAGGATCCACTCGACCTGGTCGCGTGAGGAGGCCGGGTGGATCGGCACGATCTCCGCGCCCACCGCCCACAGCGCGTGGCTGAGCACGGTCCACTCGTAGCGGGTGCGGGACATGAGGGCCACCCGGTGGCCGGGGGAGATCCCGGCGGCGACCAGCCCCTTGGCCAGGTCGACCACCTCGTCCCGCAGCTCGACGGCCGTCACCTCCTGCCAGACGGTGGCGGCGGGATCCGCGCGGTGCGCGAGCACCGGCAGGGTGGGCTCGCGCTCGGCGGTGTCGAAGACGCTGTCGGCGAGGCCGCCGGTGAGCGAAGTAACGGCGGGAGCGAAAGCGACGTCGCGCATGCGCTGCTCCTGGGTGTACGGAGGGTCACACCGCCGATCGGCTCTGTGTCGGCGGTGCTCGAATGTAGCCGAGACGAGCGCGTTCGGTGCAGGGAACGGGGAAGTCGTGATCGTCCGATGACGTGGGCGTGTCCTTGGGGCCCGGTGCCGATCGGCCGGCCGGGCCGGTCAGCCCTGGGTGTGCCGTACGCACTCGGTGACGACGCCCCGCAGGCTGCCGGTCCTCACCAGCAGCCGTCGCTGCTCGCGCGCCCCGTTGCCCCGCCGCAGCAGCTCCGTGATGCCCTGCTCGGCGCGCTCCGCGTCACCGCAGGCGGTGAGGGCCTCCCCGGTGTGCTCCAGCAGCGTGCGCAGCACCCGCGGCGCGGGGTCGGGCCGCATGGTCGCCGGGTCGAGCAGGTTCTGCTCCAGGCCGAACCGGGCGGCCTGCCAGTCGGCGAGTCGCAGCAGGCTCACGCTGTGGTCGGGCGCCGGCCGGCCCGCCCGCCAGTCCCGTGCGGCGGTCTCCACGAGCGCGCGGGTCAGCGTCGCGATCAGCGCGGCGGTGTCCGCGCCGAGGCATACGTCCGCCACCCGGATCTCCACGGTCGGATAGCGGACGGCCAGCCGCGCGTCGAAGTAGACCATTCCCCGGTCCAGCAGGGCACCGGTGGCCACCATGTCCGCCACCCGCCGGTGATACCGCTCGGGCGAGCGGAACAGCTCGGTCGGTCCGGCCGACGGCCAGCGGTTCCACACCCGGCTGCGATAGCTGGCGTAGCCGGTGTCCCTTCCCTGCCAGAACGGGGAGTTCCCGCTCATCGCACGGAGCACCGGAAGCCATGGGCGGATCCGGTCCAGGACCCCGATGCCCTCCTCGTCCGACTCCACGCACACATGCACATGACAGCCGCACACCAACTGCTCCCAGGTGGGTATCCCGAAGTGCTCGGCCAGCCATTCGTAGCGCTCGTTCACGCTGAGGGCGGGGCTGACCGGCAGGGGGGAGGTGGCCAGCGCCGCGACCGCGCAGCCCAGCTCCCCGGCGTGCCGGGCCGCCTCCTTGCGGCAGCGCACGATCTCCTCGCCGAGGGCCGCCATGTCCGCCTGCGGATGCGTGGCGAACTCCAGCATCTGCCGGAACAGCTCCTTCTCGAACACATGCTGCCCGGGATCGTCATGGGCGACCCGGGCGAGGACGGCCGCCGCCAGCGCCTTCGGTTCGCCGCTGTCCGGGTCGACCAGAAGGAGTTCCTCCTCCACTCCGACAGTGCGCACGTGGTGCCACCCTTTCGTGTTCATGCCACGAGGGGCAGTCGTGGGTCCGTACGACCCCCGACTGCCCCTGGGCGGGCCGCCGACACCTGTGGTTTCAGTGCTCCGGCGCGAGCCAGACCGTGGCCAGCGGCGGCAGCGTGAGTCCCAGGAAACCGTCCTCGGGCTTCAGCGGCGCCCCGCTGCCGACCCCGCTGCCGCCGTAGCGGACGTCGTCGGTGTTCAGCTCCTGCTGCCAGGTGCAGGCGGGAATCCCGTCCGGGACCCACAGCCGGTAGTCCTGCCGGACGACCGGCGAGAAGTTCGACACCGCCAGCAGGGGAGAGCCGTCGGCGGCGAACCGCACGAACGCGAAGACGTTGTCGTCCGCCGCGTCGCACAGCACCCAGCGGAACCCGCCCGGGTCGGTGTCCCGCTGCCACAGCGCAGGGGTCGCCCGGTACCGGCTGTTCAGGTCCCGTACGAGTTCCCGCACGCCCCGGTGGTCGCCGGCCGAGTGGTAGTCGTCGCCGAGCAGCCACCACTCGGGGCCGTGCGGCTCGGACCACTCGGCGCCCTGGGCGAACTCCTGTCCCATGAACAGCAGCTGTTTGCCCGGGTGGGCCCACATGAAGCCCAGGTAGGCGCGGTGGTTGGCCCGCCGCTGCCACCAGTCGCCGGGCATCTTGGACACCAGTGCCTGCTTGCCGTGCACGACCTCGTCGTGGGAGATCGGCAGGATGTAGTTCTCGCTGTAGGCGTACACCATCGAGAAGGTCATCTCGTTGTGGTGGTACTTGCGGTGCACCGGCTCCTTCTGGATGTACTGGAGCGAGTCGTGCATCCAGCCCATGTTCCACTTCAGCCCGAAGCCGAGCCCGCCGCTGTCCGTCGGCCGGGTCACCCCGTCCCAGGCGGTGGACTCCTCGGCGATGGTCACCACGCCCGGGCAGCGCCGGTAGACGGTGGCGTTCATCTCCTGCAGGAAGGCGACCGCGTCCAGGTCCTCGCGCCCGCCGAAGACGTTCGGCTCCCACTGGCCGGAGTCCCGCGAGTAGTCGAGGTAGAGCATCGAGGCGACGGCGTCCACCCGCAGCCCGTCGATGTGGAACTCCTGGCACCAGTACACCGCGTTGGCGACGAGGAAGTTGCGCACCTCGGTCCGGCCGTAGTCGAACTCGTACGTTCCCCAGTCCGGGTGCTCGGCGCGCGCCGCGTTCCCGGGCTCGTAGAGGGGATCCCCGTCGAACCGGGCCAGCGCCCAGTCGTCCTTGGGGAAGTGCGCGGGCACCCAGTCCATGATCACACCGATGCCGGCCCGGTGCAGCGCGTCCACCAGGTACTTGAAGTCGTCCGGGGAGCCGAGGCGGGGCGTCGGCGCGTAGTAGGAGGTGACCTGGTAGCCCCAGGAGCCGCTGAACGGATACCCGGCGACCGGCATCAGCTCGACGTGTGTGAAGCCCATCTCCTGGACGTAGGCGGGCAGCTCGTCGGCCAGCTGCCGATAGGTCAATCCTGGTCGCCAGGACGGCAGATGGACCTCGTACACCGAGAACGGTGCCTGGTGCACCGGTGTGTCGCCCCGGTGGGCCATCCACCGCGCGTCGCCCCACTCGTACCGCGAGACCGCGACGACCGACGCCGTGTCGGGCGGCACCTCCGTGCACCGCGCCATCGGGTCCGCCTTGAGGAGCCGGTGGCCGTAGCGCGAGGTGATCTCGAACTTGTACCGGGCGCCCTCGCCGATCCCGGGCAGGAACAGCTCCCACACCCCCGACGCGCCCAGCGACCGCATCGGGTACTGCGTGCCGTCCCAGTACGTGAAGTCCCCGGCCACCCGCACCCCCTGGGCGTTGGGCGCCCACACGGTGAAGCGGGTGCCGGTCACGCCCTGGTGGGTCATCGGCTCGGCGCCGAGCGCCTGCCACAGCTGCTCGTGCCGGCCCTCCCGGATCAGATGCAGGTCCAGCTCGCCGAGGGCCGGCAGGAAGCGGTACGGATCGTGCACCTCCTGCTCGACGTCGTCGTAGGTCACCCGCAACGTGTACGACGGGATCTCGGCGTACGGCAGGACGGCCGCGAAGAGACCGTCGCCCTCCGAGCGGAGGGCGTCGTGCCTCCCGTCGACCACGACGCTCACCGCCCGCGCGTTCGGGCGCAGCGCCCGGAACAGGGTGCCGCCCGGGACCGGGTGGGCGCCCAGCAGGGCGTGCGGATCGTGGTGGGCGCCGCCGAGCAGCCGGCCGCGGTCGGCCGGGTCGAGCGCAGCGAGATGGGGGTCCCCCCGGACGTAGTCCGGGGGATGGACGGCCGGGGGCGGCACGGGGCCGGCCGCCTCGGGGAGCGAGGTGTCGCGCAGAGCCATGACGTCAGCCTCCCCACACGGCGAGCCGCTTGATCGCCGCCATTGGTACCGGCAGCCAGTCCGGCCGGTGTCTCGCCTCGTACAGCACCTCGTAGACCGCCCTGTCCGTCTCGTGCGCGCGCAGCAGCGCGTGCTTCTTGCGTGGATCCCAGCCGGCACGGGCCGCGTAGCCCGCGCAGAACGCCTCCCGGCAGCGGCGCGCCCATTCGGGTCGCCACGGGCGGCGCTGCCGGGCCGCGTAGTCGAAGGAGCGCAGCATCCCCGCCACGTCCCGCACCGGAGAGTGCGCGGCCCGCCGCTCGGCGAGCGGCCGGGACGGCTCGCCCTCGAAGTCGATCACGAACCAGTCACGGCCGGCCCGCAGCACCTGCCCGAGGTGCAGATCGCCGTGGATGCGCTGGGCGGGCGGCCCGGTGTCGCAGGTGGCCAGCGCCCGGAACGCGGCCCGCAGCCCGGGCACGAAGGGCACCAGCCCCGGCACGGCGTGCGCGGCCGCGTCCAGCCGTGCGCACATCGCCTGTGCCGTACGGCCGTTCTCGCCCGGCCCGGCCGGCCCGAACGCCTCGGCGAGCGCGAGGTGCACCTCGGCCATGGCCCGGCCCAGTTCACAGGCCTCGGTGGTGAAGTCGTCGCCGGCGGCGAGCGCGCGCAGCGCCAGCGTCCAGCCGTCGGTCGCGTCCGGCAGGAACGGCTGCAGCACGCCCAGCGTGGCCGGCTGTGGCGCGGTCGTACCGAACCAGGCCACCGGCGCCGGCACCCGGGTGCAGCCCTGCGCGGCCAGCGCGGCGGTGACCTCCAGGTCCGGGTTGACGCCCGGCTGGATACGGCGGAAGACCTTCAGGATGTACGCGTCGCCGTACACGATCGAGGAGTTGGACTGTTCGGCGTCCAGCAGCCGCGGCGGCAGACCTCCGGGCAGATGGGCGTCCGGGTCCGACTCGAACCGCAGCGGGCCGGCCGCGCCGGGCTGCCGCAGCCGCTCCAGCAGCAGATGCGCCGAGCGGGGGTCGTGGAGCGCGTCGTACACCGCGAGTCCGGCGAACGGGCCCTGCTCGGCCCGCCCGATGTACGCCCGCTCCAGCCGCGGGGCGAGGCGCTCGCGCAGGCCGAGCAGCAGCTGGTAGCAGTCGCCGGGTGGGGAAGTGCCGCCCGGGGTGGGCACGGGCGCGTGCGAGGCGTGCACCAGCAGGTGCAGACAGCCCGGGAACAGCTCGGTCAGGGACAGCACCGACAGATCGGTGACGGGACGGTCCTTGCCCGCGAACCAGCGTTGCATCGGCAGCCATTGGCGCAGCAGCCCACCCAGCGAGGCCAGCGGTCCGTCGAGACCGGCCGCGGCTCTCGGCCGGACTGTGATGGTCTTCGGCATGGTGACGCGTCCTTTCCTCGGCGCCGGTCGGTCAGCGGCGGCGGCCGATGCGGGATGCGACTCGGGTGAGCCGGAACCAGTAGAAGCCGTGGCCTTGCAGCGTCAGCAGGTAGGGAAGCTCACCGATCGCGGGGAAGCGGACCCCGCCGATCAGCTCGACGGGGTGCCGTCCGTCGTAGACCCGCAGATCGAGCTCGGTGGGCTGCGCGAAGCGGGAGAAGTTGTTCACGCACAGCACCAGGTCGTCGCCGTACTCGCGCAGGAACGCCAGCACCGCCGGGTTGGAGGACGTCAGTTCGGTGAACGTGCCCAGTCCGAAGGCGGGATTCTGCTTGCGGATCTCGATCATGCGCCGCGTCCAGTGCAGCAGCGAGGACGGCGAGGACATGGAGGCCTCGACGTTGGTGACCTGATAGCCGTAGACCGGGTCCATGATCGTGGGCAGGAAGAGGCGTCCCGGGTCGCTGGAGGAGAAGCCCGCGTTGCGGTCGGGGGTCCACTGCATGGGGGTGCGGACGGCGTCGCGGTCGCCGAGCCAGATGTTGTCGCCCATGCCGATCTCGTCGCCGTAGTAGAGGATCGGTGAGCCGGGCAGGGACAGCAGGAGGGCGGTGAACAGCTCGATCTGGTTGCGGTCGTTGTCCAGGAGGGGCGCGAGGCGGCGGCGGATGCCGATGTTGGCGCGCATCCGGGGGTCTTTGGCGTATTCGGCCCACATGTAGTCGCGCTCTTCGTCGGTGACCATTTCGAGGGTCAGCTCGTCGTGGTTGCGCAGGAAGATGCCCCA